>JAZNAD010000001.1:0-4692 GCA_045586345.1 Eubacteriales bacterium
AAAGAGGGCGATGAGCGCCAAGGCATCGGTGTTCTCTCCGGCAGTAAGGCACGTGGCAGCGAGCGCCGAAAGGATAGCGCCGCCCCGTACGCCGAGATGCAGAGTGCGGCGGCGCCGTTCCTCACCGCAAAAAAGGCGGAAGGCATACAAAAGCTGCGTCGCAGAGAAAAAGAGCATTGCCGTAAGATAAAGGTCCCCCCGGAGGACCAGAAAATAATCGGCACAAAGCGTAAAAAGGAGGGCGGCGGCCGTCAGAAGCCAAACGGCGTTCCTTTTATATAACAAAAGGCAGAAGACAAAGGCCAGCACCACAACAGCGTAGGAAAGGATACGGTCAATGCGCCCCGAGGTATGCAAAAGGACTGAAAGCGTCAGCTCGACTGCAAGAAAGAGGCAGAGCACAACGTTGAGGGTGGCCTTATTCCTCCGCAGCATGCCGCCCTCCTGCCAGCACGGCGATCCCCCGCCCCGCCATATAGACGAGCGAGGCCGCAAGGCAGAAGCCGAGAATGTAGATCGCAAGAAACACAGGATAAGGTACGCCTCCGTAGACAGCCTCAAGGATCGGAAGCGTGCAGTCAAAATACGGACTAATAAAGAACATATTGAAGGTGGGAACGTCATCGAAGCACGCGGCCAGAGCATGATACACGCCAATGTCAAGGGCCAACGCCACCGCCACCATAACGGCAAAAACGCAAGCGCCCGACAAAAAGTGCCTAAGGCCAAGCTGCCGGCGATAGCGCGCAAGCAGATAGATCCCGAGCGTGACCTGCAGGCCGTGATGGATCATCGTCTGCAGATTGATCCCGATCATTGACATATAGACGTCGCCGGGATATACCATAACAACCAGTCCCGCAAAAAAGGAAAAGCTCTGGATAAAGGCGATAGCCGCATGACGCACACGCCCCTCCTTGAAGAAAATGGCAAAGGGGAGAACGTAGATCGGCGTCGAGCAGAACTGATACGGGAAGGCGTACCAGGTATACTCCCAGACGGCCACACCGTCCTCAATGTCCATACTGAATACCAGCTGCTTGTAGCTCTCAACGACAAGCATCGCGATCCACGCAAAAAGAAGGATGCGGCGCACGACCCTCTCGTCGGCATCGCGATAGCGAAGGCACAAAAAGACCGTGAGGGCAGCTACCGAAAGAACGCACAGGATATGATACCATCCGAAAATGGCGGGCGTCTCGGTTCCTCCCTGCAGCCATGCAACAACTCTTTCAAACGCATTCATCGTACTATACTTCCTTATTCTTTATGCGCAAGGGAAATTTTACCACACCGCGTGGAGAAAGTCAAGGGCAATTCTTATAAAAATTTGCAAAGGAGAAGGCCGCAGCCTGCTCCTTTTCGGTTATTCGCGCGATCGTAGCGCCCACGCGCACAAATTTCGAGCAGAAATTGCCGAACGCGACCCGCAGGCGTACAAAACGCACGTCAAGCGGTCGTGCACGGCAATAGAAAAAAGGAGAACACTGCTCTCCTTTTTTCGGTTATGCTAAAATGGAAGCCCGTTCTTACTCTTGGGCGGGAGGAGTATTCGGTGTTGGAAGCCCCGTAGTGCCATCGGCCGTCCATTCGCCGGCATAATAAACCGTGCAATCGCCGTTCCAGCCCTCGGCAAAATCCTCGGTCACGGCAGTGGCCGCGAAGTCGCAGAAGATGGCGGCGTTCTGACAGCCGAAGAAGGCGTTCTGGCCCACTCTCGTCACGCTGGACGCAAGGATCACGCGCTCAAGCTTGGTCTGACCGTAGAAGGCGCGTCTTGCGATCGCATCGCCGGCGTTGATGTGAACGTTCACCAGCGCCTCCTTCGGAAGCGAGGCAAGGGCAGACGTGGGAAGAATCGCGGAATGGACGCTGTCACAGCCGAGGAAGGCACCCGTGCCCACCGTGCAGTCGGCGGCAACACTCAGCATCGTGATGCCCGTGCAATCCTCAAAGGCATTCTTGCCTACCGTGCAGCCCGCGGGGATCGCCAGCGCCTCGATGCCCGAGCAGCCGTAGAAGGCGTAGTCGCCGATCGCGCTGATGCCCGAGAGATCGATCGCCGTGATGCCGGAAACACCGTAGAAGGCATAGTTGCCGATGGCGGTAATGCCGGTAAGATCCACCGTGCCGGTGGTGGTAACGGGGACACAGATCAGGGTCTTTTTCAGGACGCTCTCAACCTCAAACTCCTCCACAAGTATACCATTTACGATTTTGAAGCGGTTGTTATCGGTCGCCGCGATTGAGGAAAGCGAAACGCAATCGCGGAAGGCGTCGGCGGCAATGGCGGACACGGCATCCGTAAGGTCAAGAGACACAAGGCTCTTGGCACCCGCCAAAGCCTTGTCGGAGAGGGTCGCGCCGCCGTTCACCACGGCCGCCGTCAGGCTCTCCTTCGGGATCGCGGTCAGCCAATTGACCGGGCAGGTGACCGCCTCAAGCGCCGTGCAGCCAAAGAATACGGTGTGCGTGCTCCCGGAGGTCGCCGACACAGGGAGAGAGAGCGTCGTAAGCGCGGAGCAGCCAAGGAAGGCGTAGGCGTCCAGCGTGATGCTTCTGTTCCCCGCCGGCGTGGGGAGCGCAAGCGCAGTAAGCGCAGTACAGGAGGAGAAGGCCCCCTTGCCGATCTTCACGATGGCCGACTCTGCCGGAAAGGTAAGCGTCGTAAGAGCGATGCACTCACCGAAGGCATACGCCCCGATCTCGGTCGTGGTGGCAGGGATGGCGAGGGAGGTAAGCGCCTCACAGCGGAGGAAGGCGTAATCGCCAATCTTCTTAAGGCCTGCGGAGAGTGAGACTGTCGCAAGCTTCGTGCAGTGCGAGAAGGCGTGGGCACCGATCTCGGTCACCGAAGCGGGGAGATAGAGCCCCGTAATGCCCGTACCCCAGAAGGACAGCTCACCGATCGCGGTGACAGGGAGGGCGGCCGCATCGTCCTTCGCCTGATAGGTAGCGGGGATGACGACCTGACAAAGACGGCCGGTATAGCCGACCACGGTGTACGCCGTGCCCCCTGCGTTCTTCTCGAACAGCAGCCCGTCGCTTCCCTTTGTCAGTGAGGTATAGACAGCCTTGATCGTGATATTGGAGGCAGGGAGATAGTAGGACTCCCACTCGCCGACATACCCGGGAATCGCGGGAACGGCGGGGATCAGGGTAGGATCGAGCGCTGTGTCACCCTTCTTGAAGGTGACGGTCGCCCCCTTAACCTCAAGCTTCGTGCTCGGGTTCGCGGGATCGTAAGCCTCAAAGGTCGCCGTGTATTCGGGCACCGCCGTAGTCACCGGCGCCGTCGTGGTCGTGGTCGCCGCCGTGGTGGATGCCGCCGTTGTCGTCGTCACGTCACCGTCACCGTCGCCACACGAGGCCAGCGAGAGGGCCAGCGTCACCGCCAGCGCAGCAAACACGACGAGAAGAAACAGTCTGCTCTTTTTCATAATTTCGGTTCTCCGTTCAAAGGTTTCTTTGCTCCCCCTGGCAGGGGGGACAGCCCAACAGTGTAATTTTATCATATTCTTAGGAAAAAGTCAACAGTCGGGAGTGCCAAAAATTTTTTCCCCATCGCCGCGTTTTGACAAAATCCCCGTCATGGGCGGCGCTATAATGCTCTTGTCCCTAATGGTAAGGAGGAAGTTATGGAAAAGGAAACGCTTACGGTCACCCTCCGTGCGGAAAACGGCGAGCTTACCGCCACGATTACGGGGGAGATCGATCATCACAACGCAAGGGCCGCCCGCGAGGCCATCGACAAGGCCCTCTTTAAGCATCGGCCGGCGCGCCTCGTGCTTAACCTCGCGGGTGTCGGCTTTATGGACAGCTCGGGGCTCGGCCTGATCCTCGGGCGTTGCGCGCTTTGCGAGGAGATAGGCACGGCCGTGCATCTCGAAAGCCCCTCGCTCCGCGTCCGCAAGGTGCTGGCCGTCGCAGGCATCGACCGCTTGGAAAACCTGACCGTCAATTCGTAAGGAGACAAAAATGAAAGCTAATAAGATCAATGAAATGAAACTCACGCTTCCCGCGCTCTCGGCCAACGAGGCGGCCGCCCGTGCCATCGTGGGCGCCTTCTCGGCCGCCCTCGACCCGACCGTCGAGGAGCTGGCCGATCTCAAGTGCGCCGTCTCGGAGGCGGTCACGAACTGCATTGTCCACGCCTACGGCGGCTCGGGCGGTCTTATCTACATATCGGTTGCCCTATACGACGACAGAAGCATCACGGTCACGGTCCGCGACCGTGGGTGCGGCATCCCCGATGTGCGGCTGGCGCGCCAGCCCTTGTATACCACCAATACGGACGGAGAACGGAGCGGTATGGGCTTCTCGGTCATGGAGACCTTCACCGACCGCCTGACCGTCCGCAGTCGGATCGGGATGGGAACAAGGGTAACTATGAAAAAGCGCCTGTCCTGACACAGAGCAATGAACGAAAACAAAAGCTTCAAGGATAACCTCCCTCTGCTTCTTCGCTCACGGGCGGGCGACCGCGCCGCTACCGAAGAGTTAGTTAAGAAAAACGGCGGTCTTGTCACGGGCATTGCCCTTCGCTTCGTCGGGCGCGGAACCGACTACGAGGACCTTGTAGGGCTCGGGAATCTCGGGCTTCTCAAGGCCATCCGCAGCTTTGACCCCGAGCGTGGCTGCGCCTTCTCGACCTATGCCGTCCCCCTGATCTTCGGCGAGATCCGCCGATTC
>JAZNAD010000002.1:0-12185 GCA_045586345.1 Eubacteriales bacterium
CTTAAAGAGCTTGGCGGAGAAATCGTGATGCTCTACAAAGATCGGACGGGTGCGCGAAATAAACTCGCGGGCCTCATCAAACACCTGAAACTTATTCTCCAACATAGCGTAACTCCTTTCACGACCGCACGGTGCGGATCCTTCTATACTTATTTTACCATACCGGGGGGCGGCTCGTCAAGAATATTTTTTCCTCGGCGGCAAAAAATAACGAAAACGCCATCGTCTCGGGCACCGTCTTTATTCTTCTACGCGCCGAGATGTTTTATGCAAAGCGAAAGGATCCGCCATGCGCAACGACCGCCCTCTCCTCGCCCTTCTCTTTTTCCTGCTTGCGGCGCTACTCGCCCTGCTTTTTCTCCTTGAGACGGAAAGAAGCAACGGAGGGAGCGCTATGCAAAAAGCGCGGATTCTCCCGACAGTCGGGTGGTTCGCGCCCTTTGATGAGTAATGTTTTGTTTACTTTTTGACGATAACGCGCAGGGCGTGGATCGGCATCCCCTGCTCCGAAAAGCTCTTCTCGTATTCGGTCATCACGTTGCCCTCGGCCTCCTCTGAGGCGTGGAGGTCACGGGTCACGAACTCGGGCGCAAGGCCAAGGGCCGAAAGCTCCTCGAGGGTGAAGTCAAAGAGGCCGACGTTATCGGTCTTCAGGCAAATGGCGCCGCCGTCACGAAGGAGCGCGATATACGAAGCGAGGAAGGCCCTGTGCGTCAGGCGCCGCTTAGCGTGCCCGGCCTTCGGCCACGGGTCGCTGAAGTTCAGATAGATGACGTCGAGCGTGCCCTCGCCGAAATAAGCCGCGAGGTCGCGCGCATCGCCATTGATAAAGCGCAAATTGTCGGGGCGCGTATCGGCCTCGCGCATTGCGCGCTCGGCGGCGAGGACAAGGACATCCGAGACCTTCTCCATGGCGAAGAAGTTGGCCTCGGGGTGGGCGGCGGCCATACCGCAGGCAAAGCCGCCCTTGCCGCAGCCGATCTCAAGGCGGACGTCCCCAGGGCGGCCGAAAAGGGCGCGCGGATCGGTCCACGGAGCCTCGGGGCGAGCGGCCAGAAGAGCCGCACAGGCGGCCAGGCGCTCAGCGCCGTGCTTTTTCTTTCTCATTCTCATAGGGTTACCTCAAAATGGAGAGGCGATTGCCTCTCCATTGATTTTAAAAATTATTTTCGCGGTTGAGGAAGGTACGGAGCGCCTCGGAGTGAGGATTTCCAAAGATCTCCTCGGGAGCGCCCTGCTCCTCAATGACGCCGTTCGCCATGAAGACCACGTGATCGGCGACGCTACGCGCGAATTCCATCTCGTGGGTGACGATGATCATGGTATGACCGTCCTTGCGCAGATCGCGGATGACGCGCAGGACCTCACCCGTCAGCTCGGGGTCGAGGGCCGAGGTCGGCTCGTCAAAGCACAGGATATCGGGGGAAAGGGCGAGGGCACGGGCGATCGCCACGCGCTGGCATTGGCCACCCGACAGCTGATGCGGATAAAGGCCGGCCTTTTCGGACAGTCCAACATCCCCAAGCAGACGGTCAGCCTCGCGGCGGGCGGCCTCCTGCACCTCGGGCTTCCGGGCGCGGAGCGCGCGGCGGTCCAGCCCCTCGCGACGGAGCGCCTCCATACGGCGGAGGTAAAGGGGCATGGCGATATTCTCGCGTGCCGTGTACTGGGGGAACAGATTGAAGGACTGGAAAACGAGACCGAAGCGCAGGCGCATCTCACGTGTTTCGGCATCGGTGTACTCGACCGCGGCATTGAAGATCTCGTCCCCGTCAACGGTGATGGTGCCGACGTTCGGCGTTTCAAGAAAATTGAGGCAACGGAGGAAGGTGGTCTTGCCGCCGCCCGAGGAGCCGATGATGACCACGACCTCGCCGCGCTCCATCGAAAAGTCGATGCCGCGCAAAACCTGCGTGTCGCCAAAGCTCTTGTGAATATTTTTAACCTCTAAAAACGCCATAGCTTACACCTTAAAATACGAGAGTTTTTTCTCGGCCTTGCCAAAAAGGAGGGTCAAAGCACCCACGAAGATCAGATAGAACACTGCCGTATAGAACAGCGGCCAGATCATGGCACGCGCCGTAAACTTCTCGGCGACCTTGATGATCTCAATGACCAGAACGACACGGGCCAGCGCCGTATCCTTGACGAGAGTGATGATCTCATTGCCCATCGGAGGGATGATGCGCTTAACGACCTGCAGGAGCGTGACGCGGAAGAAGATCTCTCTCTTGGTCATCCCAAGAACACGCCCCGCCTCGGTCTGCCCGAAGGGGACAGCCTCGATGCCGGCGCGATAGATCTCGGAGAAATAACAGGCGTAATTGATAACAAAGGCAATGATCGCTGCCATAAAGCGGCTGGCGATCGGCGTCCCGAACACAAAGCCGGGGACGTAGAAAACGACAAATATCTGGAGCATCAGCGGCACGCCGCGAATGATCCAGACAAAGGTCTTGAAGACGATCCGAATAGGATCGATCTTGGACATCGTCCCGAAGGAGATGAGAAGCCCCAAAGGAAGGGCTAACACGAGTGTTAGCCCAAATATAGAACAGGTCGTTCCAAATCCTTCGAGGAGAGCCAGAGTGACTTCCCAGAAAAGCGCCATCTTACTCGGCGGTCTTCTTCGCCATGAGGGTGTCGGTCACACGGACATTGTACTTCGCGGCAAGCTCTTCGATCTTACCCTCGTTCAGAAGCTCAACGAGAGCCTCGTTGATCTTCTCGTCAAGGTCGCCGCCCTTCTTGCAGCCGATCGAGTAGACCTCCTTCTCGATCTCAATGGCCTCGACGATCGAAAGAGAGGCGTAGTCACCCTTACCAACGATATTGTCGGCAAGCAGACGGTCGATCACGGCGAAGTCAACGGCACCCGCCTTCACCTCACGGAAAACATCGGTCTGTGCGGGAACCCCCTCAAAGGCGGTGCTCACCGACTTGGCGTAGGTCTCACCGGCGCTGCCGTTCTCAGCGGTACCGGTCTTCCCCGCCAGCGATGCAGCCGAGGTATAGGTAGCAAGGTTCTCGCTCTTGACGACGACGCACTGGGCATTGTCAAGGTAGGCGTAGGTGAAGTCGACTTTGTCGGCGCGCTCGATGCCGTCGGGATCCTTGGTGTTGGAGGTGAAGCCGTTCCAGATGCAGTCGATAGCACCCGACTCGAGCTCCATGTACTTGTTGTCCCACGAGATTTCGATGAACTTGACCTTCATGCCGAGCTTTTCGGCGACGAGCTCCGCAAGCTCAGTATCAAAGCCGACGAAGTCGCCCGAGCCGTCATCACCGTCGGTCAGGTCGCCGTCGTTGTCAAAGTAGTTCATCGGCGCGTACACGGTGTAGCCAACCTTCAGGGTCGGGCCGAAGAGCCCACACGAGGCGAGGGCCAGGGTGCAGCCGGCGAGCATCACGACTGCGAGGAGAAGCGAAAGGATCTTTTTCATGGTTATGTACCTCTTTTTGTTTTTTGTTGCACCGCTTTAACGCATTAAAGCGGTGCTTTGATGCTCTATCATTTTATCACGCTAAAGCGGTGTTGTCAACCCCTTTTTTAAAAAATAGGAAAAAAGGCGGTCACCTTTAGTCATACCTACAAACGAAAAAGAGTTGCATGTTTCTCACAGTACAACTCTTTTTAAAGCGTGGGGGCTCTAAAATTTCGATTTCAGCTTACGGTAGCATCGGATGACCTCGACGACCGAGGCGATCTCCTCGTCATCGAGTCCCTTGACAGAGACGGTCGCCGTAGTGTCGATGCCAAGCAAATAGTCGGTGGAGACCTCAAAAAGAAGAGCCAGCTCCACGATATACTGGGTAGAGGGGACGGATATTCCCATCTCCCACGCATTGACGCCGGACCGTGTCACACCGAGACGGCGTGCCAACTCGGCTTGCGTAAGGCCGTTCCCCTCTCTCAGCACCTTGATCCGTTCTGCAACCACATTGCCACCGCCCTTCTTCCTTCATTTCAACTTTATTATACGCCGAGCATTTGGATTTTACATTATCAAAAAGATATTTATACTTGACATCGCAGTGAAAGTGTGCTATACTTACCTCATCAAAGGGGAAAACCCTTTCAAAAAAACAAACCGGAGGTAAAAACAAATGAAGAAAGCAATAGCATTGATCGTCTTGGCCTGTCTTCTGCTCACTACTCTTGCAGGATGCGGAGACGGTGGAGGCTCGGGCGGAGGCACGTCGAGTGGAAAGGATTCTATTATCGGGAAATGGTACGATTCGAGCGACCGCTGTCTCGACGTCCGCTCGGACGGCACCTACCGCCTTGACGGAGAGTACGGCACGGGCACATGGAAGAAGCTGGACGACGGCTATGAATTCTACGATTTTTACGGGTCTGTCTCGGAGGCCGAGCTTGTCAACGAGAAAAAAGACAGTTACGTTGATCTCGACGGCCGAAAATACTACAAAGAGGCCCCGGAGACGGAGTCGGGGAGCAATGGGTCAACCTCAGGCGGCAGCACGGTGGATGAGTCTTTTTTGGAAAACACCACGCCGAGCGAGGGGCTCTCCTACACGCTGAGCTCGGATAAGACCTATTATATTTTGACGGACAACGGCACCTGCAAAGACAAGCATATTGTCGTGCCGGAATATCCCGTCGATTACAACCCGACCATCCCTGTGAAGGAGGTAAATTTGTATGCTCTAGAAGATTGTGACTACGTCACGCTCCCCACCAGCGTGACGAGTATCCAGAGTATCTCACGTGAGCTGAAGGCACTTAATTTCCTTGGTGATATGGGAGCCTTTTGTCGGATCAAAGGCCTTAATGTTTCCTACTTGGAAAACATCTCCCTTTACGTAAACGGGCGGCTTCTTGAAAAGGATATCACCATTCCCGAAACGGTAACCGCCATTCCAGATAATTTCCTTCGCGGTTACAGTAAGATCACAAGCGTAACCATTGCCGGCAATGCAACAACCATCGGAGACTACGCCTTCCAAGGATGCGACGCCCTGACGACGGTTAATATCTCGGGAACCGTCTCTGCCATCGGAGACTACGCCTTCCAAGGATGCGACGCCCTTGCAAGCATTTCCCTCTCCGATACGATCGATGCGATCGGAAAGGGCGCATTTTGGGGTACGGCGTATTCGGGCAATTCCTCGAACTGGAAGAGTGGCTTGCTGTATGCAGGCAATTACTTGATTGATGCCAAGGCGGATGTGACGGCCGCGCAAATCAAGGACGGAACGGTCGGAATTGCCAGCTACGCGTTTCCCTACACACGCTCCGGTTGGAATACGGTGAACGAAAATTTAACCTCAGTTGTGATACCAAGCTCTCTGAAATGGATCGGCGAAAACGCCTTCGTTTACTGCGGCTATATTACCACCGCGACCTTTAAGGGAACGGCGGCCGAGTGGTCAGGCGTCACCGTCGGAAGTGGCAACAACAATCTTACCAAGGTACTGACCTTTGACGGAGAATAAACGCTATCCAACCTTTGAAGAAAATCACAGCGTATAGCAAAAAAGGCACCTGCCGCAGCAGGTGCCTTTTTTTATGGAAGGGGCCCAGGTGGCCCTCTCCGGCGGCGAAGAGCGCAATTTATGCCTGAAGCCGGAGTTCAAACCAGAAGGTCGAGCCTTCACCAAGCGTGCTTTCGACACCATAGCGGGCGCCGTGAAGCTCAAGATTCTCGCGGACGATCGAAAGACCGAGGCCGCTGCCGCTGACGCTCCGCTTGTGGTTGCCCGTCGCGCGGTAGTAGCGCTGCCAGATGTTCTCCTTCTCCTCCTCGGGAATGCCGTCGCCGCGGTCGGCGACCTCGACACGCACGGCACCCTCGCGCTCGTGGATGCGGAGAGTGACCTCCTTCGCATCGCCCGCATAGTTGACGGCGTTATCCAGGAGGTTGCGCAGGACCTGGTGGAGGCGCTTTTTATCGGCGGTGACGAGGCACTCGCCCTCGATCTCGGCGGTGAGCGTATAGCCGCGCGGTGCAAGCAGAGCCTCGTATTCAGCAAAGACGGCGCGCCCCTCTGCGGCCAGAGAGAAGGTCTCGGTCTCGCCGAGGGCCGTCTCGCTCTGGAGGTGCGAGAGCTCGACAAGATCCCCGACCATCCCCGAAAGGCGCCGGGCTTCATCAATGATGACCTGCATATTCTCGGGCGTATTCTCGCTTTCGATGTCGCGCATGACCTCGGCATAGCCGATGATCATGGTGAGGGGCGTGCGCAGGTCGTGCGAGATATTGGCGATCAGCTCGCGCTGGAGGCGATCGACCTTGCCGATCTCCTCGGCGGCCTTGCCCATGGTCTCGGAGAGCTCGGCAACCTCGAGGTAGCCGTCCTCACGGTAGTCGGCAGGGTAGGTGCCCTTCGGCAGGCGGCGCGCGGCGACGTTCAGATTGGTGATGGGGCGCGCGATGCGCCGTGCGATCCAGAAGGCGAGGACGGCCGACACGACCACGAGCACGAGAGAGAGCACCAGCAGCTGGATCCGGAGGACGGCCACGGTACCGTCGATCGGCTCGAGCGAGGTGTCGATCAGGACGAACTGCACGCGCTCCCCCGGTATCGGGACGATCAGCGAATAGACAAGGCGCTCGTCGATCACCCGTCCCTCAAACTCGCTGCCGTCGTCCATCTCCCACACAAAGCGGAAGTCGCCGTCCCGGAGCTGAAAGCGCGACCAGACCCCGTCATTGCCGAGCGAGGCCTCGTACAGATCGTTCAGCTGGCGCTGCGAGAGGCGGTGGATGACACAGCCGATCTGGCTGTCGACCGAGAGATAGGTGTCGGCCTCGTTCCCCTCGATCATATAGATGCGGACACAGGCGTTATGGTCGAGGGCGATCTCCTCGGCCACGGCCTCGGCATCCTCGGTCCCGCGGGCCGTTGCCATCAGGAGGGCGGCATCCGAGAGGCGGCGCTTGGTGATGACGGTATAGAAGCGGTCGAGGAAGATGGTCTGAAAGACCCAGAGGAGCAGGATAGTAAAGAGGACAAAGAGGAGGAGATACAGGAAGATCTTCTCGCGTAGGCCCAGGGGGCGGCCGCGGCCGTCAGAGCGTATCATCAAAGCGATACCCCACCCCACGCAGGGTGACGATATGGGCGCTGTACGCACCGAGCGACTTACGCAGGAGCTTGATGTGGGTATCGAGCGTGCGGTCGATCCCAAAGAAATCGTAGCCCCACACCTCGGTGATCAGGCGCTCACGCGAAAGGGCGATGTTTTTATTACGGATCATGTAAAAGAGGAGCTCATACTCCTTCGGTGACAGGTCAAGCACGGCGCCGTCCGCCGTGACGATGCGTGCCGTCATATCGACGACAAGACCGCCGAAGGTGTAGACCTCCTTCTCCTTGACGGGGGTCGGGGCGGCGGCGCGCTTTAAGATCGCCTCGACACGGAGCATCAGCTCCTTCGGCGAGAAGGGCTTGACCACATAGTCATCGGCGCCGCATTCAAAGCCGTTGATGCGGTCGTATTCCTCGCCGCGCGCCGAGAGAAAGAGCACGGGCACGGACGAGGTCTTGCGGATCTCGCGGACGGCGGAAAAGCCGTCAAGCTCGGGCATCATGATATCCATGATGACAAGATCCGGCGCCCCGGCGCGGACATAGCGGACGGCCTCCATGCCGTCCCCCGCCTCGCTGACCGTGTGACCGCCGAACTCGGCATATTTGCGAATGAGGGCGCGGATCTGCTCCTCGTCATCCGCGATCAAAAGATGTGCCATTCCTGTCTCCTTCCAAGGAAGGGGCGGTGCCCACGGGCCCGCCCCTATGCGTTTTAGTTGAAGTTGATGTCGCCGTCATCCCCGGCAGAGGGGGCCTCGGGCGCCGTCGCGCCTGCCGGCGCGTATTCGTGGACCTTGAGGCTAACGGTGTATTGCGTGTAATTCACGAAAAAGCCGTTGGTGGCCGGCTTCAGCATCACCGCCGTCAGGACGTCGCCGGGCTTCGCCGACGAGAGCACGGCACGGATATCCGCGGTGCTCTTAATGGTCACACCGTTCAGCGAATTCAGGACGTGGCCGGCCTCGATCTCGTCCTGATTGGTGGAGGAAAGCTCGCTGTTGTAAGCATAACTTGACACAACGAGACCGTAGGACGAGGCCTGTGCGAAATTAAGCCCGAGGTAGGGGGTGTTTGAGACATACCCCTTATTGGTGAGCTGGAGGGCGCGGTCAACAGCGATATCCACGGGGATTGCGAAGCCGATATCCTCAACGCCTGTGCCCGAGGACTTGGCGTTGACGATGCCAATGAGCTGACCGTAGAGGTTAAAGAGGCCGCCGCCCGAGTTGCCGGGGCTGACACCCGCCGAGTGCTGGATGAGCGTCATCGTGACCCCCTCCACGGCGATCTCACGGGCGAGGCAGCTGACGATGCCGTCGGTCACGGTACCACCGAGCGTGCCAAGGGGGTTCCCGATGGCGGCCACCTCCTGGCCGAGCTTGAGGTCCTGCGAGTTGCCCATGGTGGCAACGGTGAGCCCGGTCTTCTTAATACGGACAACGGCAATATCGGTCATCCAGTCGGTGCCCATCACATCGGCCGCATAGCCGGGGCAATCGGGGACATTCGTAAAAACCTTCACGGCGCTGGCACCCTCGATGACGTGATTGTTGGTAATGATGTAGCTGTAGGTCGCATCGGCATAGAAGATGACACCGCTGCCCGCACCGCTCTGAACGTAGCTACCGTTATAGGAGATGGCCTCAGTCGTGATCGAAACGACCGAAGGGGAAGCGACCTCGGCCACGTAGGCGTACGTGCCCGCCTCATCAGGGGCAGGCTCGGGTGTGTAGTACTGATTGACGGTAATGTCAAGCGTGGTATCCGGACGGGTCATGGCCGTTGTGGTGCCCACCGTTCCATCCCCGCCAACGCCAAGCAGGCCGCAGGAGGAAAAGGAGAGGGCAAGGATCGCGATAACGAGCAGGCATACGAGTACGCCGGCCGTTCTGCGGAAGCTTGAATGCTTGCCGTTCGTTGTATTTTTGTTCATACAGTACCTCCTCGGTTCATTGACATTCACAGTATAGCAGAGAGTTGTGACGGCTGTGTGAAGGCGGTGTAGTTTTTTCATAAATCAGCGGTGCGCATCGAGGTAGCTTTGCAGAATGATCTCGGCGGCGAGGGTATCGACCACCGCGCGGCGGCGCTTCCCACCGACGTCGCTCGCCGAGAGGATGCGATGCGCCTCGACCGTTGTTAAGCGCTCATCCCACAGCTCGATCGGGAGCGCGGTGCGCTCGGTAAGATAGCCGACAAAGGCGCGGATGACCTCGGCACGGGGGCCGTACGAGCCATCCATATTCCGGGGGATGCCGACAACGATCAGCGAGGCGCCGCGCGCTACGGCCTCGGCGGCGACACGGTCGGCCGTCCTCACCATGCCGTTCTCTCGCAGGGTGGTGATCCCCGAGGCCAGGAAGCGCCCTTCATCCGAAATGGCAATGCCCGTGCGGACGTCACCGTAATCCACGCCGAGGACTCGGCCGCGTTTTTCAATACTCATCCTAAGTGTTGCTCCTTGCAGGATTTTTATTCTTCCCTATTATTTTAACACGCCGAAAGCTGCTTGTAAAGGCTTGATTTATTTTTTCCGCGTGCTATAATGGACACAAGAAAGAAAAAAGGAGAGTCCTATGCCGTCCCCTCTTCTCTGCCCCGTCTGCCGTCGTCCCCTTGTAAGGGGCGAGCGTGTTTTCCTGTGCGAGGCGAAGCACAGCTTTGATATCGCGCGCACGGGCTATGTGAATCTTCTGGCCGGGAAGCCACCGGCCGTCGGTGACAACCGCGAGATGGTCGCCTCGCGCCGCCGCTTCCTTGACGGCGGCCATTACGCCCCCTTCCGTGCGGCGATCCTCGAGGTCGCGCGTGCCCACGCGGCGCGCGGCACCTTCCTTGATGCCGGCTGTGGCGAGGGCTATTACACCGAAGCGCTGGCTTCCCTTGCCGAGACGGCGGTGGGCATTGACGTTTCAAAGGATGCGCTCGCCCTGGCCGCGCGGCGTCTTCCGCATGCGACCTTTGCCGTCGGGAGTGTCTACCACCTGCCGATCGCCGACAACACCATCGGCCTGCTCTCCTGCATTTTTGCCCCCCTCGCGGCCGACGAGTATCGGCGCGTCCTGCGCCCCGGAGGCCTCCTTCTCTACACCATCCCCGCACGTCGGCATCTTTTTGAGATGAAAAGTATTCTTTACGATACGCCGTATGAAAACCAACCCGTAGCGTATGATCTTGATGGCTTCACGCTCGTTGAGCGGCGTGAGGTCGCCTTCCCCGTTCATCTCGCGGATGCCGGGGCGATCGCCGATCTCTTTGCGATGACCCCCTATTTTTACCGTACCCCCGCAGCCGGTCGCGCGCGCCTTGCCGCCATCACGAGCCTTGATGTCGGTGCTTCCTTTGAGGTGCTGGCGTATCAGCGCGATTAAGAAAAACGGATGCCCGAGAGGCATCCGTTTTTCTATTGCTTCAAAATCCGTTTGCGTTCCTTCGCCAGCCTTTTCTCGCCGGCCTTGTACCCCATGGCACCGGCACCGGCCATCAGTAGCAGCTTGGCGAGAAAGCTCAGCAAAAGGAAGTATAACGGCACGTGACCTTGGACGTTACTGTATTCGCCAACAGAAAGGCACCATAGCACACGCCCCAAGGTAGAAGCCCCCGGGCCCGCCGTATAGGTATAAAACCCATTGAAAAGCGCGATCAAAAGTAACAAAGGGAAAGCCACAGTCATAGGCAGAAGCAGTTCCTTGATGCTCGCCTTTCGTTCGTTTTGCTTTCTGAGCTTAAAAAGCACAAACATCAGCACGACCTCTATACTGAGTGCGAGTACACCATACACCGCATCCTGAAGCAGGCGGTCATGGATCAACATTCGGAGGGGAATGTACAGAAACGCAAGCAGAAAGGAAAGGAGCAGTGTGGCGGCAAACATCTCGAGAGCCAGCACAAGACCGCCAAGGACGATTTTTTTGAAAAAAGGTTCTCTCTTCATTGCGCACTCCTTTCGGATTTAGCCATGCGGTAGGCTCCTCTGCCGGCTGTTCGGTTCATTCAAGAAGCAACGACGGACGGCGCCGCTTATTGGATGAACATAGCGTCGCCGAAAGAGAAAAACCGATACCTCTCCTTCACCGCCGTCTCGTAGGCATTCATGATCCTATCGCGCCCCGCAAGAGCCGAGACCAGCATAATGAGGGTGCTTTCCGGGAGGTGGAAGTTGGTGATAAGGGCATCGACGGCGCGGAAGCGGTAGCCGGGGTAGATGAAGATGCCGGTCTCGCCGCTCATCGGATGGACGATGCCGTCCTCATCGGTCACGCTTTCAAGGACGCGGCAGGCGGTAGTACCGACGGCGATGATACGCCCCCCGGCGGCGCGGCGGCGGTTGATCTCGGCGGCGGTCGCCTCGTCGATCATAAACTGCTCGGCGTGCATCAGGTGGTCGGTGATGGCATCGACCTTCACAGGGCGGAAGGTCCCAAGGCCGACGTGCAGCGTGACCTCGGCATAGCCAACGCCCTTTTCGCGGAGCTTACTAAGCAGCTCCTCGGTGAAGTGGAGACCGGCCGTGGGGGCGGCGGCGCTCCCCTCCTGCTTAGCGTAGACGGTCTGATAGCGGCTTTTGTCCTCGAGCTTTTTGGTAATGTAGGGGGGCAGGGGCATCTGCCCGACGGCATCGAGGACCTCGTAGATCGAGCGATAGGTATCGGGATAGCGGAAGGAGACGAGGCGGTTGCCATCCGGGAGGACCTCGACGACCTCGGCTTGCAGGATGCCGCCGAAAAGAAAGGTGGCGCCGACCTTCGCGCGCTTGCCGGGACGGACGAGGGTCTCAAAGAGTCCGCCCTCGCGCATACGGAGGAGGAGGAGCTCCATCGGGGCGCCCTTCCCGTTCTCGCCGAGCAGGCGTGCCGGGATGACACGCGAGGAATTGACGACGAGAATGTCCTCGGGGCGGATGTAGTCGAGAATATCGTAAAAATGGCGGTGGGAGAGTGTGCCCGCCGCACGGTCAAGGACGAGGAGGCGCGAGGCATCACGGCGCTCGGCCGGCGTCTGCGCGATCAGCTCCTCGGGCAGATCATAGTAAAAATCCTTGGTGGTCAGCGTGGTGGCTACACGCTCGTTGACAATGACACGTTCCTGTTCCATAGTGGCTTCCTTTGACATATACTGACAGTGGTATT
>JAZNAD010000003.1:0-10218 GCA_045586345.1 Eubacteriales bacterium
GGGAGGCGGCCGAGAGCTCCTTCGGAGGGGGAGGATTGGAGGGGAAGGACCGTCCGGGAGGCCGGTCCCTACAGCCCTCTCCGAGACGCACCGCGTGCCACCGTCCCGCTGCGGCTCGGTCACGCTCGGGGTCTGACAGTCCCTCGGACTGTCATTCAAGACCCTCGCGCCGCTTCGCTACCCGGAGGGCGAGGCTTAGTTAGACGAGGGTGTGAGGAAGTGCTTCGTGAGGGCGTCTTCGGCAAGGCAACTGCCGCAGGCTCCCCCCCTGTATCCCCCCCTCCCGGAGGGGGGCTGATTTGCCTGCGACTTGCTCGCAATGGGAAAATTGATGCTATTTCGTAGAAACGGGCACTGGGATGACGGCCAAAGGCGGTCGTCGAGCACGGTTGTGCTCCACGGCGGCGAAGAGCGCCTCGCAGAGATAAAATTGATGCTATTTGTCGTCGGGGGGCGCTGCGATGACGACCAAAGGCGGTCGTCGAGCACGGTTGTGCTCCACGGCGGCGAAGAGCGCAATTTTAGCCTGCGAGGAAAGAAAAAGGGAGGGCGGATTGCGCCCTCCCCTGCAACTGTGCTTGTAAGCCGGGTTCTGTACCCACTTGCGTGGGTCGCGACCATCTATCTTTGCCATGCGTTACCGCAGGGCTCGGAGCTGCCTCCTGCCGCCATCGGGTCGGCGGGGAGCCGTGGCACTTGCGTGCCTCCCAAAGGCGTTGCTTCGGATAGGGTTTACAGGGCATCCCACGTTACCGCGGGATCGGTGAGCTCTTACCTCGCCTTTCCATCCTTACCGCTTTCGCGGCGGTTTATTTCTGTTGCACTTTCCCGGAGGTCACCCTCGGCGGACGTTATCCGTTATCCTTCCCCTATGAAGCCCGGACTTTCCTCACGGTACTACCTTTCGGCATGATACCGCGCGGCCGCGCCACACACTTGCCCCTTGATTATACACGGCTGCGCCCTTTTTGTCAAGCGAAAGAGGGAATGGCGGCGGCGGTTTTTTCGTTTTTTTCACAAAAGGGATTGAATTTTTTCTACAATGTGATATAATATCTAAGTTAAAAACTTAGACAAAAAGAGGAAAAAAAGTTGAAACGTAACGATTTACGCAACGTTGCCATTATTGCCCACGTTGACCACGGCAAGACCACCCTCGTTGACGAGATGCTCCGACAGGGCGGCATCTACCGCGAAAACCAGGAGACGGTCGACCGCGTGATGGACTCGAACGACATCGAAAGAGAGCGCGGGATCACGATCCTTGCGAAGAATACCGCCGTCTATTACAAGGACACCAAGATAAACATCGTCGATACCCCCGGCCACGCCGACTTCGGCGGTGAGGTCGAGCGTATCCTTAAGATGGTCAACGGCGTTATCCTTCTCGTGGATGCCGCCGAGGGTCCGATGCCCCAGACCCGCTTCGTCCTTGAGCGCGCCCTCTCGCTCAACCACCGTGTGATCGTTGTCGTCAACAAGATCGACCGCCCCGACGCCCGTCTTGACGAGGTCGAGGAGGAGGTGCTTGAGCTCCTGATGGATCTCGATGCCACCGACGAGCAGCTGGATTCCCCGATGCTCTTCTGCTCGGGGCGTGCCGGTACGGCCTCCTTCTCGCAGTTCGAGCCCGGCACCGATCTTACCCCTCTTTTCGACACCATCATCGACTACATTCCCGCGCCCGAGGGCGAGGAGGAGGCGCCCCTGCAAATCCTTGTTTCCTCGATCGACTACAACGAATACGTCGGGCGTATCGGCGTTGGTCGCATCGAGCGCGGTGTGCTCCGTCAGAACCAGGACGTTGCCATCACGAACTACCACGACGAAGCCAAGCGCGACCGCGCGCGCATCGTCTCGATCTACCAGTTTGACGGCCTGCGCCGCGTGCCCGTGACCGAGGCCAAGATGGGAGATATCGTCTGCTTCTCGGGTGCCGCCGACATCACGATCGGCGATACCGTCTCGGCGGTGGATGCCCCCGAATCGCTTGAGTTCGTCAAGGTCAGCGAGCCGACCATCGAGATGACCTTCTCGGTTAATGACGGCCCGTTTGCCGGGACGGAAGGAAAATACGTGACCTCGCGCCATCTGCGTGAGCGCCTCTACCGCGAGCTGCTCCGTGACGTATCGCTCCGCGTTTCGGACGGCGAGACCACCGACTGCTTCCGTGTGGCGGGGCGCGGTGAGATGCACCTCTCGATCCTCCTTGAGAATATGCGCCGCGAGGGCTACGAGCTCTGCTGCTCGACGCCGCGCGTGCTTTACAAGGAGATCGACGGCCAGCGTTGCGAGCCGATGGAGCGCCTTGAGGTGGACGTGCCCGAGGAGTATCTCGGTGCCGTCATGGAAAAGCTCGG
Source organism: Eubacteriales bacterium (assembly GCA_045586345.1). Lineage (GTDB taxonomy): Bacteria > Bacillota > Clostridia > Oscillospirales > CAG-272 > UBA1740. The sequence goes on from JAZNAD010000003.1 coordinate 2,361, forward strand.
TGCGCGCAAGGGCGAGCTCCTCGATATGCAGCTGCGCGGCAGCCGCCAGCGTCTTTTCTACCGCATTCCCTCGCGGTGCCTCTTCGGCTACCGCAGTGAGTTCCTCACTGACACCCACGGCGAGGACATCATGAACACCGTGTTTGACGGCTATTCCCCCTATAAGGGCGACGTCAACGTGCGCTTTACGGGATCGCTGGTTGCCAGCGAAACGGGCGAGACCACGAGCTACGGCCTCTACTACACGCAGGACCGCGGCCCGCTCTTTGTCGGCCCCTCGGTGCAGGTATACGAGGGACAGATCGTGGGTGAGAACCCCAAGATGGGCGATATCTCGGTCAACGTCTGCAAGAAGAAGCACCTGACCGCCGTCCGCTCGAAGGGCGCCGACGAGGCTCTGACTCTCATCACGCCCCGCAATATGTCGCTCGAGGAGGCGATCGAGTTCATCGCCGATGACGAGCTGATGGAGATCACGCCGAAGTCGTTGCGCCTGCGCAAGCGCATTCTCGATACCCCCACCCGTCTGAAGGCTCAGGCGGCCAAGCTGCGCGGCACAGCGCAGTAAAATAGGAAAAACCGCTCGCACCGCGAGCGGTTTTTGTTTTTGCGGTGCTTGAAGTGACGGGAGAAGCTGATATTCAACGGCAAAGAATAACCTCACAGGGCTTGCCGATCTTCTGAGCATACATAATGACCGAACGTGTTCCCCTCGAACTCCCATCCCAAAAAGCCACGACCTTATCGGCATACTCTACAATGCTCTTGTTTCTCACGATCGGTGCCGCTCGGCCGTAGATTGTATACTCGGGGAGAAATACCGTGAGCTTTACTCCGTTTTTCTGCGCATATTCCGCCGCATAGGTATCTACACCGCGGGCACCCCCCGAAACAATTTCATCAGCGCCTTGGATATACCTACCGATATCCATGTTTTTAATACTTCTCGATCCGATAACCGCAATTTTCATAAATACATCCTCCGAAAGTTTGGCATACTTAAATCAAGTATACAATCAACATTATATCAAAAAATAATCTTAAAATATACTCATATTAAGATTGTTCGGAGATATTTATGAGGAACAAAGCCAATAAACATTTGGGTATTGAGATCGATCCCGAGCTTCATTACAAGCTCCACTATATCTCGAAGTATTACGGTCGCTCTGCCAACGGCGAGATCCTGTACCTGATACGGCAAGAAATCAAGGCCTTTGAGAAGAGCGAAGGGGAAATTGAGATCCCCGACCTCCCGAAGGAGGGTTGAATCTCAACGAAAAAACCACTCGCACAGCGAGTGGTTTTTTGCTTTGCGGGGAGAGGACACAAGGGAGGATGCGCGGGGAGAGGAAAACGAGATCATAGAAAAAACAGAGGACGCATACAGTATAGCGAGGTGCTGTGATGCGTTTACTTGAGTTTCTGAACACGTATCTGTTGGGGGCGGTGCTGCCGCCCGTTCTTTTGTTTGCCGGGGTATATTTTTACATACGGCTCCGTGCGTTCCCCTTGCGGCATCCCCTGCGGACGCTCAAGGCCCTTCGCGGGGGCGAGGGTACGGGAAGTAGCCTTCGCGCGCTGACGCTGGCGCTTGCCGGGACGCTTGGCGTCGGTAACATCACGGGGGTGGCCGTGGCGCTCCGCTTCGGCGGGGCGGGGGCCGTCTTCTGGCTGTGGGTAGGAGGCCTTGCTGCTGCTATCCTCAAATACGCTGAGATCACACTGTCGCTCGATGCACGCCAAAGCGCCGCCGAAAGCCGAGGAGCGATCGACTACATCCGCCCCTCCCTCGGGAAAGGCGCGGCGCTTCTCTTTGCCCTGCTCTCGCTCGCCTTGTCCCTTACGATGGGGAGCCTTTTGCAGGGGAACGTGATCGCCGAGGGCATCACTCCCGTCCTGCCGCTCGTTCCGCTTTCGGTCGGGCTGATCCTTGCCGGTGTGACCCTCCTTTTGTTCCTTGGCGGGCGGCCATGGGTAGAGCGCCTCGTGGCGGTGCTGATCCCCCTCTTCACGCTTCTCTACGCAGGGGCGTCGCTCGCCGTTATTTTTGTAAACATTACTTCGCTACCGAGCGTGTTGGCTCGTATACTGCGCGAGGCGTTCTCGTGGAAAAGCGCCGGGGCAGGGCTCGGTGGCATTGGCATTGCCCGGGCGATGCGGGCCGGCATCGGCAAGGGGTTGTTCTCTAATGAGGCCGGGGTGGGCACCGCCCCCTTCGCCCACGGTGCCGCCGAGGTTGCTTCGCCTGCGCGGCAGGGGATCTTGGGGCTTATTGAGGTCTTTGTCGACACGCTTCTTATGTGCACGCTGACCGCACTCAGCGTGCTCGCGGTTTACGACCCCCTCCCGAATCTTGCCCCGACCTCGCTTGTCGCGGGGGCGTTCCGGACGGCACTTGGCGACATAGCCCCTGGCTTTTTGGCGGTCTCGATCCTCTTTTTTGCTTATGCAACGGTTGCGTGCTGGGTAAGCTACGGGCAGACCGCACTCTCGCATCTGTGCCGTCGCCCCGCCGTGCGTGCCGTGTACTCGCTCGTATTCTGCGGTCTGCTTGCCCTCGGGAGCATTCTCCCTGCCGACGGTGTGTGGGCCCTTTGCGACGCGGTGATTGCCGCCATGGCACTCCTGAACATTGCGGCGCTTCTAAAAAACGCCGGACGCATTGCCGAAGTAACAAAAGAGGAAGGGCTTATGACAAAAAGGAGTTGACATAAAGTCAACTCCTTTTTGTCATAACATACGAATGTGGGAAAGCAGCTCTCCGCCGGCGGCGGTCATCCTTGTAAGCTTGTCCGAGAACTCGCTCTCACTGATCGCGGGGGTAAGGAAGGCAATACCGTCGGCGGCGGCGATCGGCTCCACGTCACCGAAGATGACGGTGGCGGCGTTCTCGGCAATACCGTCAAGCGCGACATAGCGACGGCACGCGAAGTGGGCAAAGTCAGTCACAGCGCCCGCCTCGGCAGGCTTCCATGCGCGGTGTACACGCGCGCCGCCCGAGGCCACGTGCATAACGTCACCTACCATCGCCGAGGCGGTGGGGGCAGCGCCGGCACCACGGCCGAAGAAGAGGACGTCATCCACAAAGTCACCGTGGACAAGCACGCCATTGAAGACATCGGAGATGGTATACAGGGGCGAGGTGCGCGGCACCCAGAAGGGCGCGACCATCAGAAAGAGGTTGCCCTCCCCGCTACGGATCATGCGACCGAGGAGCTTGATCGAGTAGCCAAGGCTCTCGGCCGCGCGGACATCGGCCGCGCGGATCGCGGTGATGCCCTCGGTATGAATCGCCTCGGTGGGAACCAGGACGCCGGTGGCCACCGCCGTCAGAATGGCGATCTTACGGCAGGCATCCAGCCCCTCGACATCGGCGGCGGGGTTCGCCTCAGCATACCCTCTCGCCTGCGCCTCGGCAAGCGCCTCGGCAAAGGACCTCCCTGCCGAAAACATCTCGGTGAGAATAAAGTTGGTGGTACCGTTCAGGATGCCGGAAATACTGTCAATGGCGTTTCCCGAAAGATCCTCGGCAATCGGATGAAGAACGGGGATACCACCGCCAACGCTAGCCTCAAAGAGGTACTGCACGCCATGCTCACACGCCGCCGAAAGAAGGGTTGTCCCGAAATTCGCGACGACCTCCTTGTTGGAGGTGACCACGTGCTTCCCTGCCTCAAGGGCAGCGAGCGAAAACTCATAGGCCGGATGGCTGCCGCCCATCGCCTCAATGACCATCTCGACCTCGGGGTCGGACACGATGGTATCGAAATCGCGGACGAGCTTATCAGCATACGGGCACTCGGGAAGCTCGCGACGCTCGAGAATATATTTGACCTCAACGGGCTGACCGGCACGCGCCTCAATGAGGGCGGCGTTCTTTACGAGAAGGTCTACCGTGCCGCGGCCGACAACGCCGCAGCCAAGGACTGCTACCTGCATAGATGGATCTCCTTATGATTGGTAAGGATTAGTATATCACATTTCGGTAAGAATTGCAAGGGAAAAGGAAAAAATACCGCGAGAATGCAAAAAGAAAAGAGGCGCGGCCTGCCGCACCTCTTTTCTTACGCTTCGGCGGGAGCAGGAGCAGCCTCTTCCTCGGCCTTCTCCTCAGCGGCGCAATCGCACTGCTCGTCGCAGCAATCCTCGCACTCACACTCGAGCTCTTCCTCAATCTCACAGCCCGTGAGCCTGTTAATGAGATAGACCACACCGAAGGCAGCGGCCAGAACGCTGACAACGTAACCGACGGCAGCAAAAAACTTAGTCATAATGATATCCCCCTTTCCTTGGTATTTTCATTGTAGCATATTCCCTCTCCGATTGCAAGAACTTTTTTAAAAAAACAGAAAAAAAGGACTTGCATTTTAGAAAGGGTTGTGCTATAATAACATTCGCGTGATTTGTATTCAAATAAAATGCACATAGAGCTCCCCGATCCTCGGGGACAGTGATTCAGGAGGTGTCAGTCATGGCAAAATGCAGTGTTTGCGGAAAAGGCGTCGCTTTCGGCCACAACGTTTCCCACTCGAACCGTAAGACCAACCGCACTTGGAAGCCCAACATCCGCAAGGTCAAGGCCGTCGTCGGCGGTAGCCACGAGAGCGTTTACGTTTGCAGCCGTTGCCTTCGTTCGGGCAAGGTTGAGCGCGCCTGATCGACAGAAATCCCGTCATACGACGGGTTTTTTGTTTTCGGAAGCAAAATATCTGTAAGCGATCCTCATAAGGATGGCAAGGAGGGGTCCAAGGAGAAGCCCGAGGATCCCGAAGAGCCGTGCCCCGAGATACAGAGAAAAGAGAGAGAGCAGGGGATGAACGCCGAGCATATGGCCGACAAGGCGCGGCTCGACGACCTGGCGCACCACCTCGGTGATACCGAAAAGGATGAGAAGGCCGATCCCAAGGCGCACATCACCCATAAGCAGCGAGACGATCCCCCAAGGGACTAACACCGTACCGACACCGATGACGGGCAGAATGTCAAGTGCTGCAAGGATCGCGGCTAAAAGAAGCGGATAGCGCACACCGACGAGCGTCAGCCCGACGAGCATCAGGAGAAAAATGATGCCGGTGAGTGTCAGATACGCGCGTAGGTAAGCGCCCCCCATGCGAAAGGCACCGCTACGCGCTTCCGAAAGGCGTGCGGACAGGCGTTCGGGGAGAAGGGCACGCACGGTACTGTGCACCTCCTCAAGATCCATACTGAAGTAGAAGGCCGCAACGACCGAAACGAGAAGAAAAAGGACGACCTCAGGCAGGGTCAGAAGGGCACTCCCGACCACTGAGGGGATCTTCCCTGCAAGGGTCTCGACCGAGCGCTCGAGCAAGGCGCGGAGATAGTCCGAAAGACCCGAGAGTGTCGGGCTCGCCGCATCTTGGCCGGGGAGCAGCTCTGAAAGCCTTGCAAGAAAGCGGTCAAGCACCGCGGGGTCCTCCACCAGGGAGGTCAGCACGCCGCGTGCCTCGGCGAACAGACGGAACAGTACGCCGAAAACGATCGAAAGAAAGACGAAAAGAAGCAAAAGGACGGTCACACAGCTCACAAGCCGGAGCGGCAGGTGTGTCTTTTTGTGGAGATAGAAATTCAGAGGGCGCAAAAGCAGCGCCGCTCCCCACGCAAGAAGAAACGGCAGAAGCACCGGCAAAAGAAAGCTCACCGACAGCCAAAGGACCGCCGCCATGACGGCAACCGATATGCCGATGGCCGCGATGCGGCCGAAATCAATCTGAAGGAATTTCATAGCTCACCCCCGAATACTACTTAGTATATTCGGAACGGGGGCGTTTATTTCATTTTTATTATAAAGGAGACAGACACATGGTCGTTATTGAAATGGAAAACGGAAAGAGGATCAAGCTGGAGATGTGCCCCGAGGCGGCGCCGAAGACGGTTGCGAATTTTGAGTCGCTCGTCCGCCGCGGCTTCTACGACGGGCTGATCTTCCACCGCGTGATCGCCGGCTTTATGATCCAGGGGGGCGACCCCGAGGGCACCGGGATGGGCGGCTCACGCGAGACGATCGTCGGTGAATTTGCCGCCAACGGTCACCCGAATCCCTTGAAGCACACGCGCGGCGTTATCTCGATGGCGCGCACCTCTGCCCCAAACTCGGCCTCCTCGCAGTTCTTCATTATGCACGCTGACGCCCCGTACCTTGACGGGCAGTACGCTGCCTTCGGGCGCGTTATTGAGGGGATGGACACGGTCGATGAGATCGCCGCCGTTGCCACCGATTACAGCGACCGCCCGCGTATCGATATGCGCATGGCCAAGGTCACGATCGAGTGAAAAAAGAGGACTCCTTGCGGAGTCCTCTTTTTTCACTTGCTGTTTCTCAGCATGCGTTTGTTGTACGGTAAAATGCAATTTGCTCAACACCTCTCCGATCTTTCGTCCATACGGTCGCAGGATATGGCACCGCTTCTACTGATAGCTTCGCAAAAAGCGACCATCTTCGCACTTTTACTTGACAAGCCCCAACGCGTGTGCTATTATGAGAGGGTAGCTAAAAACCAGCGCGCCCTATGCTGCTTGTTTACCTGCAAAACCAAAGGAGGCTCCCGATGCAGCCCTTTCTTATGATCCTCTTATTTGCGGCTATCTCGCTTCTCTCGTCGATGAAGGCGATCGTGCAGAGCTTCGGAGCGAAGCGATACACCGTCAATACGGCCGACAGCCTGCTCTTTATGGGGATGTTCTTTTGCTTTACGGCTCTGATCTTTCTCCCCTCGGTGATCGCATCTCCGCCGCCGGCCGCCGTCCTGCTTTACGCGGTGGTGGCCGCCGTTCTGAATCTTACCTTCCAGGTCAGCTACACCCTGGCGCTGGCGCGCGGTCCTGTCGGCATCACGACGCTCTTTGCCTCACTCGCCATTCTCATCCCGGTCCTCGGCTCAGTCGTTTTCTTTGATGAAAAGATGGGGGTTCTACGCATCGTGGGGCTTTCTCTCACGGTCATCACCTTTCTCCTGAACGCCGAGTCAAAGAAGGAGGATGCGAAGCCCTCGGCCGATCGCTCCTGGCCCTTCCTCGTTGGGCTGACCTTCCTTGCCAACGGCCTTGCCTCCCTCTTCCAGAAGTGGTTTGCGCGCGGTCCCCATGGCAAGGAGATCGCGGGGTACGGATTCTTCAACTATACGGTGGGTGCTGTGATCGCCTTTGCCATCGTCCTTCTTATGTCGCGGCAGCGCGAGCATCGCCCCACCATGCGCGTCAAAAGCCCCGCCCTCGGCTGGGCGGCCGCCGTTGGCCTTGTGCTCGGCGCCTTTCAATGGCTCTACACCTACGGCCTGCGCGTCGTCGACGCCACGCTCCTGATGCCCGTATACAGCGGTATCAGCATCATGCTTTCGCTGGTGGCGGGCGCCATCTTCTTTGGAGAGCGTCCCTCACGGCGGCGGCTTCTCGGAGTGGCGGTCGGGATCGCGGCCGTGGTCCTCTTTGGAATCTCGTAATTTTTTGTAAACAAAACAGCACACTCCGCAGGGCTTTGCGAAGTGTGCTGTTTTTAATTGAAGAATTCAAATTCAAAGTCGTAGATATTGACAAGATCCTCCTCCTCAATGCCCTTCTCACGGAGAAGGTCGATGACCCCCTCCTTTTGGAGGATGCGCTGGAAGAAGGCGATCGACTCGCGATCCTCAAAGTTGACCTGGCCGAGAAGATTCCGGAGCCACTCACCCTCGACGAAGAAGGTGCGGTTCTCACGGCGGACGGTCGTTGTGCGCTCACCGACGCCGCGCGTTGAGCGTTCCTCGGGGGTGACCTCATCGGCATAGACGGTGATGGGGGGCAGATCCTCGAGGGCCTCGGCGGTGGCACGGACGAGGGCGTCAAGACCTTCGCCGGTCAC
>JAZNAD010000004.1:0-7297 GCA_045586345.1 Eubacteriales bacterium
AGGGCACGGACGAGGTGTATAAGAACGAGGCTCTTGCCTACCTTAACAACACCTATGATATAGGTTCCAGCCTCCTTGCCTGGAGCGGTAGCTTTGGCGACATCTACGCCGTCCGCTACTACAAGGGCGTCCTGACCGACGGGCAGGCCGCGCAGAACCACTTTGCCGACGTTGCGAAGTACTTCCGCCTGAACCTTGCCGGCATCGACGTTGAGGATTCCGAGATGATGCAGGACCTCTACGCAGCCGTGGCTGACATCAATCTGGCCACCTCCTCGCGTGGCGAGGCACAGGCTGCCGTCTCGAAGGTTCTTATGGCTGCTCTCCGCAAGCCGTATGAGGAGCTGGCAAAGCAGGATGCCGACCATGCTGACTTCTACACTCTTGTCGGTGACTATCTCCTTGACCTCGACAAGCTGGACGATCTCGCCGAGAAGGCCGCCGTCCGCAGGATGGATGCCGTCTACGCGATGAGCGCCAAGAATTTTGCCGGCTGCTATTCCCTTGACGCCGCACAGACCGTCTTCAACGATGCCGTCCACGATGCTTACTATTATTATTCCTATGGTAAGGATTCGGACGACGAGCCCTACCGCGACTTCCTTGCGACCCTCGCCGCCGCCGATCTCGAGGCCGAGAACTTCATGGCCCTTCCGGTTCCCGACCGTCTGACGGTCGCCGCTAAGGCTCCTGCCGATCAGACGGCTCTCAATGAGGCCGTTGCGCTCGAGATGGAGAAGTACGAGATGAGTGGGAGAACGTACACCGAGGAGCAGTACAACGCCCTCTACGCCAAGCAGGAGGACCTGCTCTTCGCCGCTGACTTCTTCGCCACCAACGAGTATTGGAATGCGGCGAAGTCGTACACGGAGAACTCCAACTGGAAAACCCAAACCGATAACATGATGAACGCCTACGCATGGAAGCAGGTGACCGACGGGGAAGGTAATACGACGAAGCTCTTTGCCCATGCCGACTACGAGGGCTACATCGCGCTCTCCGGCGGTAAGCTCTCCGTCACCGGGCGCAAGGAAGGCAGTAACAACTCGGTTGGTGTTGACTACATCAACAAACACACGGTTGGCTACGGTACAGTCACCGAGGACGGTGAGGGTGGCTACGTCTACAATGGCGGTGCCACGCAGGAGCTCGTCCGCGCCATGGCAGGCACTACGGTCTATAACTTCGTGGCGGGTGCACGCTTTCAGTTCAATGTAACGACTGCCAAACTCACGAATATCCGCTATGGCCAGGTCTCGGTCCTTACGATCAGCGATAAGTACATCGCGACCCCTGCCGAGATCCACACCTATACGGCGTCTGTCGTCCGCCTGAAGGGCGAGGGCACGCTGTCCGGTAGCCAGAGCGATGTGTACTCCATCGTCTGGGTAAAGGACGGTGCGGTCGTTGATGCAGGTACCGAGGGTGCCGAGCGGTATGTCAACACCTCGGTCGATCCGACGACCGTTAACGCTGCGAATTTCGGTGTTACGAAGTGGACGCCCAAAAAGGTCTGGAACGGCACGGAGCTCGTTGATAACGACGGTACCGAATACAAGGTCGACCTCGGCAAGCTCACGGCTCCCGAGGGCTATATCGGCCTGTATCAGGACGGTAACGAGATCTACACGAACCATGAGTTTGCCGCTCTGAACAACTCTAACGGCCTTGACAACAACCTGCTCGTCTGGGCGGGGAACGGTATTGGTGACTTCTACGCCGTGCGTTACTACGATTGCGTTCTGAGCACCGACGATGCCGCGCAGAACCACTTCGCCGATCTCGCGAAGTACTACCGCCTGAACATTGGGAACTACCTCCTGATGAACGATACCGAGAAGGACGCCGTCCATGCGGCGGTCGCTTCGCTGCAGATCGGTGACGAGATCGACGATGTCCGCAAGGCGTACACCCTGGGGTGTGCGGATTACTACGAGAGAAGCCTAAAGGTCACCGACGATGACGCCCTCAATGCGAAGCTTGTGGCCTTTGCTGCCGCGACCGGTCTTGATGTCACTCACCTTCTGAAGGTGAAGGCCGATGACGACCTCGTCAATGCGGTTCTCGCTCTGGCTGACCTAAACTACGCCTTCTCGCCCGCGGTCGTCAGCTACCGCCTCGAGAACGAGGTTCTTGACTTCTACAAGCTGAACTCCATGGTCGGCTTCAGCGCCCGTCTCTACAACGAGCACTCCGAAAACCCCGCTTCCGCCGGTATCCGTGCCACCTTCGCGATCAACGTTGAGCTCTTTGAGGCTCTCTTTGCGAGCGAGAAGTACAAGGATATCACTGAGATCACCTTCGGTACCGAGGTCTACTCCGTGACTAAGCAGATGATCTTTGATACGCTCACCTTCGTTGCCAAGAAGGATGGGAACGGCGACATTGCTTACTACGAGGCCGACGGTGTGACGCCCATGAAGACCAAGGTCATCACGGTCCTGCAGGCCGATGGATCGTATGAGGACGTTCTGACCTATACCTGGGTCCTCACCTCCGACGATCTCAGCCTGACCCTCGATGCCGAGTGGTCCTACGAGCGCTTTGTCAAGATCGGCGAAGTGAAGGAGTACTCGATCATGGTCGAGAGCTCGACGTACGGCGACACCGTCTCGCTCCGCGAGATCTACGGGGCCGTTGCCGATGAGCACGCCGACGACACTGTCGTTCAGAAGGTCCTCGAGGCCATCAACGCTCCTGCCGCCGAGTGATCCTTTAGCAAGACCCCCTATGCACCGCGGCTCACCGCGGCGCAACCCCATAGAAAAAAGCACCCTTCGGGGTGCTTTTTTCATCATTCACCGTTCGCCATTCACGCTTTCTTCTTCACCGGTTCCCTCTCCTCCCGCAAACTTCCGCTTGCATTTTTCCTGCATATATGATACAATAAGGTCAACCCACTAAGGAGGCACTTTCATGCTTGAAGTATTAAATCTAACCAAGGTCTATAAGACCAAGGGCGGTGTGGACGTCAATGCCCTTGACGGCGTCTCCCTCCGCTTTCCCGAACGGGGCATGGTCTTTCTGCTCGGTAAGAGCGGTAGCGGTAAGTCCACGCTTCTGAACGTCTGCGGCGGCCTCGATTCCCCCACCTCGGGCGAGATCATCGTCAAAGGGCGCTCAAGCCGCGATTTCACACAGAGTGACTTCGATAGCTACCGTAATACCTTTATCGGCTTTATCTTCCAGGAATATAACATCCTGAACGAGTTTACCGTCGAGGATAACATCGCCCTCGCCCTCGAGCTCCAGGGCAAGCCGAAGGATAAGGAGGCGGTCGCCGCCCTCCTCGAGGAGGTCGACCTCACCGGCTTTGCCAAGCGCAAGCCCAACACCCTCTCCGGCGGTCAGAAGCAGAGAATTGCGATCGCCCGTGCCCTCATCAAGTCGCCCGAGATCATCATGGCCGACGAGCCGACAGGCGCTCTCGACTCGAACACCGGTAAGCAGGTCTTTGATACCCTCAAAAAGCTCTCGCGCGATAAGCTCGTCATCATCGTCTCGCACGACCGCGACTTCGCCGAGCAGTACGGCGACCGCGTGATCGAGCTGAAGGATGGCAAGATCCTCTCGGACGTCTCAAAGACCGTCGAGGAGCAGACCGCCATCTCCGAGAACGTGACCGCCATCGGTGAGACCCTGACCGTCAAGCGCGGCTCGGACCTCACCGACGCCGATTTTGATAAGATCCGCGCCTTCCTCAAGAACGCCGAGAATGACGTCGTCATCACCGGCGGCGAGCGCGAGGTCAAGGCCTTCCGCGAGGCGACCCGCATCACCGACGAGGGCGGCCAGGAGGTCTTCCGTGAGACCAACGAGGAGAGCATTGAGAAAAAGGCCTATACCGAGGAGGACAGCCGCTTCATCCGCTCGAAGCTCCCCCTCCGCCACGCCGCCAAGATCGGTGTCGCAGGGCTGAAGACCAAGCCCTTCCGCCTCGTCTTCACCTCCTTCCTCTGCACCGTGGCCTTCATCCTCTTCGGCCTGCTCTCGACCCTCGTCTTCTATGACAGCGAGGCGACCTTCCGTGAGACCCTCTCGGATTCGCACTATACCCTCCTCCGCATCGAGAAGCAGTTCCGCACCCACGAGAAGTCGTATGAGTACGGCGAGCTCGTCCGTGAATACGAGTCGCTCGGCAACCAAGGTATGCTGAGCCGCGCCGATGTCTCCGCCCTGGCCAACGCCATGGGCGCCAAGGGCTTTGGCGCCATGGAGCTGGATCTTTCGGTCTCCGTCCAGCAGAATTCCTCGTATTATCTCTCGGATATCTCCTGGGTGGGCGCCCCCGCCGATGCCTCGATGCTTGGCAGCCTCCTCGGTGCTATGCCCGCGGCCGATGACGAGATCGTGATCTCCTCCTACCTTGCCGATGCCTTTATCAGCAACAAGGTCATCCTGTCAAACGGGGATGCCCTGAACGCCAATAAGCGCGAGGACCTCCTTGGCAAGAAACTCTCGCTCGACCTGACGCAGGCCTCGAGTGAGGATGATGTTTATAAGATCGTCGGTATCTTCGAGAGCGCCGCCGTGCCCGCAAAGTACGACGCCCTGAAGGATACCGCCGCGAACGACCGCGATCTGCGCACCTCTCTTGAGGAGTGGCTGGTCGACGGCACCTCCTCCCTTATGCTCGTGACCGAGGGCACCCTCGGGAAGATCAACAGCCGCTTTTCCTACTACTACGGTGGAAACGACCACTTCGATAACCGTCCGATCTTTGCTGCCGACTATACGGGCACGTACCCCTCGGATACCTATGCAAACGGTGCGTACGCCTCGGTCGCCGATGTGACCGCCCCCTTCTACTTCACCGCCGGCAAGACCGCCCTCGCCAACGGGGAAGCCCTGCTCGATATGCGCAGCTTCCTTGAGTTCTTCCGCTCCGTCCTTGATCAAAAGGCTCCCTCGCGTGTCGAATATGGCTCCTTTACGTATGAGGAGCAGCTCCGTACCGCACAGGAGTCGATCCCGTATGCCGATGAGATCGCCAACCTCTGGTATGACAGCTGGAACAGCAGCTGGGATGGCGAGCATTACTACTTCAATGCCGTCTCTCCCGGTGAGCCTCTCTACGAGGTCTATTCGACCGTCTTTGCCACCCTTCCCGAGGCCGAGCTGAATACCTACCATGTTGACACCAAGTTGGTCCTCCTCCATACGGCCCTCATGAATGAAGGGGTCGATACCGATGCCGCCTGGACTCTGCTCAACGATTGGCAGCAGTACCTCGAGGGTAACAGGAAGGAGGGCGAGAATGCCGTCACGCCGCCCACCGAGGGCGATGTCGGCTACGCCGTCTATACCGAGCTTGCCACCTATTATGACAATTATAGACTGCACCTCGATGACCTGTACCGCTCGGCCGCCAAGGCCGAGGTCGTGGCCGCGATCGAAGAGGTCGTAGGGACCAGGTACAACGAGTCGAACCTCGTCACGATGTGGGAAAAGACCCACGGTACCTCCGCCGCTCCCGATTACAGCACAGCCGACGCGCACCTCGCCGATATCTACGCGGCCTTTGCCCGGAACTACGCCGACTATAAGGCCTATGAGGAGGCGGAGAAGGAGCTGTCCAAGCTCTATGATCAGATCTATACCCTGCAAAGCAACCAGGTCTACGACGAGGAGAAGGACGAATGGCGTGAGCTGACCGACCCCGAGTACGCCGCGATGGCGAACGAGATCCTTGCCGCCTACCGCGGGATGACGGCCGATCCCTACGTCGTGAAATTTAAGCTCTTCGACCGTGATATGAACCAGGCCTTCGGTCAGGAGAAGACCTACACTGTTGTCGGTGTCTTCAGGGACGATTACTACGAAACGCGCCTCTACCTGCCGTCCGCTGATGCCGATGTCTTCTATGCCGAGCAGGTCCTCCGCCTTCCGTACCATTGGACCTCGGAGACCGCCTATGCAAAGGCCGATGACGAGATCTTCTCGACTATGTTCATCTCGTACGACCATTCGGAGGCCGCCACCGAGTTCCTTACCAAGATGTACGTCGACCGTGAGACCTACGGCGAGAGCGACGTCAATTATGCCATCAGCAGCAACCTTGGTGCCACCTTCACGATGGTCGATTCGATGGTCTCGCAGTTCAAGCAGATCTTCCTCTACGTCGGTCTTGTGATGGCCGCCTTCTCGGCGCTCCTGCTCTCGAACTTCATCTCGGTGTCGATCTCGCACAAGCGCCGTGAGATCGGTATCCTGCGCGCCGTTGGTGCCAGGAGCCTTGACGTCTTCAAGATCTTCTTCTCCGAGTCCTTCTTCATCACGGCGATCTGCATCGTGCTTTCGATCACGGGCAGTGCCGTCATCTGCGGCGTTGTCAATGGCATCGTCAATGAGATGCTGGGTGCCTCGCTCTTCGTCTTCGGCATCCTCTCGATCGCCGTCCTCCTTGGCATCGCCCTCGTGACTGCCGTCATTGCCACCTTCCTGCCGGTCTACAACGCAGCGAAGAAGAAGCCCGTCGACTCGATCCGCGCCCTCTAATACCGGTAAAAATCGCACCTCGCTTCACCGCGGCGGCAGGTCTGGCTCGACGTACGGCCTTGTACGCCTGCGCCACACCGCCGCGGCAAACCGATGCATCGATTTTTCCACGGTATTACTACTCTTGCGTTACCATGGCCGCCGTACGCTTTGTACGGCTTCCCGGTCCACCGAGAGGGCACAGCGCATCAAAATTCCCACGAAATCAGCCCCGGATCAGAATCTCACTATAAGAAAAAGAGCCCATCGGGCTCTTTTTCTTTGCTTACCCACCGTGTCATTCTGAGCGAAGTCGAACTCCGAGCGAAGCGAGGAGCAAACGGCACATCGGTGCCGTTTGGGATCTCGGCGGCCCTCTCCCCCATTTACGCCCCTCCGCCTCCCCAAGCCTCCCTCCGTCTAACTTAGCCCCCCTTGTGTAGAGGGGGGATAAAGGGGGGGTGTGCCCCTGCCGTAGCTGCCCTTCGCCATACGCCGGACCGAAGCACCATCCCGTAGGGACCGACGCTTGCCCTCCCCGCGGATATGGGACGCTCACAGGTTCGCTATTCCGTCGCTGCGCTCCTTACGAAATGCGCGCTCATTCTCATTCGCTTCATTTCTCCCTATCCTTGGGGTATGCTCTTTGCTCGCCAAGGGGCGCGGCCCCTTGCGCTGTCGCGCTTGCAAAACTCCCGTTTTGCGCTCGCAGAGCAAGCGGCGCACGGCTCACTTGTGCAAGCACAGATTCGCGCGTGCTTGCGTATCGCTTCACAAAAACGCCACACCGTGGCCTTTTCGCTTGCTCACCCGGCGGTCC
>JAZNAD010000005.1:0-17462 GCA_045586345.1 Eubacteriales bacterium
ACCGCTTGGCCTCCGA
Source organism: Eubacteriales bacterium (assembly GCA_045586345.1). GTDB lineage: Bacteria > Bacillota > Clostridia > Oscillospirales > CAG-272 > UBA1740. The sequence goes on from JAZNAD010000005.1 coordinate 17, forward strand.
CTTGGAGGCAAGATGCCCTCGCCGTACCGCCTCGGAGAGCGCCGCGAGGCGCTCTCCCGAGCGTGCGTGATCGTGAAGCGCGAGTGAAGCGGAGCGCTTCCCCTCGGGGATAAAGAGCAGGTACGAAAGATAGGACGAGAGGCCCGTGTACGCCGTTCGCATAAAAAATTCGGGCGAGAAAGGGTTGACGATCTCAAGCAGAACGAGCGGAATAGCCGCCGTCAGAAGCAGGCAGAAGACGAGCAGGATCCCACCCGTATGCTCGGCCAGCGTCCGCCGCGCCGCGTGGGAAACGCGGTCACCCCCCTCGGCGGCGATGGAAAAAAGATCACGGCTCACGGGCTTCCTCCCCTCTTGCGGACAGGCGGAAGAAGAGCGCTCCGAGAAGCGAGGAGGCGGTTCCGACGAGGGCAATATCGGCGACCGCCGTGAGGATCGAGCCCAGCCATTCGCTGAGGATCCAGAGCACCCCCCAGACCGTGAAGGCCGAGGGCGACGAGAGAAAGCGGCGGAAAAGCGAGAGCAGGCCTCGCCGCAGGGGGATCGCCGCCACGATAAGAAGCAGGAAGGCAATGCCCGAGATTACGGGCGCCCCGCCCTCGCGCGCCCAGACAGGGAAGCGCTCGAGGATAGCGGCGATCGGCGGCACAAGGCAAAAGAGATAGCCGAGGGCGCGGAACAGGATGCGCTTACGCATGGCGGGTCTCCGCAAGGGCGCGCTGCGCCTCCGCGTGGGCCTTTCCAATGCGCTCCTTCTCGTACTGCGGCAGATTGGCCGACATCAAAAGCTCGTAGAGAAGCGCCTCCTGCTCGCCAAGAATAAGGCGCACCTCGGCATCGACCGTGCCGCGCGCCAAAAGGCCCTCAGCGGCGGTCTCGGCCTTGGTAGCGGCCTCCTTGGCTGCGTCCAGCATCTCCTCGGCACGCGACAGCAGGCGGTCGATCTCGGCACGCTCGGTAACGCGCCCCTCTTCGATGGCGTCAATCGTTTCGCGGCTCTTCCCAAGGAGACCCGAGAGCGCCTCAAGGAGGCCGGGGACGATTTTTTTGCGGAAGACGAGGGTTGCGAGCATCGTCAGGGCAAAGGTGGCGCCCGAAAGGAGCGTTGCGGCATTCTCGGAAAGGAAGTCGGCAAAGAGGGCCGAGAGCGGCGTCGCCGTCTCCTTGTCCTTGGCCGCGCCGTCACCCTCCTCTGAGGGCAAGATGTCGCCCGCGGGCGAGGTAAGGTCACTCCCCGATGCCTCGGCGGCGGCCGCCGGAAGGGCGGCGCCAAGGAGGGTGACGGCGAGCAGGAGCGAAAGCAGGAAGGCCGCTAAGCGGCCACGGTCAGATCGTTTCATAAGCACCTCCGAAAGTGATGGGTTTTTGGGTGATCGCCTCGTCGTGTGCCGTGATCCTGTCCTCAGCGGCATCAAGACGGGCGGAAAGCTCCAGAAGGCGCTCGGAGAGCGCAATGAGCATCTGCCCCTCGCAGTCTGCAAGGGGGGCAAGGTAGACAGAGCCCACCTCCTCACCCTCAACCTTGGCGAGCGTATCGCAAAGGTAGCGGCGGCCGCACTTCGCGTGGACGGTCACCGAAAAAAGCTCGGGCAGATCCTCAAAGGGCACCTCCGTCCGCCCCTCAATGATAGGAAAAAACTTGCCTCCGATGCACGCATAGTCGGCGCTTTTTTCCTTGAATGTAAACAATACTTTTTCTCCGATACGGATTGGCTCACTGCGGAAGGCCAGTCCGTAGCCGGCATCGGTCAGGTGGAAGGTCATGCGTCGCCCTCCATGTCCGCGGCACGTACCTTGCAGTCCTCGGCGTATGCCGTATACGCAAGGAAGGCATCAGGCGCTTCGTCGCGGCGGCGCAACAGTGCGAGCTCCTCAGAGAGCGTGTACCGCTTGCGGATCAGCGCGTTGACGCGTTGGCCGTAGCGTGCTTTCCTTGTCTTGTTGGCCTCTGCCAATCGTTCTTTCAGCTTCATTGTACGTCTCCTTATGTCGTTTTGATCTCATAGATAATGGTCGAGTCTACTCCCTCACGCTCAGCATTCTCAAGCGTGATATATCCGCCCTCGTCGACGGGCAGAATACAGCCGTTGACGAAGTCCCCGGGGAGGGGAAATATCGCCTCGTCGGGGAGCGTCTCGCCCGCATCGTTTACTGTTTGGCGGTAAACTCCCTCGGCAAGGTCAAGGCGGTTGCCCGCGATCCCGTAGCCCGGGAGGGCACGGACCTCCTCGGGGATCTCGTAGCGGATGGGGGCGCGGTACACGCAAGGCTCCATCGCCTTCCCCCGCGACACAAAGGGGAGGATCCTCGTGTTTTCAAAGACGGTTCCCTGGCGGATGTAGAGATAGAGGTAGTAGTGGTCGCGGTACTCGTCCTCGTGCGAGAGAACCGCCTTGGTCGAGAGGCGCTCGTTCAGCGACGGCTTCAGCACGAGCGTTACCCCGTTGGCTACCTTCCCGTGTACGTAGATCTCTCCCTCGGGGAGTGAGAGGTCGTGCGCGTTGGTATACAGGTTGTATGAGATATTGACCTGTGCCACGCCGTTGAGGAGCAGTGATCCGTCCTCGAGCACTGCAACCGAGACACCGTGCACGTAGGGGCGGTACGCCGGATAGGGGAAGGGGATAAGATTGGCACCGTGCGAGACCGCTGCCGTCGTGCTCACGCCGCGGCCCCTTTCGCGGGGGATATATACGTCGGCCTTGCCGTGCGCCACCGACACGTTGCGGAAGCGGATTCCGTCCCCCGGATAGTCGCAAGCTCCCGTATAGCCGAGGAAAAGCTCGCCCGTCAAGGGGAGATAGCCGTCCTCGGTTAGGCGCGACGGCGCACGGAAGGTGACGGAGCGCCGCACCCAGACACCGTGCTGGGGGCAGGCGACGCTGATAGAAAGCAGCATTTTTTGGTCGCGGGTAATGCCGAAGGTAAAGTCAAGATAGTCGTTTGCGGGGATCGCGGGATCGACATAAATGTCAAAGCCGACCGTGTAGAAGACCTCTCCCTCAAGCAAAAGCCCGATCCCCTGCCAGCGCGCCCCGATGCCGGGGTGGGCGGTCTGGCAAAGCACGCCCCCCTCGGTATAGCCGCAGATCTCACCGGCGGCATTGGTGAGCGACAGCCCGTCGGGGATGCTGAGCGCGGTCGCGCCGCTGTAGCCACCGCCGATCGAGGCCACCGCCGCAAAGGGGAGAGATCCCCTCGGTATGGGCTTTCGGTAGAGGTGGCTCGCATCCTCGAGGTTTTCGTAGAGAGCTCCCTCGGCGGCCTTCTTCAGGTTGGCGATCTCTCTTGCGAGCCTGACCGTTCCGACAGAGGCCTCTCGCGATGCCGCCTCGGCCTCCTCGGCCGCACGCATCGCCTCGGCCACAACGCGGTTCCGCTCGGCCTCACCCGCCTCCATGGTTGCCATCAACTCACAGAAGGCCTCGACCAGCGCCTCGCGCCGCGCCTCGGCGGCGCTGCGCTCGGCCTCCTCGGCAATGCGCTCGGCCTCGGCGGCGGCGCGCTCGGCCTCAGCCTCTGCGAAAACGCTTTCGTATTTGTCGGGGAGCAGGGAAGCGCTCAGCTTTCCGTTGACGAGGGGAGCGTATTCTCCGTCGTGGTCGTGACAGTCAAAGGCGGCGGCCAGAGTGGAAAGCGCGCGCTCTCCGTCTACCGTGAGATAGGTAGCGAGAGCGCCGCTCCTTACGTCGGCAAAGAAGTCCTCGAGTGTATCCTCACCGTTGCCGGTCGGCAGAGTGGAGGCCACCTCGCCCGCCAGCACGGCCTCGACTAACTCGTTGTAACGCTCTACGATGCGCAAAGCGAGCGCATCGTAGGCAGCCTTGATCTCGGAGGCACTCATACCGGGCGTGCCGAATCTCCCCGTGCGGTTCGGCGTGTCGGGGAGGCGCTGGACCCAGAGAGAGCGCACCTCCTCCTCGGTGATTTTTCTGATGTTCATCGTTTGATCCTTCCTGCGACCCTGTACTGATAGGCGATCGTAATGATGCCGAAGGGGCGCTGATATTCTTCTGAAACAAAGTACAGCTGCTTTTCGACCCACCGCTTCTTGCTCTCGCGCAACCGTACTACAGTGTCGGGGGTCGTTAGGAATTCAGCGGATGCGAAATCGGTTTCGCTATAATCGAGTCGGCCACCGTAGAGGGTGTCGGCCACGCTCCACCCCTCGCTGTCCGTGCGTACGCGCACCTCAATGCGTCCGCCCGTCATGGTCTTGAGCTTGACGGCACCGCCCGTTCGCACCGTGCTTTTTGTGAGGTGCGGCAGGTCGCAGTTATCGCTCTTGGTTGCACACCCCGAGAGGTAGGCGCGGCCGTTGAAGGTATAAAAGCGGCGCGGGATGAGACCGTCAGCCTCGCGCTTGTCGGTGTTGAATACACAGAGGTCGCCCGCCTGGGTTCCGAAGAAAAGGAGGCCCTCCGATTCAAAGAAGACGGTCGCCGGCGAAAAAATGCCGCCGATCTGCTCCCCGTCGGTATCGACAAGGGTCGCACGGCCGTCCTTCACCGTATAGCGAAAGGCCACCCCTTCACTGCTCGTGGCACTGAAGACGGTACAGCCGTCGGCGTAGCCCTCGGCCTCGGCGGTCACGATCGGCAGCGGCTTACCGTTCTGCATCACGCTCGCCCCCTCGGGAAGCCCCTCGGGGCGCGCCGTCGTGTAGCGGTAGCGGTCGGTCTGTCCGCGATAGACCCCGAGATCCGAAAGATAGTACCAATCGTACTCAGCGTGCCCATCGCGCGAGACGCGCCGCCTCCCGTCGGCAAGATAGACGCGCCCACGGACGGCGATGCCGAGGTAGTCGCGGTAACGGAACAGCCGCGCTTCCTCGAGCGGCTCGGCAACGAGGCGCGTGTCTACCGCGCTTGACAGATGGCGGGTGGAGTGCTCGCCCGAGAGCTTTGCCTCCTGGATGCACTCAAGACCGCTCGCCGAGAGGAAGACCGCCTCGTCGCGGAAGAGTGTGGCCTCCCCGAGGCACCCGAGGCTGCTGACCCCCTCGGTGGTGGGATAGATGCGCGGTACAAGGTCGTCCTCGGTGTCCTCCCCCACATGGCAGAAGACCGAATGCCCGTCGGGCGGTACATCGGTCAGCACGAGAAGATAGCCGGGGGTCGCGAGCAGAGCACGCACCGGGGTGCGCCCGTCGCCGTCGGTCAGACGGTTGTAAATGCCGAAGTAGCCGGGGAGCGAGCGCCCCTTCCGGTCTCTTTGCGAATAAAAGACCATCCCGGGGAGATCGGGATTTCCCGATAGGAAGAGGCGTCCGTCGTATCTCGCGACAAGACGGCAGGCGTTGAGCGCCGCCCGTCCGCTTCCTGTATAGCTGCGCCCCTCGGCCGCCATGACCTCGGGAAAGTCGTTTTCAAGACGAAGCGTCAGGGTGAGCGTCGCACCGTAAAGCCCCTCAAAGCTTTCGGCCTCAAGGAGAAGCCCCATCGGCCTCCCCTCGGTGGCGTCAAGCGGCGTCAGGCGGTAGCCGGCCCCCCCGTTACTCTCGGTGCTCCCGTCAGCCCCGGTGCTCCTGATCGGTATCTCCTTCCCGTTGAGCGTCACCGAGCAAAGCTCCTCGGCGGGGGAGAGAAAGGGGAAAAAGAGGCGTACGCCGCGATAGGCCGTCTCGGGGCGAAGCACGCAGGAGTGGGGGTTGTGTAGGGGGAAGATGTTCTCGTTTCCGCCGATCATCGTGTATTCTGCCAGCGTTCCTGCGTAATAGACCGTGCTGAGGGCCACGCCGTAAAAGGCACGCTCGCGCACCTCCACCGTCTCACGCGGCAGATAGAGTGTCTTGAGGGCAGTGCAGCTGTCAAAGGCCTGCACGCTGATCACCGTGACGGTCGAGGGGAGAACGACGGTCTCGAGCGACTGCATCCCGAAGAAGCAGCCGTTTCCGAGGAGCGTGATCCCCTCCGACAAAATGAGGGTCTTGATGCCGTCGGTGCCCATGAGGGCAAAGTCGGCAAGGCCCGCCACGGCGTACAGCCGCTGACCAAGCAACACCCGGGCGGGGATCGTGACTGTTTCCTCAGTGGCCTCAACGCCCGCAACGAGGCACACGCCCTGATCGTTCACGGTATAGCGGATGCCCTCGCTCGTGTAGGCATATGCACCAGTGTCGTACAGATGATGCTCCTCGATCCCGCGGTCGGTGAAAAGATTTCTCTGCTCACATTCCTCACCGTCAGAAAAGAGGGTGGGCACGTACGCCTCGTCGGCCGCCTCTACGAGGCTTCCGCCGTCAGTCACGGTAAAGTGCTCCCCGTCGAGCAGGCACAGCCGCCCCGCAAAGAGTGAGGAGTGGCTCGTTCGGTCGGCTGGGCGTGCCCCACCCCCGAGCGGCGTCAGCACATCCGAGGCATCACGCTCCTCGGTGCGGAAGCGGTAGAGCGCGTCCTTTGCGTGGATAAGAAAGGAGCCGCGCTCGCGGGGGTCGGGATGAATGGCGTGTATCCGCCCCGGGAGCTCGCGCACACGGCGGAAGCCGGGGACCGTCTCGACCCCCGCACCGGAGGCTACCTCGTAGTCACGGTACATGTTCTCGAGATAGGCGAAGCTGTGCGGTGAGATCTCGGAGGGCTCACCGGAGAAATCGACACCTCCCATTTCGGAATATATCTTGGTGTAAACAGAACCTTGCGCCACAGCCGTCACCCCCAGGAAAGAACGTCACGAAAGGCGGAAAGGCGCTCTCTCTGCGGCGCGATCGCCGCCAGCCCCTCGCGGAAGCGTCCAAGGTAGAAGGCGGCCTTGTCGGGATCGTCGTCAAGGAAGACGTAGGCCGCGCAAAAGAGCGGCAGGAGTGCCGCCTCCTCGTCACTGAGAGGGATCTCCCCCTTAGGCGGGATGCGGAGGCGCTTGCGGTAGGTAAGGCGCAGGGGGGCATCCTCAGGGAGGGTCACGCAGAGGGTCGTGCCCTCAAGGGTGTACTCGCCCTCGGCCCCCTCGCAGAGGGGTCGCCCGTCAGCAAGGCGGGGCGGCTCGCAAAGCTCGAGATACTCGGGGCAGACCGTATCAAGGCGATACTCACGCACCCCGCTCGGTGAGCGTGGTGGCTCATCCGGCGCATAGGGCGCCGCGTAGATGGCCAGCATCGGCACACGGAAGCCGCGCACCCCGTGAAGGATGCACTCGACGGTGCCCTCGCCCTCGGGCAGGGCATCGGCCGTGACCGTGATCCGTCCGGGGGTGCTCGTCGGGGAGAGGACCAGGTGGCCCTCCCCACGGCGGAAGCTGACCTGCCCCGTCCCCAGGGTCTCAAGATAGAAGGAGGCACCGGCAGGGAGCGAAAACCTTTTCCCACCCTCGATCTCCTCAAGGAGACTCATGCGGAAAAGGGGGCGCTCCGTAAGGTGCCAGAGGGTGACCGTAGCCACGCGCGGCCGCACGGCCGATATCTCGCCAAGCGCACGCTCGGCAGCATCGAGAAGGAGCTCATGCCCATCCTCGATCGAGGGGGCAAACCCCAGGCGCGTGACGGCGCCCTCAAGCTCAGCAACCGTCATAATGCACCTCCTTAGGCGAGGTCGGTAGCCCCCTCAACGCCGGTCGCGCCGACCGCGAGGAGGATGTGCTTGTAGGTGCCGAAGCCGACACCGAAGCGGCAGCGGCCGGCCCACATGTAGTTACCGGTATGATGATCCACCCAGTTCGAGACGGTGAGAGGAACGCGGTTATAGAACATGTTGCCGCCAAGGTTCTTATTGGCCTCGCTCGACATGATCATCATGCGGTCGTCGGCGGTCTGCCAGTCAGGCATTACGACGATGCTCCAGTTACCGTACTGGAGATTGATGTCGTTATAGCCGTTGCCGAGCGCCCCCTCCGAGCCACACACCTTCTTGACGATCATCTCGGCCTTCGGGCGGTTGCCGGGGAGGATGATGGTATCGGCGGTGTAGCCGAGGACCTCACCGTTCTCGTCCTTCATATTACGGAGCTTCGAGGCAAGAGAGGCGAGCGCCTCCTCAAAAACGGCCGTTGAGTCAAAGATATTGCCGCAGTAGTAGTTCGATTGCGTGCCGCTCTGGCGGGTGCCGCCCCACTTGTGCTGAGACGAGAACAGCGGCTTGCCGTCGGGTGCCGTCAGGTCAAGCGAAGCCTTACCGAAGGTGCCGGCCATCGAGAGGCCGTTTGCCAGCACGTACTCGCAGATCTTGTGGCGGGTCTTGTAGTAGGCACGGGTGAAGTTTTCGGCGCGGCGCTTGGCGTCGGCGGCAACACCGTAGTTCGCATCCTCCATCATCTTGGCGGTGATGATGAATTCCTTCGAGAACTGGATGTGCTCGATGAACTTCTTGTAGGTCTCATCAATAGAATCGGTCTCGGCGCCCTCGCCCTCGTTCGTCGCGCTGAAAACGCCGAACTCATTCTGGCCGACGATCGTCTCGCCAAAGCGGCTCGAGGTCTCAACGTTGAAGAGCCAGTCGCAAACGCCGCCGCGCTTCGCTTGGTGATCCGATTCGTGCTCGATGACCATCTTAATGGGGGTCTCGAGCTTACCGACGGCGGCATCGTGCAGGCCGCTCGACTGGGAATAAATGATAGTAGCCATGAATAGGTTTCCTTTCGATATTTAGTGTCTTTTGCCGTGTCCTACACGGCGGTAAAGTCCTTCGATCTCGCTGTCGGGAAGCGAAGGAAAGAGCGAGCGCGCCATCGCAAGATCGGCGACGCTCATGCGGTCGGCGGCGGGGCGCGCTGTACGCGGAACGCAGCTGTCAAGATGCGCGCGGTTGCTGTGGGTCTCCTGACGGGCAAAGAGGCTTTCGTGATGTGAGGCACAGAAGGCCTCTACCGGGGAAAGCCCCGCCTCACGCAGCTCGCCGTAGCGCTCGGCGTTCGGCAGCTCTTCGACCGACCCCGAGGCGAAGATCCCGGGGAAGCGACGGGAAAGGACGGCAAGATCCGACCGGAGGAGCTCGCCGAAGTCCGTTGTCTCCGCTTCGGCCGTTTCCGCCTGCCCATCGTCTCCGCCGGTGGTCTCCTGTGCACGCGCAACGATCTCCGCCTCCGGTGCCGGGGGGGTACTTGTCTCTGCTGCCCCGTCGATATCCCCACCCTCCTCGACGGTCGCGGATGTGTCGTTCGTCCCTTCACCGCCAAGGTTTAGGGGGATAAGTGCTTCGTTTTCCATGAAATTCTCCTTTTGTGGTAAAGTATTATTTACCGCTTCTCAGGTCGCCGTTTGTTTTTGCGATAGTGCTCGTCGCCGAAGGGTCCTTGCTGCCGTGGGTATTGGGTGCTTTGATATAGCCGCCGCGATTCGTAGCATATACGTTCTTCTCCATAAAGCCATCCTCCTTTCTGAACATATAAGATAAAAGTGCAAAAGGGCCAATGTGAAATGTGCGAAATAAGCTCCGCCTGCTTGCCCTGCAAAAGAAGGATAGCATATGTTTCACTGCAAATGGGGTCTCTTTTCTCGCGGGCGAAAACGGCGATAAGCTTCACGGCCGAGGGCAACCGTGCTCGACGTAGGTAGCTACGCCTTCGCAGTGTCCGTATCCACGGCATAGCATCCATTTCTGCTCCGCGAGGCCCGCGCTCACATCGCGCTCTGCCGCGGATACGAACACAACCGTGCTCGGCTAACTCAGCCTCCCCCCTCGGGGGAGGTGTCACGCGAATGCGTGACGGAGAGGGCTCAGCCTCCCCCGTCTGCCTCATCACCGAAGAGCTCATAGTACTTATCCCAGTTTTGGCTGAGGGCGTCGTCGGCCGCTTGGGCCATGCGGCGCGCGAGACCGGGAGACATGCCGATCAGGAGGCAATACTCATAGGCGCGATCGTAGTTATAGTTTCCTTCAATGAGATGACGCAGGGTGGAGACATCCTCCCGGGCGCGCTCCTTTGAGGAATAATGGCGGTAGGCGTACTCAAGCGCGCGCCTTTGTGTGGCCGTGGCCTCTGCTTCATCGAGGATGCGGTTAAGGGCAGGGAGACGGTCACGCTCGAGTGAGAGGACGTCACGGGCGGCATCAATGAGGCGCTCCTCGTCCTCCTTGCGGAGCGAAAGCAGGTAGTCCCGGTATCCGGCAAGTGCGCGCGTTGCTTCAGCGGCACGCTCGGTCTCAACGCCGAGGGCACGTGCCTCTCTCTGCTGCTTTGCCGCCGCGCGCAGATATGCGGCATAGCCGTCGTCGGCAAGTCCTGTGCGCGCGATCCTCTCGCCCGAAGCGCCGAAGTCTACGGCGAGACGTGTGTTTTTGGCGGCAGTCTCGGCACGCGTGCGGTCGCTGGAGGCATCCGACGCCTTCCCGAGCCAGGCGGCGTACCCCTTGGCGTTCTTGATCTTACCGAGTGCGCGCAGCTCGCGCTCAAAGGCCTTCGAGATCTCGGACATGTTGGGCCTCCTCCCTTCTCTGATTCACAACATCCTCAAAATACTCGACGTTTTCACGGGCATGAGGATAGTGCGCCCGCTCTTGGTTCTGCCAGTATCTGAGAAGCGTCAGGGGATCGGCGGGATCGCCGAGGGTTCCGGCGCGCAGATTTTCGAGATTTCTCTGCCACAGCGCGTCGCGCTGCCCCTCCACGCTCCCGTTCTTATCGACGGCAAACAGGAAGTCATCGCGATAATAATAGCCGCGCGTCTTGTCGTAGGCCAGGAAGTCGTAGCGGTCGAAGGAGGCGTTATGCATCCGACCGTAGGCATCGCGGTAGGGGGTGGGTCTCGGCTCGTCGGCAAAGGCCAGCATAAACTCAAAGATTAGGCGGTCAATGTCGGCGTAGGCTGCCTCCTTCATACGGCGCTTGGATTCAAGGCGCCCGGTGGCCTGCTCGATCTGCAGGCGCTTGGCGTAGCCCGAGGGTGCACTGCTGTCGGCCAGCCCCACGAGCGAATCCGAGACACCTATAATGCGCCGTGCGTGCTCATAGAGCCGCTCGGATTGCCGCATCTCCTGGCTGACGTCGGGCGTCGTGTCGATAATGCCGTACATGCCGGCATTCTCCCCGGGGCCGAGGCGGATAACTTGCTCAAAGACCGAGTTGTCGGGCGAGACGCGCGCATCCTCGGGCATCACGGGAGTGACCCCCGAGCGCATCAGCTTTGCCTGAATGCGCGACTCAAGCTTGTTGATCTCCTGCTGCTCGGGACGGATGACCTCGCAGTCGGATTGCCCGAGATAATGCCCTGCGCGCGAGGTGTTCTTGCGGATCACCACGGGGAAGCGCTTCGGGCGGTAATAGGGGATCGTCACCTGTCCGGTCGGCAGCTGGATCCTCTCGTCAGAGACGGGAACGAGGGGCGCCTCGCCCTCGCAGTCACAGCCTCCGCCGTGCTCACCGCAATGCGGGCAGATGCGCTCCTTACGCCCGTAATAATCCGTAATGTCCGAGAGCAGGGCATCCCCCGAGAAGACGAAGCGCGAGACCGCCCCGTCGTCCTCACGAAAGAAGCAGGTGATGACCGTGACTGTGTCCTCGTCAAAGCAGCCGCTTTCGGCCTCGCATTCGCCCTTCGCCGCCACTGCGGGGCTGACGCCGTACCGACGGCACAGCTCACTTCTCGGTGAGAAGAAGCGCAAAAAGAGATACTCCATATCCTCGATCTCGGGGATATCAGGCTGAGGAATGAGGTCCTCGGGCGAGATGCAGCGCACGCGGATGCCGCCGCGGCTGCCCCCCGACTCCTTGGTGGCATCCCACTCGACGAGCCACACAGAACCGCCAAAGATGGTGGTATAACGCTCGTCAAAGTCGTTCTGCCGTTCGAAGGGGAGCTCGTCACGCAGCCGTGCGAGCATTCTCTCAATCGCGACGGCCAGGCGCTCACCCTGCTCGCTGTACGAGGAGGGGGAGACCTTGGGGGCCGGGATCTCGGAGGAGATCTCACTCTCAATGATCTCGTAGGTAATGTTGCGGATGGCGGTCGCACGCCGCCCCGAGCCGTCGATCTCGTCGCTGCCGCGGTACTGCGCCATATGGCGCGCAAGCTCGTCAAGCGTGGCTCTGTGTCGGTTCTTCGCTCGCTCGTAAAGCTGAGAGAAGAACTGAAGTCGTTCTTTCCTTGATGTTGGTGTCGTCATAAAGGTTCTCCGTATTTTTTGATAAGGTAGTCCCGTTCCGAGCCGCTGGCGGCATAGTAATCCTGCCACATATCGGGTGTCCACGGGCGTCTCCCGCCTCCTCCATGGCTCTTTGCCGGGCGCGCGTAGGAGATGGCAAAGCCACGCAGAGCGTCGGGGGCGTGGGTGATGTCGTGCGGCTCGGTGAGCACGTCTCCGGGACGCGCGGGGTCGGCGAGGAGCATCGGCAGGCATCGGCAGGTCTCACGGCAGGTGCGGAAGATGCGTAGGTACGGCAGCCCGTCGGGCGCCGGTCGGAAAAGCTCCTTGAGCGCCATCCACCCCGCCAGTCGATCGTTTGATGACCGCACGAAGGGAACGCCGTGCTCGCGAAAGATCTCGGCACGGTTGCGGCCACTCTCCTGTGCGCGGCCAAAGAGGTCGGGAGGTGCGAGGGTCGCATAGATATCTTCTCCCGGCGGTGTGGCCTCGCGGATGCGCCGCGCCGCCTCCGAGATGATGAGGTCGCTCTCGCACAGCTCACGGTAGACGTACACCCTCCCGTCGGGCGAAAGCGCCAAAAAGAGGACGGCCAAGCGGTCAAGGCCGTAGTCGATCGTGCGGTAGCGCCGCCACTCGGCAGGGAGAGGGAAGGGGTCGCATGTGTGCATGTCATAGGAGAATTCGGAAAAGAATTGACCCGAGAACAAATTCCATTCCCCCTCGAGCAGGGCACGCCGCTCCTGCCGCGGCAGGAGCGAGAGACGCCGCCGATATCCGGGATCCGCGAGCGAGAGGAAGCGGTTGTCCTCGATCCTTGCGGGGATAAAGATACGTGAGGACCCGTCGTCGCCAAGGAAGGGCTTCCCGTGGGGGGCAGGATCAATGAAGCGCGCCTTGACCCAGGAATGTCCGATTCCCCCGGGGTTCGTCGAGGACTTCACCTGCTTCGGGTAGCCGTTCGTGCCGCGGATACGCGAGATAAGATACAGGTACTGGAACTCGGTGAAGTGCGTCAACTCGTCAAAGCGCACGATGTCGTATTCGGCCGACTGGTACTGATAGACGTCTCCCTCGGTGGCAAGATGCCCGAAGTCGAGGACCGACCCGTTCGGGAAGACCCCCGTATGCTCGGTCGCGTGATACGAGAAGACCTCGGCGGGGTAGAGCGAGCGCGCCGTGCGGATGAGCGAGCGCTCAAGCTCGGGGAAGGTGCGCCGCAGCATGAGCTGACGGCTTCCGGGGTAGCGTAGGGCAAAGAGAAACGCATCCACTAACTGTCCGTACGATTTGCCGCCCCCTGCCGCCCCGCCGAAAAGGACCTCTGTCTCGGCGGCATCGATAAAGGCCTTTTGCTTTTTGGTGATCTCAAGCTTCATTCGACCACGCGGATCTCCACCTCAAATTTGCCTTGCCGCATCCCGACCTCGCGCCGCACCTCAAGGTCTAAAAGGTGCTTGACAAAGGAGGGGTCGTATTTCTTAAGGAGTGCCCCCGCCGTCAGCGTATCGAGATACCGCCGCCGTGCCTCCTCGGCGGCCGCGCGCATCGAGGGCTCCTCGCAAAGCGAAAGCAGCTCCTCGTGTCCGATCCCCTCCTCGTCACAGAACCGAGCGATCTGCGGCGGCGCCTCCCCGGGCTCGAAGGTGAAAAACTCCACCAGCCGCTTCCCGATTCCCGTATGTTCTTCCATCGCGAATCCAATCCTCCTTTCTCCGCAAGAAAAGAATAGCAGGTATTTCACTGCAAATGGGGTCTGTCTTTAGCGCAGGTGGAAATTTTGCAATACTTCGTTGCTCCTCAAAAGCGGCTTGACGTACATTTCTGTACGCCTGCGCCTTGCTATTTGTCGCGCGTTGTGATAAAATCAAAGAGAACATAACGACAGGAGGGGGCCCTCTGCGAAAGCTTCAGCTCCTCGCTTGACCCCCCAAAAAAAGAAACACGACAAGGAGACGACGTATGAAAAGGACTCTTTTTCTCCTCGCTTTGGCGCTTGCCGCACTTCTGACGCTGTCGCTTACGGCGTGCAACGGCGGTGACGGCGATGCCACCACGGCCATACCTGCGGGGAGCACCGGTCTCGAGTTCCGGGAGGAGAGCGACGGCTACTACGTGTACGGCTATAACGGCACCGATACCGAGGTCGTGATTCCCTCGCAATACAAGGGCCGTCCCGTGGTCGGCCTCAATGAAGGGGCTTTTGATGACAATTTGTCGATCACCGCGATCACGGTCCCCGATACCGTCAAAAGCATCGGCCGGGCAGCCTTTCAAGAGTGCACGGGACTGAGGAGCGTTCACCTTTCCGAGGGACTGAAAAGCATCGAAGAGTTCGCCTTTGACCGCTGCACCTCGTTGGTCGACCTCACGCTTCCTGCCTCGCTTGAAACCGTGGGCAATCTCGCCTTCCGGGATACCCCTCGTTTGATCCTTCGCGCCCGACACGGGTCAAAGCCTGCCGGCTTTGCCGCCGACTGGGCGGACGGTAATCCCTGTGTATGGGATTGCTCGAGAAATGAGATGGCGGACGATGGTGCCGTGTATACCGAGATCGACGGGATCCGCTATGCCCTCGCCGACGGGAAGGCTACCGTCACGCGGCAGGAAAGAGATATTCCCTCCGTCACGATCCCTGCCACGGTGGAAAGCATCGGGAAGGAGGCGTTCCATGGGTGCAACCTGCTCGCGTCGCTTACATTCGCCGAGGGGAGCTGTTGCCGGAGCATCGGGGAGATGGCGTTCGGGTTCTGTCGGGCTCTGCCTTCGGTTACAATTCCGGTCTCAATGACGAGCTTCGGTGTCAATGCCTTTGAGGGATGCACCACGCTCCGGGAGGTACACATCGGCGATATGGCCGCGTGGTGCACCGCTTCCTACGGGAATTCCGCTGCCAACCCCCTGTTTTGCGGCGCCGATCTCTACCTGAACGGCGGGAAGATCGTTGAGGCTGTGATCCCCGACGGTGTAACCTCTCTTGGCGCGAACCTTTTTCCCACGCAAAGCTCAATTGCCTCGGTCGTGGTGCCCGCCTCGGTCACGAGGATCGCCGCAGGCGCCCTTCCGTATGACTGCATGACCGTCTACATGAAGCATGATACGCCCCCTACGGGGTGGACCGAGAGCTTTGCTCTTCGCGACTGCCCGGTCATTTGGAACTATCCCGAAAGCCTTGTGGCGACCGACGGGAACATCTACGTCACCGAGGGCGGCCTGCGCTACGTTGTCAAGAACGGTAACGCCATCGTGATCGAGCCTCCCAGGGGCATCCGCGCGGCACATATCGTTGCCGAGGTCGCTTGCGGCGGTACCTCCTACCCCGTCACCGCGATCGCCGAGAGGGCGTTTCAGTCCTATGCGAGTCTTGAGAGCGTGACCTTCGCCGAGGGGAGCCGATGCACATCGATTGGCGACTATGCCTTCTGCGAGTGCACCTCGCTCCGCAGCATCGCCATTCCTGCCTCGGTGCAGACGGTGAAGCAATACGCCTTCTATGGATGCACAGCATTGACGAGTGTGACCTTCGGCGAGGGGAGCAACTGTAGCTCCTTCGGCACGCAGGCCTTCTACAAATGCAGCTCGCTGTGTGAACTCACCGTGCCCAAAACCGTAGTCAGCATCGGCAAGGGGGCTCTTACGACCTTTGGTGCTTCCTATTTTACCTTTGAGGACACGGCTAATTGGTATCGGACGAAAGGAACGCAGCCCAGCGACGGCACCCCGGTCGACGTCTCGAACCCGTATAAAAATCGGGATATCTTTAGCTCCACGGGGGATTATTTCTACAAAAAATAAAAAGGAAAAAGCGCTTCATCTTGAAGCGCTTTTTCCTTTTGTAAACTAAACTTTATTAAAAACCAAGATCTTCGTCAATGAGGACGATCTCGTATTCTCCCTGCATCGGGGCCATCCAGAGGACGGCCAGCTCACGGCAGATGCGGTCGGGCGAGGAGCAATCGTGGCAGCGCCCGGTCACGGCGCAGGGGGTGTTCTTCCCAAGGCGCGCGGCATTCTTCGGTGCCGCGACATTGCGTGCGCGGTCGATGGCCGAGGGGAGGTCGGGCGTCACCTTGTTGCGCCCCACCACAAAATAGACCCTCTTGTGACCGAACAGCGTGGCCGCCACGCGGTTGCCGACCCCGTCGATGTTGACGATCTCGCCCGTCTCGGCAATGCCGTTGACCGAGGAAAGATAAATGTCGGACCGCATGGCCTTTTGCATGTCGTGCTCCTTCAGGGAGGGATCACTCCGCTTCGAATGCCACAAAACGGCATTGTGCCCGAGAAGGCGCTCGTAAAGCTCGAGGGCGTGCAGTGTCATACTACCGCCAAAGCCGACGGTGGCGCCGTCGATCTCGTCATTTAGATAGTCGGCGGCCTCGTGTCTCGTTGCAAAGAGCGACACACGGTACCCCTTCTTCTTCAAATTTTCGGCCAATACGGTAAAGTCCATACAGTCCTCCCAACCAAAAGTAGTGTGTACCGAGCAAGCTCGGCTGTGGAACCCCGACGCTCTCCGCAGTCCCCAAAACGGAGAAGACCTGCATGCGCAGGAGCCTATAGCTATTATAAGATATTTCTCCGTCGGATGTCAAGAAGCCCCCACAGGAATTCACCGAAAAGCCCAAAACGTCCTCTTGCCCTCGGCACAGGGGCACTTCCTGCCAAGTGCCACCAAAAAAGACACCTGCAAGAGGCGTCAAGGTAGGGGATTAGGTCTCACCGCGGCGTCAGAAAAGGCGAGTGGATTTCGCCTTTTCTCCGTGGCTCGGTCAGTCGCGGCTCTGACACGCCCCCGGCGTGTCATTCACTACCGCTCCCCTTCGAATCCCCTACACTCACCGTTAAAAATCAAAAAGAAAGACACCTCACAGGGTGTCTTTCTTTTTGATGGTGGAGCATAGGGGATTCGAACCCCTGACCTCAACACTGCCAGTGTTGCGCGCTCCCAACTGCGCTAATGCCCCATATGAAGTTAAGAAAATGGTGGGCCATCAAGGGCTCGAACCTTGGACCAACCGGTTATGAGCCGGTAGCTCTAACCAACTGAGCTAATGGCCCATTTGTCGGTGCTTGAATAGTATAACAGATAATTGCGCACTTGTCAAGAGGAAACTTGAAAAAATGTAATATTTTTTGAAATCTGCGGCGGCCACGGTTTTTCTCTGCAATATCGAGGACGGCACGACGAGCGAGACGGGCACCGCCGGGGGCGGTGCTCGCTATCGGGGGCTCATGGCTTTTTGATGATTTTCTTGACCTTCGAGCGCTGCTTGGCCTTGGGGGCGCGCTTTCCGGGGGCGCGCTTGAGGGCCGCCGCATGCTTTTTCAGCGGCGCTATCAGCGCGGTCTTGGCCTTGGCGGAGGCGGTTTCGGCTACGGTCGTGGGTGAGAGGGGGGTGCGGGAGACCTTGGAGATCGTCATGATGCGGGCG
>JAZNAD010000006.1:0-11228 GCA_045586345.1 Eubacteriales bacterium
CACCGAGAAGATGTCACGGCAGTAGGGCTGATTAAAAAAAACGATCTCAACCGTCCCCGTTTCGTCAAAGGCACGGAACTTGGTCAGGGTCATATGGCGAGGGAGCTTGGCGGTTCGCGGCTCGGTGGCGACGGTGAGCACAAGAGCGTGTGCCGTGCCGTCGATGGCTCCGGCCACGGTGCGGATATCCCCACGGTTCTCGTAGGCGCGGGGGAAGTGAAGGAGAAGGTCGCGCACCGAAAAGATCCCGATGCGGGCTAATGCCTCCGCACGGGTCTTACCGATCCCCGAAAGGTCGGTCACCGGGCTATTTAGGGTCAAATCCTTCATATCGTTCACCTTCTACCCTTTCATTTTACTACAAAACCGTCACAGAGGCAATATTTTTTTCGGATTTTGAGGGAAGTCAACAAAAAAACGAGAAAAATGCGTGTGGCTGTTTACAAATACTACTTTTTCTGTTATAATATATTTTGCTATACTGTAACCGGTCCTTAGAAAGGGGGAGGAAAATGAAGAAACGTGATCCGAAGATCGCAGCAAAGCTTGATATTGCTGTTATGATCGGGCTTCTTTGCGCTATGCTTGCGATTCTTCTGCTCTTTGAAGCGTTGGTTCCTGCGATAGATCTCCTCTTTTTCGGGATGCTCACAACTCTTTTGTACCTGGCGCTCCTTGCGGTGTGGCTTTATATAAGACGCCGCCGTATAGGGGTCTCGTCAGCCGAAAATGTGGACAATTTTTTTGATACAGAGTTCGGTGCGGCACTTGAGAGGATGCTGCATCCCGTGATGCTTTGCGATGAAAACGGTCGCGTCCTTTTCTGTAACCATGCCTTCCTTGCCCTTGCGGGGCGCGAGAGCGTACCGGCGGGGACGCCCTTTGCGCATATGTGCGTTCTTCACCGCGAGGGGGCGCGTGAGGTGTATGCCGAGTTTGGCCAGAAGATCTGCCGCATGCACCGCATTGCGATGAAAAGCGGGGGACATCGGTATATGCTCCTCAATTTTTACGAGGAGACAGAAAAGCGTGAGGCACTCCGCCTCTACGCCGATGAGCGTACTGTTGTCGGGTATGCGATCGTCGATAATCTTGAGGAAATTTTGCAGTTTGTGCAGGATGAGTATGCCGTTACCTCGGCCCGCGTTGAGGAGCGTCTCCGTGAGTGGGTCGACGGGATGGGAGGCTTCCTCCGTGCGTATGACCGAAACAAGTATCTCCTTCTCTTTGATAACGTACATCTCGAGGAATGCCTTGAAAATCGCTTTGCCATTCTTGATGAGATCCGAAGTATCCGTGTCGGCGATGCGATGCCGATTACGATATCGCTTGGTGTTTCCCGCTTGCCGGGGAAGACACTGGCCGAGCGCGAGAGCGCGGCGCAGTACGCACTTGACCTTGCCCTGCAGCGCGGCGGCGACCAGGTCGTTTTTCGCGATGAATACGGTGTTTCCTTCTTCGGGGGGCGCACTAAAACGGGCTACAAGCGCGTGAACATCAAGGCGCGCGTGGTGGCGCGCCAGCTTCTGTCTCTTATCGGGCGCTCGGACAATGTGCTCGTGATGGGACACCGCTTCGGCGACTACGATTCCTTCGCGGCCTGCGTCGGTCTTGCGCGAATGGCGCTCAACCAGGGAGTGCGGGTCAACATTGTAGTCAATAAAGACGATGAGAATCTCCGCCCGTGCTTCCAGCGGATCGCGCATCTTAGCGAATACAAGGGGATGTTTATTGACGGTGTTGAGGCGCTCGATCTTGTGAACGCCGACACGCTTCTGATCGTTACCGACGTGAACAACTCGGGATACGTGGAATGCCCACCCTTGATGGAGAAGGCGACCACGGTGGCCGTCATCGACCATCACATCAAGACGGCGGCTTATAATTCCTCGGTGAAGCTTGAGTACATCGAACCCTCGGCCTCCTCGGCCTCCGAGCTCGTTTCCGAGATCATCGAGCAAAATACAGGAGCCAGAGTCCTGCGTCCTGAGGAGGCAGAGCTTCTGCTTTCCGGTGTGCTTCTGGATACCAAGCGCTTTACGCGCAACACGGGCACACGCACCTTTGCGGTCGCTCAGTTCCTGCGCGGCGCAGGCGCGAACCCCAGCGAGACCTTCGAGTTTTTCAAAACGACACCCGAGGATCTTGAGAAGGAAGCACATTTCAACAGCAATGTCATTATCTATCGCAAGCACGTGGCGATCGCCTCGTGTGACGGCGACAATATCGACCCGAGCTACCGTATCGCCGCTGCCAAGGCGGCCGACGGACTTTTGGGCGTCAAGGGGGTCAACACCTCCTTTGCCATTGTGAGGATAGAGGATACGGTCTATATTTCCGCCCGATCGGACGGCACGGTAAACGTGCAGATGATCCTTGAAAAGTTCAACGGTGGCGGCCATTTTGACGTGGCGGGTGCACAGATCCATAACGCGACGGTCGAGGACGTTATCGAAGGACTTCGCGAATCGATCGACGACTATATTGATAACAAACTTAAGGGAGAAGAGATATGAAAGTAGTATTGCTTGCCGATGTTAAGGGGCAGGGTAAAAAGAATCAGATCATCGACGTTTCCGACGGATACGCCAGAAACTTCCTCCTGCCGCGCAAGCTGGCAGTGCTCGCCGATGCTAAGGTGATGGGCGAGATCAAGTCGAAGGAGGAGGCCGAGGCCTTCCGTGTGAAGGAGGAGCAGAAGGCTGCACGCGCGCTGGCCGAGCGCCTTGCCACCATCAGCGTCAAGATCAAGTGTTCGGCGGGGGCAGACGGACGTCTTTACGGCGCTGTGACCGCCAAGGACGTGGCCGAGGTGCTGGCTCGCGACTTCGGGATCACGGTGGATAAGCGCAAGATCTCGATGAACGAGCAAATCCGTTCTTACGGTGTGTATCCCGTTGAGGTGCGTCTCTATACCGATATCATCGGTAAATTCTCCGTGGTGGTTCACGAGTAATACAGTAAGAAGGTCAGGGCGAAGCGTGTTGCATATAGGCCAAAAAAGGAGCAAATGCAGGCTTTGCCCGGCTAACGGAGCAGACTATGAGTGAAGAGCTGGGAAGACGGCTTCCCGTATCTATTGAATCCGAGCAGGCGGTGCTCGGTAGCATCCTGATCCGTCCCGACAGCTTTGAGGAAATCGCCGGGACGTTGGATGCCGAAGACTTCAGTCTCGAGGAGCATAAAAGGATCTATTCCACAATGCGCTCGATGTTCCTTGCGAGCCGTAACATCGACACGGTGACGCTCGTCAATACCCTGGTGCAGGAGGGCGTGTATTCCGAGTCGGGTGGCATTGAGTACATCAAGACCCTTTCCTTCAGCGTACCGAGCGCCTCGAATATCCGCGACTATGCCCGTGCGGTGAAGGACAAGGCCATGCTGCGACGCCTTATCCACGCCTGCGGCGATATCGAGGATACCGCGTACGGCGAGCACGGAACGGCCGAGCAGATCATCGACAGCGCCGAGCAGACCATCTTTGAGATCGCACAGAAGCGTAGCTCGAAGGAGCTGCGGCACATCCGTGATGTGGCGCAGACCGTATATATGGATCTCACCGAGCTTTCTCAGCATCCCAATGAGGTTCGCGGGGTCAAGACCGGATACGACGGGCTTGACCGTGTTCTTGTGCAGCTGGGGTACGGCGATTTTGTGATCGTCGGTGCCCGTCCCGGTATGGGTAAGACGAGCTTTGCCGTCAATATTGCCACGAGCGTTGCCAAGGCGACGAAGAAGACAGTATGTATCTTCTCGCTTGAAATGTCGTCGGAGCAGCTTGTCAACCGTATGCTGGCGAGCGAAGCGCAGATCGACAGCACGATCCTGCGGCGCGGCACGCTTTCGCCGAACGATTGGGTGCGGCTTGCAGATGCGGCGGCCGAGCTTTCATCCTGCGAGATTCTGCTTGACGATACGACCCAGATCACGGTTACCGATATGAAGGCGAAGCTCAGGAGGGTCAAGGATCTTGGCCTTGTTGTGGTTGACTACCTTCAGCTGATGCAGAGCGGTAAGAATATGGACAGCCGCGTGCAGGAGGTCTCGGATATCTCGAGAAACCTCAAGCTGATGGCCAAGGAGCTTGGTGTTCCGATCGTTTGCTGTGCTCAGCTGTCGCGAAATCCCGAATCCAAGGGGCGCGGCTCGAAGAAGCCGATGCTGAGCGACCTGCGTGACTCGGGGGCGATCGAGCAGGACGCCGATATCATCCTGTTCCTCTACCGTGAGGACTATTACGGCACCGATGACAAGGACGGCCAGGTTGCCGAGACCGATGCCAGCAAGATCGACGTTATCATTGCGAAGAACCGTCACGGCGGCGTCGGCACGGTGCAGATGAACTTTGATAAGGCGTACACGCGCTTTTATTCGATCGAAAACAATGTGGGAGAGGCACCGCCCGCATGATGCCGTCTTCCTTTTCGGGGCTTCTTTCACGCCGCGCCGAGGAACGGCTGATGGCCTTCCTTGCCGAGGAGGGGCTTTTAGGACGGTTTTCGCAGGGGGTGCTTGTCGCGCTTTCCGGCGGTGCCGATTCGGTCTTCCTTTTGCGGCTTCTTGCCGCGCTTTCAGCGCGTGACGGCTTTAAGCTCCTGGCACTCCATGTCAACCACGGCATTCGCGGTGACGAGGCCCTGCGTGACGAGAATTTTTGCCGTGTGCTTTGCCGCCAGTTTGGTGTTCCCCTCACGGTTGTGACGGTTGACGTTCCGGCGGAGATGAGGGCGCGCGGAGAAGGGCTTGAGACGGTAGCACGGGCGCTACGCTATGAGGCGCTTGACGATTGCCTCCGTGCGACCTCCGATGTTTCTTATATTGCGACGGCGCATAATGCGACCGACCATCTGGAAACGGTCTTGCAGCATATGCTTCGCGGCGGAGGGGCGACGGCACTCGTCGGTATCCGTCCTGTCCGCGACCGCCTTCTGCGCCCCCTCCTATGCCTTTCGGCCGAGGAGATCCGATCGGCGCTCACAGCCGGCAATATTCCCTACGTGCTTGACAGCACGAATACCGATACCTCGATCGGGCGAAATTATGTGCGCCACGAGGTGCTTCCACGGCTTTCACGGCTTACGCCGGATCCCGAGGCGGCGGTACGGCGGATGAGCGAGGCGCTCTCTCACGACGTTCTCTATCTTGAGGAAGCGGCCAAGGATGTTCTTGCAGCGATCGGGCGCGATGCGCGCGGTGTCCCGAAGGAGGCGCTCGCGGTTCTTCCTGAAGCGATCCTGCGCCGCGTGCTTCGCCTTTTGTATACGGAGGCACGGCGTCCGGAGGCAGAGGGGACGCCCATTGAGCATACGCACATCTTGGCGATCTCGCGGCTCCTCCACCGTGATCGGGATTTTTCTTATGCGGTGCCCGACGGCCTGTATGCTGTAGCCGACGGAGGTTTTTTCTCCTTTCTCCGTAGTCGGCCGACAGCTGTTATGCCTGTTCCGATCAAGCTCGGAATGGGGGAAACCCGCTTTTCGGAGGACATTTCTCTCTTTCTTACAAAAAAAGAAGGAAAGACATTCGTCCGTTGTTTTTCAAAACTTCACAAATTAGACATCCGCGCGGCAATTTCAGATGATATAATTAGAGGAGAGTTGTATGCGAGAGTGCGCGCGCCGGGGGATGCCTATTCCTATGGCGGACATACGCATACCATCAAAAAGCTTTATAATGAGAAAAAGATACCCGTATCCTTGCGCGCGGAGTTGCCTATCCTTTGCGATGGCAAGGGAATCCTTTGGGTTCCTTTTTTCCCTGTGCGCGCGGAGTGCGTGATGAGGTGTGAATAAGCGTTATCTTTAAGGGAAATGATGAATACGAATAGAAAGAGATAACGCGTCTTCTGTTTTTGCCTCGGCTCGGATGCCGCGGCGGACCAACAATGAACATTAAGGCAAGAAAGGCTTGGAATATACCGCATGAAAATGAACATGAAGAACGTGGTTCTTCTTTTGCTCCTGGTAGTCGTTTTTATCTTTGCCGCCATTATCATCACCGATATGGTAGCCGAGAAGGAGCCGTTCACCTACCGTGATCTGGTTGAATTGTTTGAAAACGACAAGGTAAAGGAATTTACGATCGATACTGAGGGCTATTTGCTCCTTACGACGACCGAGGGGAAGCAGTACACCTATCGGCTTGGCTATAACTTTCAGCTTGAGTACATTAACGCGATAGCCACCGGTGGCACGCTCAAGAACCTTGAAAAATATAATTTTGAGGAGCCGGTGGACCGCCCATGGATCCTCGAGTATCTCCCCTACCTCATTATGATGCTACTGATGGTTGGCTTCTTTGTTTATATGGTGAGGCAGACCTCAGGTCACGGCGGAAAGATGAATTCCTTTGCAAGATCGCACGCCAAGCTCGGCAACCAGAAGAACGTTGTGAGGTTTGAGGACGTGGCGGGAGCCGATGAAGAAAAGGAGGAGCTTGCCGAGGTGGTGGAATTCCTCCGTGACCCCGGTCGGTATACGAATCTTGGGGCAAAGATCCCCCACGGCGTGCTTCTTGTTGGCCCTCCCGGTACCGGTAAGACCCTTTTGGCGCGCGCTGTAGCCGGCGAGGCAGGCGTTCCCTTTTACTCGATCTCGGGCTCGGACTTTGTGGAGATGTATGTCGGTGTCGGCGCCTCCCGTGTTCGCGATCTTTTCGATACGGCGCGCAAGAGCCCTGCCAGTATTGTATTTATTGATGAAATCGATGCGGTTGGCCGTCACCGCGGTGCCGGTCTTGGCGGCGGACACGACGGGCGTGAGCAGACACTCAACCAGCTTCTTTTGGAGATGGATGGCTTCGATAAGCACGAGGGCATCATCGTGATCGCTGCGACCAACCGCCCCGATATCCTTGACCCTGCTCTCCTTCGCCCCGGTCGCTTTGACCGCCAGGTGACGGTGAATTATCCTGATATTAAGGGGAGAGAAGAGATCCTTGCGGTGCACGCCAAGGGAAAGCCCTTTGACTCGAGTGTTGACTTTGCGCATATAGCGCGCACGACGGTCGGCTTCACGGGTGCCGATCTTGCCAACCTCCTAAACGAGGCTGCCCTTCTTGCCGCGCGGTACGGGCGCTCGCTCATCCGGCAGGAGGATGTGCACGACGCGTATATGAAGGTGATCCTCGGCCCGAAGAAGCGCGCCAAGGTGCGTACGGAATACGACAATAAGCTTTGTGCGTATCACGAGGCGGGGCACGCGGTGGCTTCGTACTTCTGCGAGCATTCCGATCCCGTCAAGCATATCACCATCATTCCCTCCGGCTCGGCGGGTGGTGTCACGCTCCGCGTTCCAGAGGAGGACCGTATGGTGATGTCGCGCAAGGAGATGCTTGATGATATCGTTGTATCGCTTGGCGGACGTGTGGCCGAGCAGCTGGTGCTTGACGATATCTCGACGGGCGCCTCGAACGATATTCAGAAGGCCACGGCGGTTGCCAGAAACATGGTGACGCGCTACGGTATGAGCGAGAAGCTCGGCACCGTTCTGTACGGTTCGGAGCATTCGAGCGACGAGGTCTTCCTCGGGCGTGACTTTTCCTCGGGGAAGAACTACTCCGAAAAGACGGCGGCCGAGATCGACGATGAGATCCGTGCACTGATCGATGATGCGCATAAGAAATGCATGGCGATGCTTGCGGCTCACGCCGATAAGCTGACCTTTGTCGCTGAGTTCCTTCTTAAATACGAGACGATGGACGGCGACCAGTTCCTGGCTGCGATGGAGCGCGACGCTACCTACGAGGAGATCGCCGAGATCGCCGAAAGCAAGAAGCGCGAGAGCGATGCGGAGGATGCCAAGCGGAAGGAAGAGGAGCGCATCCGTCAGGAGGAGGAGCGTCGCCGTGAAGAGGAACGCCGCGAGGCCGAGGAGCTTGCACGGCAGTTCCCGTATGCGGGGCAGAATAAAAACGATAATGACAATAGCATTTTCCCAAGAAATTAAGGGGCTTCGTATTAAGGTATAACCGAAAAAGAGCAGACGCCTGGTCTGCTCTTTTTTGGTTATACAACTATGGGCGGTCTGCTTGGACAGACCGCCCATAGTGTTTTAGACCGAGTGTACGCCGTTTTCGGCGTCGCTGTTCGAATCAAGCTTATGACGCTGCTTCTTTCTCCATTCGAAGAACTTCACAGCCACATTCTCAAAGAGAGCGAGCGAGAGGAGGTCCTCGTCCTGCTCGGCGTAGGGCATAACGCGCTCACGCAGTCCGTCGATCTCGGGCTCGAGGTCGTCGGCGGGGCGGTGATCGATCGGCTCGAGATCGCCGATGATCTTCTTGCGGAACTCGGGGTTGATCTCCACGGGAGTCTTACCGTATTCGCCGCGGATAAGGCCACGGAATTCCTTGGTGGTGCTGGCGTATCTGCCGAAGAGAACGTTACTGACCGCCTGGGTACCGACGATCTGCGAGGTGGGGGTAACCAGCGGCACATAACCGGCATCGGCGCGGACGCGCGGAACCTCGTCAAGCACCTCGTCAAGCTTATCCGACTTGCCGGCGGCCTTCAGCTGCGAGACAAGGTTTGAAAGCATGCCGCCGGGAACCTGGTAGAGAAGAGCGTTGACGTCGACCTTCAGGACCTTCGGGTCAATGAGGCCACTCTCGAGGTACTTCTGGCGGATGCCGGTGAAGAACTTGGATACGACGTCGAGCTTCTCAAGATCAAGGCCGGTATCGTAGGGCGTGCCGGCGAAGGTAGCGACGATCGCCTCGGTCGGAGGCTGGGAGGTGCCCATCGCCATCGGAGAGATGGCGGTATCGACGATGTCGACACCGGCCTCGATTGCCTTGAAGACGGTCATCGAGGCAAGACCCGAGGTGTAGTGGGTGTGGAGCTGAACGGGAACCTTGACCGAGCCCTTGATGGCCTTGACAAGCTGGTAGGCGTCGTAGGGCTTAAGCAGACCCGCCATATCCTTGATGCAGATCGAATTGGCACCCATATCCTCGAGCTGTTTGGCGTAGGCCGCAAAGAACTCGTTGTTGTGGACGGGGCTTGTGGTGTAGCTGATGGCCGCCTGGACGTGGCCGCCCTCCTTGATGGTCGCCTTTATGGCGGTCTCAAGGTTGCGGGGGTCGTTCAGAGCGTCAAAGATGCGGATGATGTCGATGCCGTTGGCGATCGACTTTCTGACGAAGTACTCAACGACGTCGTCGGAATAGTGGCGGTAGCCGAGAATGTTCTGGCCGCGGAAGAGCATCTGGAGCTTGGTGTTCTTGACACGCTTGCGGATGGTGCGCAGACGCTCCCACGGATCCTCGTTGAGGTAACGGAGGCAGGCGTCAAAGGTGGCGCCGCCCCAGGCCTCGAGGGAGTGATAGCCGACAGCATCCATCGCTTCGAGAATGGGGAGCATCTCCTCGGTCGTCATTCTGGTGGCGGCCAGCGACTGGTGCGAGTCGCGCAGTACGGTTTCGGTAAGAAGTACTTTAGACATAGTGGTTTTCCTTTCTCATTACTTTGGCGGTACGGCTTAACTGAACCAGGTCAGAAAGACGCCCGCTGCCACGGCAGAGCCGATAACACCGGCAACGTTCGGACCCATGGCGTGCATCAGCAGGAAGTTGGAGGGATTGTCACGGCGACCGACATCCTGGGCCACACGGGCGGCCATCGGAACTGCGGAAACGCCGGCCGAGCCGATGAGAGGATTGATCTTGCCCTTTGTGAGGAAGCACATCAGCTTACCGAAGAGCAGACCGCCGGAGGTCGAAAGAGCAAAGGCGAAGAGGCCCAGCACGATGATGAGAAGGGTATCAAAGGCAAGGAAGTTTTCAGCGGTGGCGGTAGCACCAACCGAGACGCCGAGGAAGATCGTGACAATGTTGATAAGCTCGTTCTGGCCGGTCTTCGAGAGACGGTCGGTCACACCGCTGACGTTGAAGAGGTTACCGAGCATCAGGAAGCCGACAAGGGGGGCGGCATCGGGAACGATCAAAACCACAAGCAGAGTAACGAGGATCGGGAAGATGACCTTTTCGGTCTTGCTGACGGGACGCAGGCTCGTCATAACAATCGAGCGCTCGCGCTTGGTGGTCAGGAGCTTCATAATGGGGGGCTGGATCATCGGGATCAGGGCCATGTAGCTGTACGCCGCAATGGCGATAGCACCGAGCAGATGCGGCGCCAGGGTCTTGGTCACGAGGATGGCCGTCGGTCCGTCCGCGCCGCCGATGATGCCGATAGCGGCGGCCTCGGTAGCGTTGAAGCCGAAGATCAGAGCGAAGAAGAAGGCGGCAAAGACGCCGAACTGTGCGGCGGCGCCGAGGAGCAGGCTCTTTGGGTTGGCAATGAGGGGACCGAAGTCGGTCATGGCGCCGATGCCGAGGAAGATCAGCGAGGGATAAATGCCGAACTTAACGCCGAGATAGAGCATATCAAGGAGGCCGCCCTCGTTGAAGACCTTCTTAAGAAGGGTCGACATCTTGATCTGGATAAAGGCGTTGTCACCCGAACGCTTGATCTTGGCAAAGCTGCCGAGGTGCTCCTTGTAAAGAGCCTCCACCGTGCCATTAAGATCATCGGTCAAGAGACCATCGGAGTCTTTTTGGAAGAAGAACTCGGAATTAAAGGTGCAAACCCCTTCCTTGATGGTATAAATAACTTTACCATCGGGGGTTTTGCATACCCCTTCCTCTTTATCGAGGTCATACGAGTAGGTGCCGTTGTATTCTGTGTCGATTGCGGTCAGAAAAGCAGAGGCTTCTTCGGAAAAGTCACCTTCGATCTTCCATTCGTTTTCTTTGTCGATAAATTCGACGTATGTTTGATCGGAGAAAAACTCGGCGTGATAAAGCTGTGCGCCCGGCAGGTTGGTAAGAAGCATACCGAAGGCAATGGGGAGCAGAAGCATCGGCTCGAACTTTTTGACAATGGCGAGGTAGAAGAGCACCATAACGATGGCGAACATCACAAGGATCTTCCAACCGCCGCCCAAAAAATCCGAAAAGAGCTTTGCTACACCGGTTTCACCCAAGAATTTTCCGATATTTGTGAAAATTTCACCCATCGGATAAATCTCCTTTCGCTATCAGCCGAGCGAAACGAGGACGTCACCGGCGTTGACGGTCGCGCCCTTCTGAACATTGATCGCGACGACCTTGCCGTCCGCGGGGGCGGGAATGTCGTTTTCCATCTTCATGGCCTCGAGCACGCAGAGGACATCGCCCTTCTTGACGGTGGCACCGACAGCAACCTTTACGTCAAGGATGGTGCCGGGCAT
>JAZNAD010000007.1:0-25595 GCA_045586345.1 Eubacteriales bacterium
ACTTAGATCTTTTGCTTCCCACATACCAATTTTCCTCCCTCTTTGTGATGTGTAGGCGGCCACCTTACGAGGAAATTATAACACGGTTTAACCGTGTAGTCAATCGGCATCTTGCTCAAAGTTTAACCGTGTATTTTGTGCAGTTTAACCGTGTACTTTTCACGCGATTTATGGTATACTATTCTTAACAAAAGAGGAGGTAATATATATGCCCGTATCGCGCGCGAAGAGACAAGCTAATGACAAATGGGATTCCGAGAATATGAAGCATATGGCATGCAAAATCAAGAAGGAAGATGCAGAAGCATTCAAGGCCTATGCAGAAAGCAAAAGCACCACGCCGAACGCCCTTTTAAGAAAATTTATTTACAGCTGCATCGGAAAAGAAATTGAAGATCAGAACAATTAAGACGGCTCGGCCGTCTTTTTGTTTAGGCCAGATACACCTCGCAGCCCGTAAGGCGCTCTGTGGCCTCACGAAAACGCTCGGCATCGCTGTTGTTCGCGGAGAGATGGAGAAGGAAAATTTTTCTGACTTTGGAGAGATCATTAGCACGAAGAAAGTCAAGGAAGGTATCGAGCCGCATGTGGCTTGTCCGCAGGCGCTTTGCCAGCGCCGTTGGTACCGTACCGGCTTCGATGCTCTTACGCAGGCATTCCTCGGAATAATTGCATTCACACATAATGTGGGTGAGGCCTTGAAACCGGTACTTCAGATAAAACGCATCGGTCGCATACAGCAATTTCTCTTTTGTCGCCCTTGACGTGAGAAGGAACCCGAGCGGCTCGGGCGCATCGTGCGCCACATCAAAGGGTAGCACCGTGAATGTCCCGATCTCGGTCTCCTCAAGCGCCTTCACGCGCTTCACGCGGCGGCCTGCCAGCGTCAGGGCCTCGATCGTGCCTGCGGAGGTGTAGACATTCACCCCGGCGCGCAAAAGCTCCTCTACGGCCTTAGAATGGTCCATGTGGCAATGAGAGACCAGGCAACCGTCGAGAGCGCTCACGCGGAAGCCGAGCGCCGGACGGAGCTTAGAGAGCGGCACACCCGCATCAAGGAGGAGCGAGGTCACACCGTCGGATACCCGGTAGGCGTTCCCGCTGCTCCCCGATGCAATGACCTTGATCTCCATCAGAAGTCGGCCGCCGCGGCCAAAGTCGGCGTCACCTCGCCCGACGTCGTGTCGATGGCCGGTGGCTCCTGCGTGTCGATCGGAATGGCGTTCGCCTTGGCCTCGATCTCGGCCTCGGCCTCGATCTCCGCATACCGGGCCTCCATCAGCATCATCTGCCGGTAGGACGAGTCCACCTTCTCGGGATCACGGGGGAGGTGCTTGGCGCTGTACGCCTCGCGGATCAGCGTCTTACGCACCATCTCATCGAGCCAGCCCTCCATGGGCTCCTCGATCCACTGGCCGTTCTCCTTGCGCTTCTTGACGCCGCCCCAGAACTCGGGGGAGGCGTAACGCGGCTTGCGCTTCTGGATATCCTTCATTGACATCACGATAAGCTCGTTCTTCGTGGCATCGGCAAACTCAAGGTAGGCAAAGCCGCCGACGATCTCGCCGCGGTCAAAGGGCTGGTTGACGACAAACTCGTAATTCTCCACGCGGTTCTGAAGGCTCTTCTTCATCGAGCGGAAGGTGTCGGTGGAATACACCACCTCGACCGTCACCGCACGCGGCAGGTCAAGCGCGTACTTCTCGCCGATATAGCGGATCCCGTTATAGCCGGGCATCAGGGTAACGTCATAGACCCCGCGCTTATTGTTCTTATACGGGATCGGGAACAGCATGTTCTCCTGGGTCATATCGAGGCCCATACGTGCATAATGCACGAGGTCGATCGCAAGATCTCCGAGGTTCACGTGGTTCCAGTCCACAGGGAGATCGTTGTTGTAAGAGGGGTCGCTGTTCTGCTTGTTCTTTCGCAGGCGCTCCTCCTCGGCCGCCTTCAGGGCGCGGTCGATCTTGATGAAATACCCCTGGATCAGCGTTCTCTGATAATCGGTGATCTCAAGCGCTCCGGCAACGTTGCCGGAGAACTCGGCAAGTACCTTCTGCATAAAGCGCTCGGAGGCGGCCAGCTGCTCGTTCTTCGCGGGAGCGGTAGGCATCGTACTTTCAGACATTTCGTGTCTCCTTTCAATCAAGCTCGAGGCGGAGCTGCTTGTCCGCCTCACTCACGACCAGGCGGATCACCTGGGCGTCGACGTCGGCAAGGTGGGTCACGCTCTCGGCGTTGTCCACCACGATCGGCATCTCCACGCCAAAGTGGCGCGAGAGGACCGAAATGATCTCCAGCCCCGCATTGATCCTCGCGGCACTGTTGGCGAAGGAATAGGGCACCATGCGACCGTCGGCCGCAGGGATCATGACCTCGCAGTCCTCGGCAAGGCCGCCGTTGATCTGCTCACGGAACAGGCGGAAGCGCACGTTTTGGAAGGCGCCGTTGATGCGCTCGGTCAGCGTCGAGACCTTCGCGCGGACAAAGAGATCACAAAGGTAGAGGCCGCGCTCAAGCTCCTCAAACTCGGCGGCCAGGCGCTTCTCCTCGGCCTCAAGCTCGGCAATGCGCTCGCGCTGGGTCTCGGCCACCGAGAAACGGACGAGAAGCTCGTTCTGCTCGTGAAGCTCGTCATCGATGGCGCGGAGCTTGCTGTCAGCCGTCGCCGTAGCCTCATCGATGTACGCCTGCGCATCGGCAAGCTTCTTACGCAGAGAGTCGATCTCAAGGCTGTACGCATAATAGCCATTCGTTTCCTCAAAGCGCACGCTAGGCACGCGGCGCGCCTCAAGGGCCTCAAGCTTAGCGAGGATCTCGCGCCGGCGCTCGGGGAGCGCCTTGACCGCCTCGTCAAGCTCGGCGATCGTTGCCTCCGCCTCCTCGATCATAGTCTTCGAGGCCATGGTGCGGCCACGCTCATTGATCGCCTCAAGGCGGCGGCTCTTGCCGAGATTGAACTGCTCGCGCATCTGCTCAATGTCCTCCTCCGGGAGGGGACGGTGGCAGGTCGGGCAGATCGCCGCTCCCTCGTCCCATGTCTCGGTGGCTACCTGATTGTATTCGGCAAGCAGCTGCTCGCGCTCGGCCTTCATCCTATCGACCTTCTTACGAGCGATCGAGAGATCGCTTGCTACCTCAGCGGTATCGCGCTCAACGCGGGAGAGCTCATCCCGCACCTCCCGGATCTCGGCATCGAGGACCGCATTTTTCTGTGCTTCCTCGAGTATGTAGGCGCTCCGGCGCTCGGCCATGGTGCACTCGACCTCGGCCATTCGTTTGCGGATTTCAGCAGTACGGCTATCGCCACGCCTGGCATCCTCACGCTCATCGAGCGCGCGGTCGCGCTCTACACCGAGATTGGTAAGCGAGGTGAGAACGACCTCCCTCTTGACCCCCGTGACATCGGGGATCGCACGCTCGGCCTCGTCGATCCGTCCGGGGAGCGATGCCAGGCGGCGATTGATCTCGGCCTTCCGCGCCAACGCGATCTTGCGGTATTCATCCACGCCGTAGGTGCGGTCAACGCTCCCCGGCATCCGAAGAACCGTTGCGAGGTCGGAGAGCTCAGGAACGGACGCGATCACGTCCTCATCGGCAACGTCGCCGAGGATCTCAAGCAGGATCCGGCGGCGCGCCTCCCAGGGCATTCCCTCGGAGAAATAGTCGGGCATTGTCAGCATCTTCGGGATCTCGGTATCGCCGCCCGTCAGCGAAAGGACGGTAGCGGCGTATTCCTTTTCCTTCACGGGGACACCGTCAAGATAGTAGTCGACCGTGTGGCCGGAGAATTCCTCCCGGGCGCTTCCCTTCTGCTTCTTGTAGACCTCATGGAAGGTCTTCTTCAGCGTGATAAGGCGGTCACCGTCAAGGAAGGTCGCCTCGGCGCTATGCTCCAGGTTGTGGAGATCCCCGTTGGGGCCCTTGGTCTTCGGTGTGAAATTCTTCGCGCCGTTCCCGGGCTTATCGAAGAGCAGCCACGTGATCGCATTGAACACCGTGGTCTTGCCGGTGGCGTTATCGCCAAAGATCGAGGCGCTTTCGGCCGAAAAGGACAGCGTCATGTGCCGGATCCCCTGAAAATTCGTAAGGGTAAGATCAGTGAGTCTCATTTGTCAAACCTCCATAATTGACAAGTAGTCTTTGCAAAATTCGGTTTCTTCTCCGGTGAGTGCGCGGAAATCATCCTCGCCGTCATCGGCCTTCCTTGGGAAAACACCGTAATACGGAAAGGAATCGAGCATAAGATCCAACGCATCAATGCTGAACTGCGCATACTTCCGTGTGTCGTTCATTGCCAGGGTGAACATCCCACCATCACACATCTCTACAATGTTGCCAAGATCCTCTTCGAGTACAACAAGTTGACTCCGAATTTCAAGAAGGGCACATTTTACACCATGCTGAAAGGAGTCAAGCTTATCGGGTAATAGTTTCATTCCTCGTCCTCCTCTGCCTTCCGGATGCGCGGGAATTTGATCGTGGTGCTATTAGCATCCAAAGTCTCAGCAAACAGATCGGCAGCGGCCTGTGCGCCCGGAGAGCGCTCGGCCATCATCTTCGCAAACTGCTGAAGCGCGAAGATCGCCAGGAAGGCGATCGGCTCGGGCGTCGGGTTCATCACCTCCTGGAGCGAGCGCAGGAAGTGCATCGCCACTTCTTTGCATACCTCGTCGAACGATGCGATCGCCTCGTCCGTCGACCCCGCCCTCTGCGCAGTGATGAGCTTGTCCGCGAGCGCCTCGCGCTCGGCCATGAGTTCTTTGAAGATTTTTTCGTTCATTTTTCCACTCTCCTATTGATTTTTAATGAAATGTGTGGTAGAATGAAGAAAAGCATATCTCCACACAAGATTCGCTTTTCTTTGGCCGTGACTTGCGCCTACAAGTCACGGCTTTTTCTTTTTGCCCCGGGCGGTTGCCATCAGCATACTCGTCACCGACGCACGATGATCTGCGTCGGCTTTTCTTTTTTGTGCCTCGGCTTCCTCGCGGCAGTTGCACCGCTCCCCGGGATCGAGCGACGCCCCGCACAGATCGCATTCACGAAAGATCACTACCGATACCTCCTTTCTATTCAGGCTTCAGCCGTTCCCATTCCTCGGGATGGGCTGCGTAATAGGCCGACATCACCAGGGAGCAGCGCTGCGCGATCTTCTCCCGCTGCTCCTCAGTCAATGTTTGGACCTGCTTCCCTCCGATATGGAGGGTAAAGGTCAAGGGCTTCCCTCTAGGCATAATAAGTACCTCCTATATGTTGTTTGGGTTTTCTACAGCATATGCAAAATGCTCAGGGTGTGTTATTGGGCTTGTTCTTTCGCCTTGTTCGTTGTGTTCAACCAACGGAAAGGTCCAAAAAAATCTGTTCGGCCGGAACATTGAGTGCTTTCACAAGGGCTACAATGGTGGTGCCATCGGGCACCGCCTTTTCTTTTTCTATCAGCGCGAGCGTAGTGCGTGAGATTCCGGCTAAATTCGCCAACTGTTGCTGAGTCAAATTGCGTTCTGCCCGTAAAACCTTGATTCTGTTTTTCATCGTTCTATCCTCCTTTCTTACTTTTTAATACAAGCGCAGATGTCATCGACTGTGACACCGAGCACTTTTGCAAGAGAAATAATGTTTTTCATCGACGGAATCACCTTGCCAGTTTCCCACATCGCCACCGTAGACTGCGTCACCCCTAAAAGCTTTGCGAGGTGCGCCTGGGTGTAACACCGCGCCTTCCTAAAATCAGCCACACGGATACTTTTTCCTTTTTTCAAAACTCTCACCTCCAAAAATATCATTGTTGTTGATATTATAACCCGTCGCCCCGAATTTGTCAATAGAAAAATCAAAAAAAAATCAAAGTTGTTTCTTTCAACCTTGATTTTTGTTGACAAATTATCAAAATACGATATAATATCATTGATAACATCGGAGGTGAACTGTTATGAATCGCTTAAAAACAATGCGAAAGGTAAAAGACCTGACACAAAAGCAGGTTGCCGATTTTGTAGGGATAACGCAAAATGCGTACTGTTATTGGGAATTGGGAAAAGTGCGCGTAGACGGCGCTTCTTATCAAAAGCTTGCATCGTTCTATGGCGTTTCAACCGATTTTTTGATGGGAATCCCCTATAAACTTAGCCACCCTGTCTCCGCTTGGAGTGATGCCGAAAAAGAAGACTACAAGAGCGCGAACGAATATGAGAAAATTCACCTCGAATATCGCTACGGAAAGCCAATTTTTTTGACCTCGGCCAGCGAAAAGGGGGCGCCTGCAGAAAATTCACAGCCCCCCTTGCAAAATGGTATCGTGATTTGCCGTAACGGTAGCGAAGAACGTCTTCCCATGACGAAGGAACAGTTAGCACTATTTGACGCCTTTCTCGATGCTTACAAAAAAAATAATTAAAGGAGCTAACCATTGAATAGATTAGGAAAAATATTAAAAAACAAGCACTGCACCGAAGAACAACTTGCGAATCTCCTTGGTATCGTCCCCGAGATAGTTTTTGATTGGGAATGCGGAAGACGTCCGCTTGACGAAGAATACCTTCAAGCAATCTGTGAGTATTTTGATGTTCGATCGGAATACCTTTTAGGTCATCGTATGGAAGCAACTGTCCCTGTATCGCAATGGCCTAAGGACCTTCAGGACGATTACTATGGAGCTCCCCCAGAATTCCGCGAACACATGTTGCGCATATATGGCAAACCGAATTACTACGAAGAAAACGAGCCCCCCGAAAAAGGGGAGCTCGTAGATGCGTTTTTTGAATGTAGAGGCAAAAGAATAAAACTAAGACTTACTCAAGATAGTATAGAACATATTGAAAACTATATAAAGCAATTTCAAAACTAACATAAAGCAATTTCAAAACTAACATAAAGAGTGACGCTTGATGAACGCCGCAAACTGCTTCTCAAGCTGACGCTCAAGGGGCGATAGCCCAAAGCAGGAATAGCCCCTTGTACGCAGAAACTCCTCCTCTCTCTTGTAGAGGATCTGCAACCGACGCAGACGAAACGTAGCGGCCGGGCGCGAGATCTTGCACAGTGTCTCGATCTCCTCAACCGTATTGACCTTGAGGGCGTGCAGCACGCAGGCCGGCGCCAGGAGCCGCGCGGCGAAGATGTTGGCGCTCCGTTCCTTATCCGGCTCTCCCTCTGCCACCTCGGTATTGCGGCAGGTCGGCAGATCTCCGAGATCCCCGTTGACAAGGTGGCCGAGCTCGTGCGCGACCGTGAAACGCTGACGCTCCGGCGTTGTTGTTTCGTTGTCATAAAATATTGCAGGGCGTTTCCTTACCATAATGCAAAAGCCATCATTATCTTCGGTCAGTTCCGAAAGACCCGTAGCCGCGATTAGATTCTTCGCCTCCCGATACGTAATGACCTTGATACCAAGCTGCCGACTGATTTTGATTGGATCCACGGGCAGCTCTCGCACCTTGCAGCGTAACAATATTCCCCACGCCGCGTCCCTCGCTTTTTGGTATTCCTGATACCGTTTGAAAATTCCCATAACGTTCTCCTTTTCGATTTGGTATATCTCTATGATATAGCCTTTGTCGAAAAAAGTCATTAGGGGATTAGTGGGACGTTCCGTGTTCTGCAACACAGAACACTCCAACTCTGCTATAACAAATTAAATTCTTAATTAAAAAAGCCCTTGACAGGGCGAAAGGAAACTTATTATGTATATTGCCGCTCCTATTATTTTTCTGCTACTCCTTTTTGGCATACCATATGTATGGACCCACATACAACGCGAAGGATGGTTTGTAAGCTCCGAGTTCGCCCCGTACCATCGGAAAATCGTCGAAATATTGCAACCGTACAGAGCGGCCGAATTTGCCAAGAATATCCTTGGCAATCATGCCTCGCAGTGTAAATGTTATGACAAGCGTCTCAAGGAAGGTTCTGCCTCAGAATTAGAAAAGGAAATAGTAAATTTTCTTCTGAAAAATCGAAGCAAAAGTAACATCGTGGAGATCTATTCGATGATGAAGATTATTTATTACATTAGGTACGGTTGCAACTATGCCAACGGCGAATTTGAGACCATGCGTCTATTGATCGAAAACTTATCAAACAAGTTGAAGAAAAGGGACGATATTCCGCAAGAGCTCTTCCGGTATTTTTGCATGAATCAAGAATTCGAGATAATGTGGGCTGCCGAATAATACACCGATCCGCGGTGGCCACCGCTGAATTCGAACCAAAAACCTCCCCACCGAGGTGGGGAGGTTTTTCTCAAACTAAAATGCAAAACTATGTAAAACTAACGTGCGAGGACATCCTCGATGATATCGCGAAAGTGGCAACGACTCAGCCCGTGGCGGTTCAGAAGGCACGCAAAAGCAAATGCCTCCTTGAAGTCGAAGAACAGCGCCGGTGCCACGTCGAGGAGCTCACGGCTCTCCTCATCCCGGCACTCCACGTCATAACACTCGTGGATGATCCCGTCCTCGTCTTTCACCTGCCGCTCCTTGACACAATAGGTACACAGCGGCTCCTGCGGCCGCACGAGCTCGGAGACGGTACGGCCCACATGCTCGGCGATCTTGCGGAGGGTACTAAGGCGCGGATCCGCTCGTTGGCGCTCGATCAAGCTGATCTCCTCCACGCTGATATTGCACCCCTCGGCGAAAACAAGCTGGCTTTCCCCTTTCTCCTTGCGCAGATCCTTCGTCTGCTTGGCGAGCGTTTCAAGATCGGTCATTCTTTTTTCTCCTTTTGCGTGGTGCTTTCATTATACCGGGGCGAGTGTGAAAAGTCTGCGGATGCTACTACGGATTTGGAAAATTTTATATAATTATACAAAAAATCTTAGAAGGGAGGGCCCCACATGTCTGAAGCAGAGCTCTATAAAATCGGTGCTGCCTATATCCGTGTATCGGATGAGAGGCAAGACGAATATTCACCGGATTCACAGATCAAGAAGATACGGGAATATGCCGCAAAGGAGGGCTATATGATCCCCGATGAATACGTGTTCTACGATGACGGGATATCAGGCAAAAGCACACGCAAACGGGATAGTTTTAACCACATGATAGCGATGGCCAAGGAAAAGAACCCACCCTTTGACGTCATCTATGTGTGGAAGTTCTCGCGTTTCGCCCGGAACCAGGAAGAGAGCATGGTGTATAAGAATCTTCTCCGTAAGAAGGGCGTGACTGTTGTCTCGGTATCCGAGCCTATTCCGGAGGGGCACTTCGGTACACTGATTGAAAGGATCATCGAGTGGATGGATGAGTTCTACCTCATCAACCTCGGCGCCGAGGTAACACGCGGCATGACCGAAAAGGCATCTCGCGGCGAGCCCACCTGTCCTCCTCCCTTCGGGTACATAACGAAGGATAAGAAGTATTATCCCGATGAGGAAAGCGGAAATGCCGCTATCGTGCGGGAGATCTTCTCCCTTTACGCCAACGGTGCCAAGCAGCGGGAGATCGCCGTTATGCTCGGTAACCGCGGTGTCCGGACCAAGTTTGGAAACCCACCTGATAACCGTTGGATCGATTACGTTCTGCACAACCCCTGCTATATCGGGAAGATCCGCTGGAGTCTTGACGGCGCGCGTGCCGTCAGCAAGCTTGATTTCGATAATGAAAGCATCATGACGGTGGATGGCCATCACGAGCCTCTGATCTCCAAGGAGCTATGGGACAAGGTGCAAAAGCTCCTCCGGATACAGGAGAAGGCGTACCCGAAGTATTCCCGGCGCTCCCAGCCCATCGAATACATGCTCAAGGGTCTTGTCCGGTGCAGCTCCTGCGGCGCTACCCTTGCCTGCAACGCCGCCACAGACAAGAATGGGACGCGTTCTTTGCAGTGCTGCAACTATTCAAGGGGCTCCTGCCACACGTCGCACTCCATTACCATACCGAAAATAGAACGAGCTGTGAAGGAAGCCCTGGACAGCGCGATCGCCACAAAGCACTTTGCTGTCGCCATGCCGGAGAGAAAGACAACCGACACCGCAACCGTGGATTACGATAAGTTGATTGCCCTTGAGGAGCGCCGCCTCGAACGGGCCAAAGCAGCATACCTGGCCGAGGTCGATACCATTGAGCAATACGCGCAGAACAAGAAGGAGATCTTCGATCGAATCGAGAGCTTGAAGACACAGCGGAGCAAAGTGAGCACCAGGAGCATCGATGCCACCACCTTTGCCAAAAAGGTGGCGAAGATTTCCAAATTCATCGAGCGCACCGACGTTTCCGAATCCGCAAAAAATGAGCAACTCCGGACTATCATTGACAAGATCATTTTTGAAAAAGCGAAGGGCAACGTCGCCATCTATTTCCACGATTAAAATTTATCATAAAAAACAGTTTGGCCCGCCCGCCTGACTAATGATCATTGCGGCGTACTTCGGGTTCGGATTTTTGATCCTGACGGGATATTGCAGCTTTTTCTCATAGATCCACATAGTCAGTCCTCACTTTCCCACGGCCAAGGCGTTTCGACCCAATCCCAGCCATCCTTGGCGGTCGCCCCCATCACGGTCAGGGGGCCGTATTTCTTTTCGTAGGCCTCGGTCTTCTGCCGGAGCTCGTCGCGCACACGGCGGAAATAGGCCAGCGCCTCGGCGCTTTCGGGATAGGAATTCAGGTAGAGGTTGGTCTCCACCAAAGCAAAGGAGAGGGCGCGGATCTCGGAAAGCAGGGCATCCTTAGCATTCATTTGCGGCCACCTCCCGTAAACGGCATGTCAAGCTCACGGAAGATGGTTCCCCGCGTAAGCCCTTCATTGCCCGCGTAAAGCGTGTGGAAGCCGTGCGGCTTCGCGTAGACCATGGCAAGGCTCGGCATGCATCCGCAGCTGCCGCCGTCGCGGCCACAGCTGCCGCGGCCGTTGCCGCCCTCACACCCGCAGCCCTCGGGCTCCCCCATGGGGGGACGGGGCGACGGCGCACGGGGGGCTGCGGTCGGCGCAGGCGAGAAGACCGCGAGGATCTCCTCCTTTGCGGGCGCCGATGCCCGATCCCGGGCGGTCATATAAGCATCGTAAAGGTTCATGGTTGTTCCTTATTGATTGTATTGAGGGAGCGTTTTTTCCCTTGAAGGTCGCCCCTCACACTTATCCTATGCATAGGGGTGACGCACGGTGAACGAATTTTGTCGAAGCAAGGTGCCGGGAAAAGACACTGTATAAAAGGCCCCACCGAGGGAAAAAATAGGGGCAAACACCAAAAAGAGAGGAATGATACCAAAATGAAGAAAACACTCTTGCTCTGCCTTGCCGCCCTCCTGCTTCTCGTCGCCTCGGCCATCACGGCCTCGGCCACCGACCTGCTCACGGGTGCCATGACCGTCGTGGCCGAGGATGCCAACATGATCAAGGGCGCCGTCGCCGGGGATACCGTCCGCTTTTCGGCGGCCGATTTCAAGCAGGCGATGGGCATCCGCCGCTTTGACGGCATCACCCTGACCTCCCTCCCCGCGAAGGAGCAGGGCACGCTCTACTTCGGGGGGAAGGACGTCGCTGTGGGAGCCACCGTACCGCGCGATTCGCTGTCGGGGCTGACCTTCGTTCCTGCCGATGACAAGGTCACCGAGGCCGCCTTCACCTTCACCTGCGACGCCTACGCCGGGGGCGCCGAGATCGCCTGCACCATCCGCTTTGCCGAAAAGCTGAACGCCGCCCCGACCGTCAGCGACGTGGCTGCCTCACGCCTTGTCAGCACCTATCGTGGGCTTTCGGCCGAGGGGACGCTCTGTGCCACCGATCCCGAGGGCGATCCCATTGAGTTTATCGTGATCGAATACCCCGAAAACGGCACTCTCACGATGCTGGATGCCGCGACGGGCGACTTCCGCTATACCCCGACCAACGGCTACACCGGCAAGGATGAATTTACCTTCGTCGTGCGCGATATCTACGGCAACTATACCGCCCCCGCGAGCGTCAGCGTGAGCGTCGAAAAGCGCGAAAGCGACCTTGACTACGCCGACCTTACGTCGAGCACCGTCTTCCTGCCGGCGCTGGTTCTTGCCGAGAACAACATTATGCTCGGCACTCTTGAGGGCGATCACATGTTCTTCTACCCCGAGGAGGGGGTCACGCGCGGTGAGTTTGTCGCCATGGCGATGAAGGCCGCCGGGCTTTCACCTGCCGCAAGGCTTAAGAACACCGTCTTTGACGATAACGCCGAGATTCCCGTGGGGCTCCGTCCGTACGTCGCAACCGCACAGGAGAAGAGGTATGTCATCGGCACTCTCTCGGAGGAGGGGCTCGTCTTCCGCGCCGACGAAGAGATCACCCGCGGCGAGGCCGCTGTCATCCTTGCGCGCATTCTCGAGGCCGATGCCCCGGCAAGCGCCCCTCTCTATCCCGACAGCCACACCCTGCCGGGCGGTATGCGTGACGCCGTGATGGCGATGTGCGCCATGGGCGTTTATTCGCGCAACGAGTCGGGCGAGCTTGCCGCCGCCGAGCTTCTCGACCGCGCCTCCGCCGCCGAGATGCTCTACGCAACCCTCCTGGCATCAAAGTAAAATAAACTTGTCAAACAGAAAAAAGGAAGCACAAAGTGCTTCCTTTTTGCGATGACTTAATACCAACGGCTTGTAGAAAGCCGGGATCGAGAATGGTACGGCATCAGCGAGAGGCACCTCCGTCTTGCATTTTTCTGCATGGCGTGGTATACTGTCATGGGAGGGTTTATCCTGTATGAAGATTTTGGACCGCATTCTGATACTCATTCTCAACCTCTGTCTTCTTATCGCCTCGATCGTTGGGCCGGCGCTGCTTCTTGCGAGCTCGCCCGCCTATTATCATTACGAGTTCCGGAAGAACGGCATCTATGCCGACACGGCGGACGACGGCACCGAGCTGCGCGCGCGCATCCGATACATCGGCGGCCGTAGGGAGCAGTCGGCCCACTTCTCGGACGGGCAATTGGACGAGATCATCGACCATATCGTCACCTACCTTTTCGAGGATGGTGAGACCTTTGCCCTTACGATGGACGGGGTGCTTTTGAACGGTAAGGTGACCGACGGCGTTGTCATCTTCGGCGAAGCGGCCGTCAACCATATGGCCGACGTGCGCGACCTGATGCAGCTCGGCAAGGGCTTCGTTATCCTTTCTTTGGCTCTTATCCCCTTCCTCATTTTATATCTTATCCTGCGGCGGCGCGCGTGTGGGCGCGCCGTACTCCGCACGACACTCTTCTTTTACGCCCTTCTGGCACTGGCGGCGCTTGTGTTTCTCCTTGTGACGGTGGCCACATCGAACGGCGACCTCGCGACGACCTTCTGGGAAAACGCGCACCACCTCTTCTTCCCCTTCCAGCCCGAGAAGGTGAAGGGCTCCTTCTTCAACGATACCCTGACCTCGATCCTGACGCTCGAGCTCTTTCTCGATGCCGTCCTCGTCGTCCTTGCCACGGCCGCCGTTACCCTCGGCGCCTGGGTTTGCCTCGCATTTTTTCTTCGCCGCGCCGAAGATTAGAAAAAACGCGTTCTTGGAACGCGTTTTTTTATTAACCATCAGATCACGTGGGATAGGGCTCGCCGATTTTGAGCAGAGATTGAAGCTCTCCGACCGACAGGCGTACAAGGTCGTACATCGGAGGGAGAAAACGGTGATCTATGCCAAAATCCGAAGCCCCGGCATATTCGGGCGGACGGGTGCATATCCATATAGCAAGACTGCCGTGATTTGGGAGGAGAAAAAATGGCAAGCACAAGCATTTATAAGGATATCGCAAAGCGGACGGGTGGGGACATCTATATCGGCGTCGTCGGCCCTGTTCGCACAGGGAAATCTACCTTTATTAAACGGTTTATGGAGACCTCGGTGATCCCCAATATCCAGGGAGAAAGTGAGCGTGGCCGCGCCACCGACGAATTGCCGCAATCGGGCTCGGGGCGTACGGTCATGACAACCGAGCCGAAGTTCGTGCCTGAGGAGGCCGTCACGATGACGACCGACGGCGGCACCTCGCTCTCTCTTCGGATGATCGACTGTGTGGGCTACGTCGTCGAGGGGGCTCTCGGCGACAGCGAGGACGGCACGCCGCGTATGGTGCACACCCCATGGAGCGAGGAGGCGGTCCCCTTTACCGAGGCCGCCGAGATGGGCACGGCGCGCGTCATCCGCGACCACTCGACCATCGGTGTCCTCGTGACGACCGACGGCACCATCGGCGAGATCCCGCGCGCCGCCTACGTTCCCGCTGAGGAGCGCGTCGCACGCGAGCTTTCGGGTCTCGGCAAGCCCTTTGCCATCGTGCTGAATTCGGCGCATCCCGGAAGCGAGGAGGCCATCTCGCTCGCGTACGAGCTGGAGGCCAAGTACTCGGCGCCCGTCGCGCTCGTCAACTGCACCGAGCTGAATGCCGACGATATCTCACACATCCTCGAGCTGATCCTCGGTGCCTTCCCGGTATCCGAGCTCACCTTCCGCCTGCCGCCCTGGTGCGCCGCCCTGCCGCGTGAGCACTCGCTCACTACGGGGATCCGCCGCTACATCGGCGAGCGAGCCGCAGCCATCACCCGTTACGGGGATATCCCGGGTGCACTGAACGCCAGATCGGAGGGTCCCGTGGCCTCGGCCTCGGTGCTTACGATGAACGCCGGGGACGGGAGTGCCGACATCGCTCTTACACTGGGCGACGGGCTCTATTACCGTACCCTCTCCGAGCTTGCGGGCATCGAGGCCGGGGATGAGGGCGAGCTTTTCCGGCTTGTGATTGAGCTTGCGAAGGATGCACGCTCCTACGGTAAGGTCAAGACAGCACTCGCCGAGACCGAGGCTGAGGGCTACGGCGTGGTCCTGCCGTCGCTTGAGGATCTGCGACTGGAGGAGCCGGAGATCGTCAAGCAATCGGGGGGCTACGGCGTCAAGCTGAAGGCCTCAGCCCCGTCGATCCATATGATCCGCGCCGATATTGAGACCGAACTCAGCCCGATCGTCGGGACCGAGCAGCAATCCGAGGAGCTGATCCGCTACCTCCTCCGCGAATTTGAAGAGGATCCGCAGGGCATCTGGAACTCCAATATGTTCGGCAAGCCACTCTACGACCTTGTAAACGAGGGCCTGCACGCCAAGCTCGGGCATATGCCGGCGGCGGCACGCAAGCGCCTCGGCGAAACGCTCGGCCGCATCATCAACGAGGGCAGCGGAGGACTCGTCTGCATCTTGCTGTAAAGGGCAGCATCTTTCGGCAGAACCGAAAAGGAAAAGGGGCTTATATGGTTTGCATATAGCCCCTTTTCTTCTATGTCCCCTCTATTTCCCGAGAAGCTCCGAGAGAAGCTCGCAGAAGCTTTCGCCTGCGACCTCGAGGGCATCGTCGTTTGCAAAGTAGTAATCGTAGGGGTAATTCTCGACCTCATCGTCCGACGCGTTCCCGTAGGTGTGCGCCGGGAGCCGACGGTCGGCACGGACAAGGAG
Organism: Eubacteriales bacterium; assembly: GCA_045586345.1. Classification (GTDB taxonomy): domain Bacteria; phylum Bacillota; class Clostridia; order Oscillospirales; family CAG-272; genus UBA1740. Next base: position 15,403 of record JAZNAD010000007.1, read on the forward strand.
GGTCTTGGCCGCACCACCGGTCGCGTCCACGAACTTCCGGATCTCAGCCCCCTCGCGGATATGCACAAATAGGATCTCGTCCCCGCCCTCCAGGAAGGCGCGGTATTCCTCGGTGATCTTTTTCGTAGGGTAATCGTTATAGGCCGCCGTCAGCGCCTTGAGGTCAGCCAGAAAGCGGCGCGCGCGATCGGTCTTTTCCCCCTGCCAGCCGCAGATGGCGGCGAGCGCCTTGATCGGCGTGATTGAGGAGATGTTCTTTACACGGAAGCGTGCAGCGGCCGCCTCACACAGCGTGTCCTTGCCGACGCCGCCCCGCCCGTTGATGACCAGAGTGAGCTTTTTCATAGTGCTTCTCCTGACAGTTACTGCTTACATTTTATTATAAGGGCAACCGCCTGCCGCTGTCAAGACACACAGGGAAAATAAAAATCCCCGCCCGGAGGGCGAGGATCTATGGGGTGAGTAATGGGAATCGAACCCATGACCTCCAGGGCCACAACCTGGCGCTCTAACCAACTGAGCCATACCCACCATAAAGGTGCATAGCAGCACCCTTTTGGCGTACCTTGAGGGATTCGAACCCCCGACCTACTGCTTAGAAGGCAGTTGCTCTATCCGGCTGAGCTAAAGGTACACGCGCGGAATACCGCAACGGGTGTATTATAGCAAACCGGAGCGCATTTGTCAAGAGGTTTCTGAAATTTTAGCTCGCCCCCTAAAAAATCAGCCGCAGATGAGCTTGACCCCCTCGATCGCAACGACCGAAAGCTCGTCTCCCACCTCGAACGCAGCCTCCGAGGAAAGGGCGCGGGCAGCCCACAAATTTCCGTCCACCGTCACCTGGCCACCCGTCAGAGGCTCGATGCGCTCGGTTACGGTGCACCTCCTCCCTACCATGGCCTCGAGAGAGCTCAGGCGACGGCGGGGAAAAAGAAAAACAACGAGAGCGGCAATCACCGCACCAAGGACTAAGGCAAGTAGTTCAAAATACCAAGAAATGGACGGAAGCGCCGCCAAGACAAGGGCCGCCACCGTCCCGGCAAGAGGGGGCAGAAGAAGGGCTCTTTTAAAGATCGCCGCCGCCCCACCGGAAAGCAGAGCCAAGGCAAGGAAGAGCCAGAACCAAGCATCCATAAAAACCTCCGAGGAGAATGACATACTTTACTAGTATATCACACCGCAAAGAATTTGTAAAGCCCTCTTTTCGTTCTTCGCAGATCGAAAAAGGACCGTGTAAGGCCAAACACCTTTCAAAAAATCCCTCACAGCAGAGGGTATTTTTTCAACTGGTAAAATTAACCTTGACAAAAACGGGCTTTTGCGATACAATAATGTCATTGTGTTATCGACTCCACAAGCGATTAAGGAGAAATAAAGCCATGAAAATGGTCAATCCTCTTCACTCAATCCCTCCGATCTTTTATTCGGATCTTCGACATCTTGTGACGGCAACCGCCGAGAAATTCGGCGACAAGCCTCTCTACGAATATCTCGAGGATGGAGAAAATAAGGTGGTCACGTACCGTGGCTTTGCCTCCATGGTAGAGTCCTTTGCCACCGCCCTTTCGCTCCGCGGCCTTGCCGGCGGACGCATCGCCGTCATCGGTGAGACGCATCCCGCGTACCTTGCCACCTATATGGCGACCGTCATTCTCGGCGGCGTCATCATCCCGATGGACAAGGAGCTTGCCTCCGAGCAAGTGGAGGGCTTCATTCGCCAGGCCGAGGCCGATGCCGTCGTCTATACCGCCAGCCAGAACGAGCGCTTCGCTGCCGCCGCGCACGACGGTCTTTTCCGCATCCCGATCGCTCCGGCCGAGGGCTACGAAAAGAGCGAGAAGACGGTCGCCTTTGCCGATATGATCGCCGAGGGCAGCGCCGCGCTTGAGGCCGGCAACACCGCCTTCACCGACGCCGTTCCCGACATGGAGAAATGCTCAATCCTGCTCTTCACCTCGGGCACGACCGGCACCTCGAAGGGCGTTATGCTCTCGCACGGCAACATCATCGCCGCCCTCAACTCGGCGACCCACACGATGCCCTATGACGAGAACTGCACCTTTGTTTCGGTGCTTCCCATCCACCACACCTACGAGATGCTCTGCGGTCAGCTCGGCGTCGTCGCGATCGGCGGCTCAATGTTCATTAACGACAGCATCAAGCACGTGCTTAAGAACTTCGCGGCCTACAAGCCGACCACGCTGATCCTTGTGCCCCTCTTTGTTGAGACCCTTCACAAGCGCATCTTCGACGAGATCCGCCGCCGCGGAATGGAGAAGAAGGTCCGCTTCGGTATGGCGCTCGCCGAGAAGATGCTTGCCGTGGGCATTGACATCCGCAAGAAGCTCTTCTCCGAGATCACCGACAAGTTCGGTGGGAATCTGACGAGCATCGTCTGCGGCGGTGCCCCCATCAACCCGAAGATCCTTCGCGATCTCTACCTCTTCGGCATCACGGTCTTTGAGGGCTACGGCATCACCGAGTGCTCTCCGCTCGTTGCCGTCAACTCCTCGCGCGTGCTGCGTCCCCGCTCGGTGGGTGCGCCCGTCTTCGGCTGTGAGGTGAAGATCGACCGCGAGAACGAGAGCGACGAGACCGGCGAGATCCTCGTCAAGGGTCCGAACGTTATGCTCGGCTACTACAAGAACCCCGAGGCAACGGCCGAGGTCTTCACCGAGGACGGCTTCTTCCGCACCGGTGACATCGGCTACCTCGACAAGGACAATTATATCTTCATCACCGGCCGTAAGAAGAACGTCATCATCCTCTCAAACGGCAAGAACGTCTTCCCCGAGGAGCTCGAGGAATACCTCTCCGAGGTGCCGATCATCAAGGAGTCGGTGGTTCTCGGGCGCAAGCGCGACGGCGCCGAGGTGGCGATCACCGCCATCGTGGTTCCCGAAATGCAGCACCCTGACCTCGAGGGCAAGACCCCGAGCGAGGTCTATGACGCCGTCAAGGCCGCCGTTATGGCCGTCAACAAGCGTCTCCCCACCTTCAAGCACATGACCGATATCGAGATCCGCAACGAGGAGTTCGAAAAGAACACCTCGCGCAAGATCAAGCGGTATTTGGTTAAGTGATAGAAACCCAAAGAACAAAACCTTTAGGAGGAAAATCCAATGTTCGAAAAGGTCAAAAATCTTCTGATGGAGGAGCTGCGCGTTGATGAGTCGAAGATCGTCCTCGAGGCGGAGCTGGCTAACGACCTCGGTGTCAATTCTCTCGAACTGGCGGATCTGATTCTTCTTTGCGAAGAGAAGTTCAACCTTGCCATCGATGACGAGGATCTGCACAAGTTCATCACCGTCGGTGATGTCGTTGCTTACTTAGAAGAGCGTGCCTGATAGAGAAAAGCCCCTGCCGTGTGGCAGGGGCTTTTCTTTTTGTTTCGGGATTAGAGCGAGACTACGGTGACCCCATCCTTGTCGCCGTCCTCGGTAAGAAGCGGCAGGGTCGCAAGCTCGGGGGCGCGGAGGGCGAGGAGCGCCGCACCGGCATCCTCGGTGTCAAGGCGTGCGGCAGGCACAAAAAATTCAATGCGCCCTTCCCGCTTGAGCGCCGACAGGGCGTGCCGCGTGGCCAAGCGCAGATAGGGGCTGCACGGGCGCGCGTCGATCACGAATATCCGCTCACCGCGGGCACGCGCCGTCGCCACGATAAAGCGGACCTCCTTCGGCATAGCGTCCTCGCCGAAGGGCTGCGGATTGATGGTATAGATCTTCATAGCATCCTCACTTTTCCCGTTTATCTTACCACAGTCACCCCCTCTCTGTCAAGGGCGGCGTGCAAATTGCACAAAAAGTAAAGGGCGCGCACAGAGGTACCTCCGCTTTCACTGGCAGAACCGACAAAAGTAGCGTCCTACCCCTTGAATTTTTCGACGTTGCGTGCTATACTTGTTGTGTTAAATACTCATTTGAAAGGTAAAGTGTATGAAACATTCCCGTTGGCTTATTTTCACCTGTCTTATATTTGCCGTATTCGCATTTCTTGTCTCCTGCGACATGCTGGGTCAGTTCATCCCCGGCCTCGGCACTTCTACAACAAGCGAGGTTACTACCGTGACTACCACCGACACTGTAACCACCACAACCCCTACGACCACCGTCCCCTCAACGCCGACCGATCCCAACGTCCCGGTGACGGTGGCCCCCAACAGTGTCGTCCAGAAGACGCCTGCCAATATCCCTGTTTTTAATTTTGACGGGCTTCTTGCCGATTACGCCGTCGGCTACGGCGAAGGTGGCGAAACCACCGCCGCCTCGCTGGCCACCGCCCTCGGCAAGACCGCCTCGGCCTATAATCCCACGGTCGCAAGGTCGATCCACCTCGAGGTCAAGACGAACGGCATCGTTCCTCTTACAGCGGGTGACTACCACATCTACGTCACCAAGGGCACGATCCACATCCTCGGCGGAGACGCCATCGGCCTTGCCGCTGGCGTCGACTTCTTCCTCGATACCGTCTCCGGGGGCAAGACCTCGCTGAAGGCACACGAGCACACGATCCATAAGGCGACCCTCCCCCCCGATATGGAGACAAAGACCAACTACCTCACGGCGACCCAGCTTAGCGGCACGACTACCGAGGATTCTCTCAGCTACAAGCTTGGTGATGAGGTCATCTTCGTCCTCCGCCTCACGACGAACGTCACCCCAACCGGTTGCCATCACTTCAAGTATACCGTCCTGGCCGACGATACCGACAAGACCCTGACGGGTACGGTTAGCGGGGCCTCCGGCTATTTCGCCATCACCGTTCCCGCCGACTTCACACTGGTCGCAGGCTCTGTGCGCTTGCAGGTCAATGCGGAGGATAGCAAAAACGGGCTTGCCAACAGCCTGTACTCGAACGGCAAGAACTCCTCCGGCTACTCCTACATCGGCGGCGCCATCATTGATCTTCCGAACGTCACCTCGGATGTTCCCGAGCCCTCGAACTTCGAGGAATTCTGGAAGGCGCTGATCGCCGATCTTCCCGACCCGACCCAGCGTATTCTCTCGGCCTCGATTTATAAGAACGGCTTTGCTATCTTTAAAATGAATGGCGAATATCTCCAAAAGATCGGGCAAAGCGCTTCGCTTGCCGAGACCTACGACTGCTACGAGGTCTTCCTCCGCTGCGGCGGTTCCGAGGATCGCCCCGCCGTCGGCTATATCACCGTGCCGAAGAACAAGCTTGCTTCTGGCACGCAGCTCCCCATTAACGTCGGCCTTAACTCGTACAGTGGCGGTACCTCCTCGCGTGACGGCTTCTTTGCTGTCTCCGAAAGTGCCATCTGTGTGCGTATGCATCCGCAGGGCATGCCCCTCTATTATTACCACTCGGGCTCCTTCGTTGACTCCGGACTGAAGGGTGACGGCCCGACCGGCCCCAACTATCGGTTTGGCATCAAGGGCAGTGATACCCAGGATCCTGCTACGGCGGATCTGACCAAGATGCTTCTGCGTAACGTTCAGATGCTCCGCTATCTGACTGACGAGCAGTACGACAATAAGTTCCCGAGCCACACCAACCTTACGAAGGATGAAAAGACAGCTTACCAGACCATGCGTGACGCCTTCAACGGCACGGTCGTCTTCGCTGCAGGCGGTAGCATGGGCGGCTTCCAGAACGTCGCCACCGCCGCGCTCTGCGCGATGGCGGCTGAGCTCCCGACACCCTTCTTCCACGGCTCGGTATCGACGATCACGGTGCGTTGCCCCTGGATGTGTGACCCGGTCGCGGTGTCTCGCCTCACCGGAAGACTCGGCGGCCTTGGTGCGCGCGTCGGCTCGGACGGCACGAAAATCGACATTGCCGGTCTTGCCTACCTTGACACAGCGCACTTCGGTGCCCATCTCCCCGAGGGCTCGTCGCTGCACATTGAGGCGGGCTTTGCCGACACCACCTGCCCCTCCTCGGGTATCATAGCACTCTATAACGCCACCACGGTCGAAAAGACACTGATGTTCCGTCAGAACAAGGACCATTCGGGCTCGGAACCTGCTACCAAGCTCGATTGCAACCTGTCTGCGGATGCTGAAGAATAAAGAAAAAACGGCGCTTGCTTCGCAAGTGCCGTTTTTATACTGAAATCCCCTCATCCGCCTCACGGGCGGATTTCATCGCGCAACGATTTCGCCTCCCCTCCGTCCTTTGGTCAGTCACGGCGCCGGGCGCTTTGCGTCCATTCACCTCCGCTCCTATTCGATCTTCCTCCGGAGCACGTAAAAAGCAAAAAAAGCAACCTCAATGGTTGCTTTTTTGTGGTGCTCCTGTGGGGACTCGAACCCCAGACCCTTTGATTAAAAGTCAAATGCTCTACCATCTGAGCTACAGGGGCATATTTCACGCTCCACTATGATAGCACAGAAAGGTCGATTTGTCAAGCCTTTTTGAAAAAAACGGCAATTACACAGTGATCCCCAGCAGAGCGGGAAGGTCATTGAGGCTCGGAAGAACGAGCGAGGGCGCGATATCCGAGGCGGCAAGCATCTCCTCGGTCGTCTCACCCGAAAGCACGAGCACAGTGCCGAAGCCGGCATTGACGCCGAAGCGGATGTCAGTGTACAGGCGATCGCCGACCATTGCCGTCTCCTCGCACGTCGTGCCGACGGCCTTGAGAATCGCCTCACCGGCCAAAGAATTCGGCTTACCGATGACAAGATCGGGAACGCGTCTCGAGGATGCCTCGAGGAGCTTGATGAAGGAGCCGACGTCAGGCATCGGAATGTCCTCGGTGGGGCACACAAAATCGGGATGGGTGGCGATATAGAGCGACCCACGCACCAGCATCTCGTTCGCGCGGCGCAGCTTTTCAAAGGTGAGGGTCGTGTCGTAGGCCAGGACCACGATATCGGCGTCCTCCTCCGTCAGCGGGATTCCTCCCTCGAGGAAGGTCTCGCGAACGGTCGGAGTCGAGAGGAGATAGACGCTCTTCCCCTTATAGTGCGTGTTCAGATAGGAGACCGTGGCCATCGCCGAGGTGTAGACGGTATCCCTCTCGTCATACAGGCCGAGTGCTGAGAGCTTTTTGACGTAGTCCTCGGAATTCTTGGAGGAATTGTTCGTAAAATAGCAAAGGCGGATGCCGTGCTCGCGCAGAGCAGCCAATGTTTTGTCCATCGCACCGATAAGGCGGTTGCCGAGGTACACAGTGCCGTCCATATCCAGAACGAGGCAGCGAAGCTTCTGAAGATCCATTGTTGACTCCTTGGTTTGATTTCTCCCCTTATACTACACTAAATCTCTCGCTTTGTCAAGGGAGGGACCAAGATTATCCGTAACGGCCACCTCGAAATAAGGCAGCCTCGATCTTCAGAAGTCGGTTGTACTTCGCAACACGCTCGCTTCGGCAGGGCGCGCCCGACTTAATAAAGCCGCACCCGAGCCCGACGGCAAGATCGGCGATGGTGGTATCCTCAGTCTCGCCTGAGCGATGCGACATCACGGTGCGGTAGCCGTTTTCAGCAGCAAGAGTGGCGACACGCACGGTCTCAGACAGAGTTCCGATCTGATTGGGCTTCAAGAGAACGGCGTTAGCCGCCCCTCGACCGATACCCACGAGAAGGCGCTCCTCGTTCGTGACAAACAGATCGTCTCCCACCAGCATCAGCCGTTCCCCGAGGCGGTCGGTGAGCCCGGCCCAGCCGACCATATCGTCCTCGGCAAGCCCGTCCTCGAGTGATAGGATCGGGTATGTGTGGCAAAGCCCCTGCCAGTAGTCAAAAAGCTCACGCGAGGTATACCTCTTTCCGCACTTTGGGAGAAGATAGCCCTCGCCCTCGGGAGCACACCATTCGCTGGCCGCCGCATCCAGTGCGATCCGCACGCGCTCGGTGTCATACCCCGCCGCCACGATCGCATCACAAAGAAGGTCAAGTGCCTCCTCATGGGAGGCAAGGCTCGGGGCGTATCCGCCCTCATCCCCCACCGCAGTCGACAAATGCGCACGGTGTAGGATCTCGCCGAGGGCACGGTAGATCTCGCTCCCCATGCGGAGTGCCTCGGTGAAATTCTCCGCCCCGACAGGCACGAGCATAAATTCCTGAATGTCAAGAGTGTTATCAGCGTGAAGGCCTCCATTCAATACGTTCATCATCGGAACAGGCAAGCGCGTTGCCCGTGTGCCGCCGAGATAACGGAACAGCGGGAGCCCGAGCGCCGAGGCCGCCGCACGTGCCGTGGCAAGGCTGACAGCGAGCATAGCGTTGGCTCCAAGGCGGCTCTTATCGCTCGTTCCGTCAAGCAGGCGCATTGTGGCATCAAGCTCCTCCTGATCGAGGGCATTGATCCCCACAATGGCAGGAGATATAGTTTTATTTACATTATAAACAGCACCAAGCACACCTCTGCCGCCGTAGCGCTTTCCGCCGTCGCGCAATTCATGTGCCTCGTAGGTGCCCGTGGAGGCCCCTGAGGGGACGGCCGCGATCCCTACGGTGCCATCGCTCAAAAAGACAGAGGCCTCCACGGTCGGGGTCCCGCGCGAATCGAGGATCTCTCGGGCCTGAGCGCGCAGTATGGTTATCCTTTGCATTTTCTTCCCTCCTTGTGGGCTTGGGAGCAAGCCCCTTACAGTACGGATAGTATTTCCTCGGGATGTGCTCTCCATACCGAACTGTCACGCTTCTTTTTCGCTCTGCATATACTGTAAGGAATACACCGTAGTCCAAATAAAAACCTCAAGGTGCCGAACGCCCTTCACGCGAAAGGAGGCTTCTATGACCATCTACCGCACCCGTCCCGGGGATACCGTCCCCTCGGTGGCCTGCCGTCACGGTATCCTTCCCACCGCCCTCGCCGCCGAGAATGGCCTTACCGTTGAATCACCCCTGACCGACGGTCAGGCCCTCCTCATCTCCCCCGCCGCAAGGACCTATCACGTCAAGGAGGGGGATACCCTCCTATCCATCGCGCGTCACCGCGGTGTGCCGCTTGCCCGCATCCGGCAGCTGAACCCCACGCTCGGCGGGGGCGATGCGATCTATCCCGGGATGACCCTCACACTGGAAAAAGCGTCACCGCCACGCGGTACACTCGCCGTTACCGGGGTTGCGGCCGCCGGGACTCCCGCTGCCGATCTTGTACCTGTCCTCCCTTATCTCACCTTTCTCGCCATCGCCGACGGTCGCATTTCCCCTGACGGTCACATCCGCCTCCCAAGTGACGGAGAAACCGTTGCCTTGACCCGTTCCTCTGGGGTCGTCCCCCTGCTTATGCTACGCGCGGCCGGGGAGGACTGGCGAGGGGAGGAGGCGACCTCACGCGCCCTCCTTACCTCGGAGAGTGCAGGCGAGCGTCTTGTCGAGGCACTCCCTCCCCTGCTCCTGGAACGCGGCTACGGCGGTGTGCTTCTTGACCTCCCCTTCCTGCCGAGCGAAGGCATTGACGCCTTCCGCATGCTGGTCATGCGCCTTCGCCGCCGTCTTGGCCATTCCTCCCTCGTGATGGTCAGCCACACGCCGAGCGGCGATCTGCCTTCCTCTCTCCCGCCTCTCCCTCTCGCGCCCCTCGGCCGTGCCGCCGGTGCCCTTTCGCTGGCCACCTACGACTTTGCCTCGCGCTACGGGGCGCCCTCGCCTCACGCCCCCTTTGACAGGGTGAAAGCCGCCGCCGAGGAGGCCGCCCTCTGTGTCCGACCGCAAAAGCTGTTCCTCGGCATCTCCACACGGGCACACGACTATCCCGTTGGGGGAGGCGCGGGATGCGTTCATCCCACAGCCAAGCTGCCGGAGCTTATCAAAAGCTATGGTGAAAGCATCTGCTACGACCCCGTGGCACGTCTACCGTACGCCTCGCTTGAGCAGAACGGCGAACGCCGCATTCTCTTCTTTGAGGATGCGTGGAGCCTCTGGGAGAAGCTCCTCCTCGCCGACGACCTATCGCTCGGGGGCGTGACGCTCTACCCCGCCGTCGGTGTAGCCACGCCCCTTCTCCTCACCCTGGCCTCCTGCTTCCGTATCGTACGGCTCCACGGCGAATAAAAAATGAGCCCTATAAGGGGCTCATTTTTTATTCGGCATCAAGCACCGAAAGCGCAAGGAGGGTCTGCGAGGGAGCGTAAAAGACCCACGCCATATTGATAGGTGGGGAGGTCAGAAAGGTGATAAGCGCACCGCCGCCCAGCGGAAGATAGGAATCGAGCATGCCGAAACCAACAAAGACATCACAGAAAACGAAAAGGAGAAGGCCGTAAGGGAATAGCC
>JAZNAD010000008.1:0-3501 GCA_045586345.1 Eubacteriales bacterium
GTGCGAAAGGAAAGACCGTCCATCCGCTCATCCACATACATCCCCTCCGGCAGCGGCGCTCCGCTTAGCGCAACCACATACGAGCGATGCTGATACATCTTGGCAAAATAGAGTCCGTGCTTATTGAAAATCGGGAAATGCGTGGCCACGATGATCCTTTTGGCATACACACGACCACGCGTCGTTACGACGGTATTATCCCCCTCGAAGGCCACCGCCGCCGTCCTTTCGTAAATAGAAAGCCCCTCGGCAATCCCTGCCACAAGCTTTGCAGGATTGAACTGTGCCTGATCGCGGAAGCACACCGCCCCCGCAACCGGAAATGGCAGGGGGAGCTCATCTCTGTACTCTCCGGGAATCCCCAAGTGCGAGAGCGCCGCAAGCTCCCGCTCAATTTTTCTCCTATTATCGCGCGAATACACATACGACGCTTTGGTCTCCATGTCGCATGCAAGGGAGGCGCCCAGCTCTCGATACCCGTCAAGCGCCTCTTGATTCGCTTCGTAATACATCCTCGCAAGTCGTGCCCCGAACCGATGCAAAAGCTTATGATAGATAAGCCCGTGCTGTACCGTAATCTTGGCCGTAGTGCCCTCAGTAACGCCACCGAGGATACGGTCGGCCTCTATCAGGCAATAGTCCACCCCCTCACGCGACAGCATATACGCGCAAAGGAGCCCGGCAAGACCGCCGCCAATGATGAGAACATCGGTCTTACGATCCCCCACCATCGGCTCAAAGCGCGGGAGCGCCGCCGTACCCTTCCATATTGATTGCTTCTCCATGCTCCACCTCCCCCATCAGTATGCACTCTTTTTGGAAAAACTATGTAATGACAAAGCAACGCTATGAAAAGATATTTTATTTTAGCAAAAAAGTATTGACCTCTCTATTCTTTTCGACTATAATAACTTTACAAAATGACTTTTATCCGATTATTTCTTTGATTATCAAGGAGGATGTCCAATGGCGCTTCATACGACGAAGAAAGATGTGAATATGCTATCCGGCCCCATTATGAAAGGCCTTTTACACATTTCGATCCCGGTCATGATCATGAATGTGGCGATGAACCTATTCAACATCGCCGATATGACTGTTCTTCGCATCTTTGATTCGAGTGGCGGCTTCGCCGTGGGGGCTGTCGGTGTATGCGGTACCCTGATCACCCTCATCACAGGACTCCTGATCGGTTGCTCAGCGGGCGCTAATGTTGTGATCGCCAAATACATCGGTATGGGAAAGCAGGAGAAGGTTGAACGCGCCACCGGCACAGCAATGCTCTTCGCCTTCGTCGGCGGGCTTTTTTTGGCCATCGTCGGCGTAAGCTTTGCCGAGGTATTTCTTCGTTGGATGAATTGCTCAACGGCCCTTCTTCCGGATGCGGCACTCTATTTCCGTCTCTACTTTGCAGGCGTCCCGATCCTGATGGTCTATAACTTCTCTGCTGCCATCCTGCGCTCTACGGGCGATGCCCGTCGCCCGATGATCTATCTGATCCTCGGCGGCACTGTGAAGCTCGCCTTTAACCTTCTCTTCGTTGCAGGCCTAAAAATGACCGTTGCCGGCGTTGCCTACGCCACCATCATCTCCTGGGTCGCGATGACCTTCTTCGGCGTCCGCGCGCTCCTCAAAAGCAAAGGCGCAACCAGGCTCAAGCTCTCTCGCATCCGTTTTTACGGCTCCGAGCTCAAGGAGATCCTCCTCCTTGGTATCCCGGCGGGTCTTCAGCAGGCCCTTTATTCGATCGCCAACGTTATTATCACTACTACCGTCAATGCCTTTGGCCCTCAGGCCACCACAGGAATCTCGATCGCCAACAACTTTGACGGGATCCTCTACCAGATCGCAACCGCTCCCGCCCTCGCCGTAATGCCCTACGTCAGCCAAAATATCGGGGCGGGTAACATATCTCGCGCTCGCCGCTCCGTCACCGCTGGGATGATCATTACGGTAAGCCTTGGCGCAAGCTTTGGTGCGCTCTCCGCGATCTTCTCCGGCCCCCTCTCCTCGCTTATGACGACCGACCCCGTCGTCATCGCCTATTCACAGCAAAAGATGGTCCTTATCTCAAGCACATATTTCATTTGCGGCATCTATCAAATTTTGTGTGAAGCCCTGCGCGGGCTTGGCAGGCCAAACCTCCCCACGATAGCCACCCTCGTGTATATGTGTCTTCTCCGCTTCGTCTGGGTCTACGCCTTCTTCCCGCTCGTACCGAACTTCACCTTTCTCTACCTCGTCTGGCCGGTCGGCTGGCTCCTCTCGATCGCCACTCTCCTCCCCTTCTACATAAGCACCTTCAAAAAGCTCCGCGTCTCACAGGAGACCGCCCCCCTTGTGGAAGACCCCGCCTGAATGAAAAAAGCCACCTCACGGTGGCTTTTTGTCTTTGAAGATCAAAGGTTATAATACTTTTCAAACTCGGCAGGATGCGGAATCTTTGAAAGCTCGAGGCACTCGGCGCGCTTCGTCTTGATGAAACTCTCGATCAGCTCCTTCGGGAAGACGCCGTCCGCCGTCAGATAGGCGTTGTCTGCCTCGAGCGCATCCAGCGCCTCGGGGAGCGAGGTCGGGAGCCCCTTGAGCTTTGCCTTCTCCTCCTCGGGGAGATGGAACAGATTGAAGTCGTAGGGTCCCCAGCCGTTCGCATGAGGATCGATCTTATTCTTGATGCCGTCAAGACCGGCCATCAGGATCGCCGCATAGCAGAAGTAGGGGTTGCAGGTGGCATCGGGGTTACGGAGCTCAAAGCGGCGCTTCTCGGGGCTCTTGGCGTAGGCAGGAATACGGATGACCGCCGAGCGGTTCGAGGTCGCATACCCGACCGTCACAGGCGCCTCAAAGCCCGGCACCAAGCGCTTGAAGGAGTTGGTCGAGGGGTTCGTGATGGCGCAAAGCGACGCAATATGCTTAAGCAGACCGCCCATAAAGTAGTGCGCCGTCTTTGAAAGATGCGCATATCCCCCGTCATCCGAGAAGACAGGCTTGCCGTCCTTCATTAAGAGCATATGCACGTGCATACCGCTGCCCGCCTCGCCGTAGATGGGCTTGGGCATAAACGTGGCGGTCTTGCCGTACTTGAGTGCGGTGTTGTGGATGATGTATTTTATCATCATAGTGGCGTCAGCCATATGGACCACCTCGCCAAGCTGGGGCTCGATCTCGAACTGACCCGAAGCGGTGACCTCGGGGTGGTGATAGTTGATCTCAATGCCCGCGTCCTTCATGAGCAGGCACATTTCACTGCGACATTCGAAGGAAACGTCAAAGGGCTTTGCGATGTGGTAGTTCTTCTGTTTGGGAACGACGACTCCCTTGCCCTCGGTGGCGCTGTTCCAGTAGGACTGCCTTGCATCGACCGACGCGCCGATGTAGTTTGCGTCAACGCCCCAGGATACCTCGTCGAAGAGGTAGAACTCGAACTCGGGGAGAATGAGCATTGTGTCGGCAACGCCGCTGTCCTGCATCTGCTTTACAGCCGCCTTGATTATGTTTCGG
>JAZNAD010000009.1:0-3497 GCA_045586345.1 Eubacteriales bacterium
TCGTCCCCGAACACCATCTCTCCGAATATCCTAGGAAGAAGGGCGGCGTTTTCCATACGGTCTATCTCCATTATAGCTGACATTTTACTATTATACATTATAGTGTATTCCTGGATTTTGTCAAGAGTTTTCCGAAAAGCGCGGTTTTCGATTGACAAAGCCACCGTTCTAAAGTATAATAGATAGGTGAATTTTTTTGATTGGGGAACACTATGTACTATATCACACTTGACCTGGAATGGAACCAGGCCTACCTCCAGCAGGCGCTTTCGGTGCAAAAGCGTATCGGCTCGCACCTGCACGGTGAGGTCATACAGATCGGTGCTGTCAAGCTCAACGAGGAGATGCAGATCGTCGGGAGCTACAGCATGATCGTCAAGCCGAAATTCTTCTGTAAGCTTCACCGCCACGTGCGCGACCTGACCGGCATCACCCAAAGCATGATCGACCGCGGTACCCCCCTCCCGGAGGCAGCCGAGAGCTTCCGCCGCTTTTGCGGCCGGGACTTTGTGCTCCTCACGTGGGGGCCCGACGACGTGCCGATGCTGCGCGAGAACCTGACGGCACATCGTGTAAAGTCCGAGTGGCTGGATTGCGACTACGACCTGCAAAGGATCTACAGCCGCCAAAGAGAGGGGGGCGCCCAGAAGCAGCGCTCGCTCGAGTTTGCCATGGCGGCGCTCGGTGTTGAGCAGACCCTCCCTGCGCACGATGCGCTGAACGACGCCTACTTCACCGCTCTCGTGGCACAAAAGCTGGAGCTTGCCGAGGGAGTGCGCAATTACGGTGAGCGCGGCGAGCAGCACCTGCTTGACGAGACCTTTGGTGACGCCGATATCGGCGAGGTCGGCTATGAGAGCGTCGAGGCGGTCCTCGCGTCCCCCGAGGCGGCACTCCCCGCCTGCCCGCTCTGCCACGCGCCGCTCACCCCGATCGGTAAAATGCTCCACGGCCGTAGCCACCGCTACCGCACTCTGCTCCACTGTGAGCATGACGGCGACCTCTTCTTGACACTTAAGCTCTTCCCGAACCATGACGCCACCTTCCGTATGCGGAAGATGCTCACCGTGGCCGATCCCGCCGAGTGCGAGGTCTACCGCAAAAAGCTGGAGGATGCCGCCGCCAAACGGCGCCGACGCCCGCGCCGCCGGCGTCGCTCGTCTGCCTCAGGTGAGACCCCGGCCGCTGCCACCGCAGAATAAGACTGAGCCTATCATTGGAAAAGTATCATTTACATTCTAACAAAAAATACGTGCCGGAGCGGCAATTTTCCGCCTCCGGCACTTTCAAAAAAGCAGGAGGAGATGCCGTATGGACTACACGGTACGCACAGCAAGTGCCGCGGATATTGCCGCCCTCACTACCCTTGAGGCCGCCTGCTTCGACGACCCCTGGAGCGAGGCCTCGCTTGCCTCACACCTCTCCTCGCCCTCGGGGTATGCCTATCTCGCCGTCGGTGCTGACGGTACCCCTCTCGGGTATATCCTCGGCCTCCATCTCGGCGAGGAGGCCGAGCTTCTCCGTATCGGTGTTCTCCCCGAGCACCGCATCCTTGGCATCGGCTGGAAGCTCGTCGACCAGCTTCTCTTTGAGCTTCTCTATCGCAGTGTCAAGGTCTGCTACCTCGAGGTAAGGGAGAGCAATTACGCCGCCCTTGAGCTATATGAATCACACGGCTTCGAGCAGATCGGCGTCCGAAAGAATTACTACAAGAATCCGACCGAGAATGCGATCCTAATGGCATATCGGTTTAAAAATAGGTAAGCTGCACAACGCCCCTTAAAAGAGCAGACCGCATGGTCTGCTCTTTTATTTCTCATCGCGCAGAACTTGGCGGTATTATTTTCATCTTGACACCTCCCACCTCTTTATATTATAATATAAAATGTCTAAGTATCGGGAGGCACGGTCGCTGCTCTGCAGCTTGACCTCCCCATCACCGCGGCGCGGCATTCGGCCATCGCCATACTGTGAGGATCACCATGTACCTTTTGTCTATCGAAAGCTCCTGCGACGAAACCGCCGCCGCGGTCATCTCGGCCGAGGACAATCGCCTGACCGTCCTTGCCGACATCATCGCGTCGCAGGCCGATACCCACCGTCTTTACGGCGGCGTCGTGCCCGAGATCGCCTCGCGTGCCCATGCCGAGGTGGTGTCCGAGATTACCTATCGCGCGCTTGCGGACAGCGGCGTGCCGCTTGCCTCGATCGGCGCCGTAGCCGTCACCGATCATCCCGGCCTCATCGGGGCGCTCCTTGTCGGCGTTAACTTTGCAAAGTCCCTGGCCTTCGCGAATGGCATCCCGCTTGTGGCAGTCGATCATATCCGCGGCCACATTGCCGCCGCGTACTACGACAAGGAGCCGCCGACGCCCCCCTTCCTCGCCTTCGTGGTCTCGGGCGGTCATACCGCTATCTATCACGTGCGCGACTATACCGACATCGCGGTGATCGGCACGACGCGTGACGACGCGATGGGGGAAGCCTTTGACAAGGTGGGGCGCCTGCTTGATCTGCCCTACCCCGCAGGCGCGGGCTTCGATGTCTTAGCCACCGAGGGCTTCCTTGCCGCCGTGGGCACCGAAGTCACCGCAGGGGCCGACGGCGAGACCCCCGCCGTCGCAGCCGCCGCGGCACGCTTTCCGAAGACTGCGGCCTTCCGAGACTTCCCTCTGCCCTCCCCCGCCCTGCCGGGTGACACGCTCGACTTCTCCTTCTCGGGGCCGAAGACGGCCGCCGTCAACCTTCTGCACCGCTTCGAGCAGAGCGGTCGTACCTTTGACCGTCCGCTCTTTGCCGCCGCCTACACGCACACCGCTACCGAGGCGGCCGCGCGCAAGCTTGGCGAGGCACTCGACCGTTATCCTGGGCTTCCCCTCGTATTGGCGGGCGGTGTCGCCGCGAACTCGCACCTGCGTGCGCGCCTCGCTTCTCTCTGCAATACGCGCGGTATCCGCCTTGTGATCCCGCCTCGCTCACTCTGCGGTGACAACGGCGCAATGATCGCCGCTGCGGGATACTACGAGCTTTTAGCCGGCCACCTCGCTTCCCACGATCTCAACGCCTCGGCCGCCGATTGAACGACAACAATTCTTTACTTTCGATCAAAATTCTTGCACCTCGTGCTTCTTCGACAAGTTTCGTTGTGGAAAACTCGGTTGAAAAAGTGCAAAACTTTTGACAATATCCCCTCGAAATCAACCAACGGATGTGTAGCTGCATGGAAAAGAAGATGTATACCGTTAAGGGCGGCGAAGTGCACGCCCTTCCTCCTCTCCTCGGGAGCGAGGCTCTCGCTGAAGCAAGTGCCTCTGACCTTCGCGTGCTGTTGGCGCTTTCCGAGCTCGGCACGGCCGATGCCGCCCGCCTCTCGGAGGCACTTGAGCTCACGGCCTCTGAGGTCGCGGCCTCGCTGGCCTTCTGGCGCGGGGCGGGCGCCGTCACCGCCGCCAAGGAGGGCACTACCGCAGTCCCCGTCTCTGTGGTTCTCCCCACCC
>JAZNAD010000010.1:0-4539 GCA_045586345.1 Eubacteriales bacterium
CGCGTCTCTGCTATTATTGTGCGCCGATGAAGATAGAATATAAGTGGTAAAATCAAGTGAAAAAGAACGAAAAAAAGCGGAAATTTATGTTTAAAATCAGGAACGGAGCGTCTTACCGGAGCGAAGCTCGGGGGCGGGCGAAAGCGAGGCGCATGGCGCCTGTCCTATCGCGGCGCGGACGGCGAATTCACCGACCTCGGCATAGGAAAACTCGACACAGGCCAGGGGAAGATACGACTCGCGGCTGCGCTCTTCTCCGCTCCCTGCGAGGATCTCGAAGGTGGCGGGGACGCGGATCCCTTCATCAAGAAGACGGCGCATCAGCGCTCTCGCGGTTTCTGCGCGCGAGGTGACAACGGCCTCGGTGCCATCAAGGTCGTCAAGGCGGAGATGCTCAAGGTCGTAGGTGCGCGGCAAAAGCCCTGCCTCGCGCATCGTATCCACGTATCCCTCGCGGCGGTCGCGTAGCTCTCTTGCGGCTTCCTCGGAGAATTCGTCGACATAGACGATGCGGCGACGGCCGAGTGAAAGGAGATGCGAAACGGCAAAAGCGGATACGGCGTAATAATCGTAAAAGGCAGAAAAGACGTTATCAGCACGAACACTGCCGTTGATAATGGCAAACGGGGCACCTGCCTCCTGTAACGCGCGGATATGAGCACGCTCATTAAATTGGAGTGCGCCGGGGGCGATGATGACAAAGCCGTCCACTGTGCGGTTCTTATAGGCATCTATGTAGGAAAGGTCCTCGGAGCCCGTACAGATCACGGCGGACACTGAGAGGTTGGCGGCGGCATCGGCGACGGCATGGAGCGTGGGGGCGAAGACGGCGCTGGCGTTCTCCCAGAAGTTGACGACGCCGATGGCGTTCGCACGCTGCGAGCGCATCCCGCGCGCGAGGTTATTGGGGGAGTAATTCAGCTTCTCCGCTGCGCGGCGCACGGCCTTGACGGTGGCCTCGGAGTATTTCTTTTTCGTAGAGCCGTTGAGGATATAGGAAACGGCTGAGATGCTTACGCCTGCGGCCGCGGCGACATCCTTGATGGTTGCTCTTGCCATGGTGATCTCCTTTACGGAATTCTCTCTTTTTATTATATAAAAAGGAATGCGGAAAGTCAAGAAAAGAAAAGAGAAAGGGTCGCTATCGGCGACCCTTTCGTGTTAAGTAATCAATTTTTTCGCAAAAAACGGTGAATAAGGACGAAGGCAGAAAAGAACAGAAGGCACGCGCCGATGAGGGAGAGATACATAGCATAACGCGGAACAGCTTCACCGCCGACGTAAAGGGTGCAGTCCACGCCGTCGCGCATGGCTTCGATAAGCTCCGCGGGGAGACCATCCTCCTCCATCCTGCGGAAGACGCCGCCAAGCGCGTGATTCCGCAAAAGCGAGGTTCCGTGGGCAAAGGGAAGGACCGAAACCGTGTTCCGAAGTCCCTCGGAAAAGCCGGAGATCGGCATATACGCACCGCAAATAAAGCCGTAAACCGAGCTGACAATGCTACCGACGGCCGAGATCTGTCCCTGCGTTGACAGGAAGCAATTGACAAAGGAGGAGAGGGCAGTGCCGAACATCACGAGAAGAAAGACATCCAAAAGAAGAAGGAGGACATCGAAAAACGAGAGATACCAGCCGACAATGGCAAGATACACCGAGCAGGAAAGGATCCCCACAAGGGCGATCATCATAGTAACGATAAGAGTTGAGCAATAATAGGCGACAGCAAGGCTTGAGGGATTAACGGGAGCTATGGTGAGATCGCGGCGTGCGCCCGTCACCTTATCCTGCACCGTCAAAAGGTTCGAGCAAAAGGAAACCGTGACGCAGGAAACGGCAAGGAGCGAGGAGAGGAGCTGTCCTCCGACAAGGCCGTTTAGGAGACGCTCGTCAACATGAAAGGGACCAAGCTGTGCCATGAAGGAGCTCTCGTAGACGTTGGAAAGAAACGTGGCATACAGAACAAGCAGGATGAGCGGGGTGGCCAGCGAGGAAAAGAGAATCCCAAGATCCTTGAAAAAGAGACGGCAATTCCGGCGAATGAGTAGGAGCACGGTCTTCATTTTTCATCACCTCCCAAGAGTTTTCCCGTGGCTGCAAGAAAGACATCGTCCATCTTGCCCTTGGTGATCTCGTAATCGCGGAAGAGATCGGGGGCGCGAAGGATGAGAGCGGTAGCGACGGCGGTATCGGGGACCTCGATGCGGACACCGCCGGGGACATTCTCGAAGCGGTAGCCAAGGGCTTCGACCGCGGCGCCTTCGACACCATAGAGGGTAATAAAGTCGCCGCTATACTCGTTTTTCAAGGAATGCGGCGTTCCCTCAGCCACGACGCGGCCGGAATCAAGAATCACGACATAATCGGCCTCGGCGGCTTCCTCCATATAATGAGTTGTGAGGAAGACGGTCATTCCCTCGCGCTTTCTGAGCGAATCGATAACATCCCACAGCAATTTCCGTGTTTGCGGGTCAAGCCCCGTGGTGGGCTCGTCAAGGATCAGGATGCGCGGGCGATGGAGGAGCGCGCGAGCAATGTCGATGCGACGGCGCTGGCCGCCCGAGAGCTTACCGACGGTGCGATTAAGAAGCCCCCCGATATCGAGAAGCTCACAAAGCTCTGAAAGGCGCTTTTCAAAGGCGGCCCCGATGATCCCGTAGAGGGCGGCGCGGCTTTCAAGGTTCTGGCGGACGGTCAGGGGCTTATCGAGCACGGAGTTTTGGAAGACAACGCCGAAATTACGGCGCGGAGCATCGGGATCCGCGTCAAGATCGACGCCGTCGATGCGTACGGTACCGCTATCCCGGGACAGCTGGCCGCAAAGAATGGATATCGTCGTGCTCTTCCCTGCACCGTTGATACCGAGGAAGGCAAAGAGCTCGCCGCGGTGAACGCGGAGCGAGATATCGTCCACCGCGACAACGTCGCGGAAGGTTTTTCTCAAGTGTTCGATCTCAATGATGGGGTTCAAGGGTACACCTCCGATATATGATATCAAAATGATATCATATATCGCTTTGTTTGTCAAGGGGTTAGAGAAAAAACCTATGGCAAAGGCCATAGGTTTTTTCTTAGACGACAGTAAGGTGGCCGTCCTTGAGCGCAACGGTAACGGCGGTATCGGGCAACACATCGCCGGCGATGATCCTACGGGCAAGCAGGTTTTCGACATTCGCCTGGAGGAAGCGCTTGAGGGGGCGTGCGCCGTAGGCCGGGTCATACGCGGCGGTGGCGATATAGTCGACGGCGGCATCAGTGAGCGAGAGGGTAATGCCGCGATCCGCAAGGCGGTGCGAGAGATCGAGCACGAGAAGGTCGATGATCGCGCGGATATCCTCCCTTGTGAGGGGGCGATACAGGACGGTCTCGTCGAGGCGATTGAGAAATTCCGGACGGAAGGAGCGGCGCAGGAGCATAAGGATAGCCTCACGCGCAGACTCGATGATCTCACCGGTTTCGCTGATGCCTTCAAGGATAAGGTCGGAGCCGAGGTTGGAGGTGAGGATGAGGACGGTATTTTTGAAATCGACGGTGCGCCCCTGCGAATCGGTGATGCGACCGTCATCCAGCACCTGCAAAAGGATATTGAAGACATCGGGGTGAGCCTTCTCGATCTCATCGAAGAGAACGACGGAATAGGGGCGGCGGCGGATGGCCTCGGTGAGCTGACCGCCCTCCTCGTAGCCAACGTACCCGGGAGGGGCGCCGACGAGGCGCGAGACCGAGTGCTTTTCCATATATTCCGACATATCGATGCGGACGAGGTTATGCTCGTCAACGAAGAGCGCTTCGGCGAGGGCTTTAGCGAGCTCGGTCTTACCGACACCCGTGGGACCGAGGAACAGGAAGGAGCCGATCGGACGGCGGGGATCCTTAATGCCGGCGCGGGAGCGAAGGATGGCATCGCTGACCTTGGCGACGGCCTCGTTCTGGCCGATGACGCGGCGGTGGAGGATCTCCTCCATACGCAAAAGTTTATCGCGCTCGCCCTCAAGAAGCCGGGTGACGGGGACTCCCGTCCAGCGCGCTACAATGCGGGCGATCTCCTCCTCGGTGACAGCGTCACGCAGGAGGGTGGGGCGGTCGGTGGCGGCGGCTTCCTTGGCTTCCTTGGCTTCCTCGGCGGCGAGCTCGGCCTGGAGCGCCGGGAGACGGCCGTACTTCAATTCGGCGGCACGGTCGAGATCATACTCGTTCTGCGCCTTTTCGATCTCAGCGCCTATGTGCTCGATCTCCTCGCGGAGCTTGCGCGTTTTTCCAATGGCGTTTTTCTCGGCTTCCCACCTCGCCTTCATAGCGGCAAACTCCTCGCGGAGCGCGGCGAGCTCACCGCGGATCTCAGTAAGATGGGCGGTTGAGAGCTTATCCTTCTCCTTCTTCAGGGCGGCCTCCTCGATCTCGAGCTGCATGATCTTGCGTGCGATCTCATCCATCTCAGTCGGCATAGAGTGAAGCTCGGTCTTGATGAGGGCGCAGGCCTCATCGACAAGGTCGATGGCCTTATCGGGGAGGAAGCGGTCGGAGATATAACGTGAGGAGAGA
>JAZNAD010000011.1:0-4720 GCA_045586345.1 Eubacteriales bacterium
CTTCTCGCGGAGACGCCGCTTGTCAAGCGTGCGGATCTGCTCAAGGAGGATGACAGAGTCGCGCGGAAGCCCCGCCCTGGCGGCGTAGACCTCGATGTGCGTCGGGAGCTTGTTCTTATCCATACGGCTGGTGATCGCCGCGGCGATCACGGTCGGGCTGTATCGGTTGCCGATGTCGTTTTGTATGATGAGCACAGGGCGTAGCCCCCCTTGCTCGCTGCCGACCACGGGAGAGAGATCGGCGTAATAGATGTCACCGCGTTTGACGTTCATCGCTTTTGCGCGTTCCTTTCGTGAGAATTCATACTTATTTTGGCTCAAAATCCCACTGCTTAATCACGACACGGGAATTTGTCTTCCGTTTTTAGTGTATGACTGCTTCACTCTTTGGGATATACAAAAATCCCCCTGATGGCGCACCCGGCTTTTAGCAGGTACGCCAACGGGGGATTCGATTCAGTCGTTGCGCGAGGTGACTTCGGTCTCTTCTCCCGTACGGAAGAGGAGGGAAACGCACCAGAGCGCGGCAAGGGCGACCACAACGTACACGATGCGGGAGACGATCGAGGTCTGTCCGCCGCAGATCCACGCCACGATGTCAAACTGAAAAAGACCGATGCTGCCCCAGTTGATGCCGCCGATGATCGCAAGGATCAGGGCGAGTCTGTCCATGAACATACGCATTTCTCCTTTCAGGAATGTCTCTGTCCACTATTGTGAGGCAAAACCTTTGATTTTATACTACGAATCCTCAAACGAAGGCACAAAAGGTCCGAAATGCTCCTTTAATTTTTGCAGTGCGCGCTTTTCGATGCGGCTGACATAGGAGCGTGAGATCTCCATGCGGTTGGCCACCTCGCACTGCGTCATGGCGGGCGCCTTACCGAGTCCGTAGCGCAAAACGATAACCCTCCTTTCCCTTTCGTCCAGCACCTCGTCGATCAGGCGGTACGCGCGCTCGGCGTGGATTTTGAGATCCAGGTCTCTTGTGATATTCTCGTCCGAGCTGATGACGTCTATGTAGGTGAGCGGATTTCCGTCACGGTCAACGTCGATCGTTTCGTTAATTGAGACCTCGTAGGAGAGCTTTTTTTGCGAACGGAAAAACATCAGAATTTCGTTTTGCACGCATTTTGCCGCATAGGTCGCAAAGCGCGCCCCGTTCTTGTCGGAGAAGGTGTCGATCGCCTTCACAAGACCGAGACTGCCGATCGACACCAGCTCGTCGGGATTCGGATAGGAGGTGTAATATTTGCGCACGACGTGCGCCACAAGCCGTAGATTGTGCTCAATGAGGCGCTTGCGCGCCTCGCGGTCTCCCTCCTTCATTTTTTCAAAGAGACGGCGCTCCTCATCCTTCGGGAGCGGAGGAGGGAAGCCCTGCGCCGTACCGATCCCGAGGAGAAGATAAATAAGATGAAAGGGCGAAAAGGAAAAAATGTGTGGCATAGGAAAAGCCCCCTTGCATAGATAGATTTGTCGGTTTCTATCAGTATATGCAGGGGGCGGCTTGTTTCTTGACGCCTTAGGGGATCGCTACGGTATATCCTCTCCTTCCGCGAACGACGATCGGGTGTCCCGTCACACGTATGGTGCGTGCATTGATCTCCGAGATCATGGTGCGCACGGCCGATGTCGACCGCTTTCCGCACGGGGATCCCGTGCAAAGGGCAAGCTCGTGGGAGGAGACCTCACGGGGATAGGCCTCACCGAGATGCCGCAGCACCGAAAGCGCATGCGTTGTAAAGAGAAGCCAGTAGCGGTGACAGCGAGCCATGTGCGCGTAGGGAGTCAGGCGAAGCGCCCCGCCCGCGCGGCATTCGCAAATGTCACGCCCCGTATACAGTCGGCAGAGCTCAAGCAGGATCTCTGCGACCCGAATGGTCGAGATCGGCCGCAGGGGAATGTTGTCGGTCACGGCATACAAAGCGTCAAGATCGACGTCACTGTCGTGCGTCGCCGCGGCCACCAGCGGCAGCTCGGGGTGCGCCTCCTTGAAGCGGCGGCAGAAGCCGATGGGGTTCGGGATGGTCTCAATGCGTGGGATATAGACTGCATTCACCGGGAATTTCTCAAGCACCGCCTCGGCATAGCGGTGAGAGGCACCGCAGGTATTGATCGGCAGCTTGTAAAGCGCCAGCCGTGTGCTTTTGCGCACCGCGGGATCGTTTTCGATAATAAGGAACATAGTCGTCTTCCTCGTCGTAGTTGGCTCATCCCTCTTATTGTAGCACAAGGCCGTGTGAAATACAATTGACTTTTGAAGAAAATCGTGTATAATGATATCAGTAACACAAAGGGAGACCCGAATGAAAGTTCTGTTCGTCAACGGCGGCTCGCGTGGCATCGGTGCCGAGATCGTCCGTCTTGCCACCTCGCGCGGCTACCGCGTCGCCTTCACCTATCGCTCGGCCGAGAGGGAGGCCCTCTCACTCGCCGAAAAGACGGGGGCGCTCGCCCTTAGGGCCGATTCCTCGCAGGAGGAGGAGGTCAGGGCCGCCGTCGAGGCCTGCCGCAAGACCCTCGGCGACCCCGAGATCCTTGTAAATAACGCCGCGATCTCGTCCTTCTCGCTTTTTACCGACCTCAGTCGCGAGGAATGGGAGCATATCTTTGCCGTCAACGTCCACGGCTATTTCTATTATTCTCAGGCCGTTCTCCCCGCTATGATCTCGAAAAAAAGCGGTCGTATCATCAATATCTCCTCGATGTGGGGACAGAGTGGTGCCTCGTGCGAGGTGCATTACTCGGCCACCAAGGCCGCCGTCAACGGGATGACGCGTGCCTTAGCGCGTGAGCTTGGTCCCTCGGGCATCACCGTCAACGCGATCGCCCCCGGCGTTATCGACACCGAGATGAACGCCCACCTCTCGGCCGAGGATCTTGGCGCCCTCGCCGCGGAGACCCCCCTCTTGCGCATCGGCACTCCGCGCGAGGTGGCCGAGGCGGTCCTCTTTCTTGCCGGGGAGGGTGCCTCCTTTATCACAGGGCAGATCATCGGTGTCAACGGCGGCTTCCTCGTCTAAAATTTTTCTCTGTTTGCTATTGCATAAATCGGTTTCGTTTGTTATAATATATCTGTTGAGTTCCAAAGGCCGGATAGGACCATACTGGCCGGGGAGGTAGCGGTGCCTTGTACCTGAAATCCGCTATAGCAGGGGTGATTTCCATATTTGAGGGCCTTTCTTGTGCAGTCTGCGCCGTATGCGGCTTGCGTTGAGGGATGGGTCTTGCGCAATCGGGGGCTGTGAACCATGTCAGGTGGGAGACCAAGCAGCATTAAGCGGATTCCCCGGTGTGCCGCGAGGGTGCCTGTTCGGAGCGGGCGGTGCGGTTTCCGTGTGTAAGGGAGCGTTCGATCTTATGGTGTATGGTCTTATCCGGGCTTTGGAATTCTGACTGTGGGCGGCGTGCGCTCGGGGATATCCCCCTGCCGCCGCCCGCTTTTTTACGGAAATTTTCGCGGAGGAAAGTTATGTATCGTGCCCTTTACCGCAAATGGCGTCCCGTGGATTTTGACGACGTCTGGGGTCAGGATCAGGTCACGGGAATATTGAAATACGAGGTAGCATCCGGCAAGCTGAGCCATGCCTACCTCTTTTGTGGCTCGCGCGGCACGGGGAAAACGAGCAGCGCCAAGATCCTCGCGAAGGCCGTCAACTGCCTCTCGCCGCGGGATGGGAACCCCTGCAACGAGTGCGCCGCCTGCCGCTCGATCGACGCCGGCACAGCGACCGATGTCATCGAGATGGACGCGGCCAGCAACACCGGTGTTGACGATGTGCGTGACATCCGCGATGAGATCGTCTTTACCCCCGCCGAGCTCAAATACCGCGTCTATATCATCGACGAGGTACATATGATGACGGGGAGCGCCTTTAACGCCCTCTTAAAAACGCTGGAGGAGCCCCCCTCCTACGTGATCTTTATCCTCGCCACCACCGAGCTGCATAAGCTCCCGAGCACCATCGTCTCGCGGTGCCAGCGCTTTGACTTCCGCCGCATCACGAACGATGTCCTCGCAAAACGCCTTCTGCACATCGCCGCCCATGAGGGCATCTCGCTGACCGAGGGCGGCGCCCGGCTCCTTGCGCGCCTCGCCGTCGGCGGTATGCGCGATGCCATCAGCCTCTTTGAGCTCTGCGCCGGGATGAAGGATACGATCGACGAGGCCCTCGTCACCGCCGTGTGCGGTGCGGGCGACAGCGCCGCCGCGTACGACCTGATCGCCGCGATCGCCGCGCGTGACTATGCCGCGATCTACGGCACGGTCCGCGATCTTGTCATGTCCTCGCGCGATCTCTCGGTCTTTTTCCGTGAGCTGATCGAGGGCTACCGCGATCTTACCGTTATGAAAACGGCGAAAAACGCCGTCGAGTACCTCGACCTTACCGACAGCGAGGCCGAGCGCCTCCGTGAGCTGTCCTCGCTCTTTACCATGGAGCAGCTGATCCACCATTCGTGGATCCTCGAGGATGCCTTCGGGCGGATGCAGCGTGCCGGCGCCTCGCGCCGCGCGGTGGCAGAGCTCGCCTTGACGCGCCTCTGCGATCCGAAGCTCTCCTCGGGAGAGGAAGCGCTCATGGCCCGCATCTCCGAGCTTGAGAATGCGCTCGCCCTCCTTCGTAGCGGGGCCGAGCTTCCCCCGGCGCCCACCCCCAAGACGGCCCCAAAGCCGACACCCGTCAAGGAGACGGCCCCCGCGCCCCTGCCGCCCAAG
>JAZNAD010000012.1:0-32356 GCA_045586345.1 Eubacteriales bacterium
AGGGCACGGACGAGGTGTATAAGAACGAGGCTCTTGCCTACCTTAACAACACCTATGATATAGGTTCCAGCCTCCTTGCCTGGAGCGGTAGCTTTGGCGACATCTACGCCGTCCGCTACTACAAGGGCGTCCTGACCGACGAGCAGGCCGCGCAGAACCACTTTGCCGACCTTGCGAAGTACTACCGCGTCAGCCTTGACGGCCTTGCTGCTGTTAAGGAGCCTACGCTCCTTAAGGAGATGTACGGGTCTGTTGCCGGCTATGCGATCGGCAGCGACGGCGCCGCCGAAGCAGTCCTCACCGCGATCGACATTGCCGTTGCCGCGACCTACGACCTCCTGAAGATCGGTGAGGGCTCAAGCCCGCGCAACGACTTCATTGACATTGCCAAGGCCGTTGACGCTAACCTTGATCTTGTGGCGACGGTCGTGAATTGCGACCGCAACATGGCTGCCGTCTACGAGGGCATCGCCGCCAACAACACCGTCAACCCCTACACAACGGCTGAGGTCTTTGAGACCGATACCGCTGCGCTTTACGAGCGTGCCTATTACTACGACGCTTACCGCGGTGCGAACAAGGATCTTAATGCCTTTATCACTGCTGCCGCCGATAAGCAGCTCACGGTCGAGGCTTTTATGTCGCTTCCCTTTGACGTCCGTGTGGCGTTTGCCGAGGCGAACAAGGATGCCCTCGATGCTGTGACTCAGGAGGCGGTCGACGTCTATGTCGAGACCGAGCTTGCGAGGTTCGCCGATTTCCTCCCCTCCGAGTACGATTACGATACCATCTACGTCGCAAGCGGTCTTCTCGGCCGTTTCGACTTCTTTAAGTTGAACGAGTATTGGGCGGGTGACGCCGGTGATCTCCCCACGACGTTCCCGACGGCCCCCGGTGTCGATCCGCAGTATGACGGCAAGCGCATCCAGGCCGACGCACCCTGGATCATCGTCCCCGTTGAGGTGGGGCGCGAGCCTGAGAATGCCGACCGTGTCTACACCGAGTACACCGGCTTCTATACGGGTGCGGCCGAGAACCCCTGGAGATCGACGTCCGGCCCGAAGGACGCTGTGCAGTACGCGACCAAGGAGGAGGCACTTGCCGCCCTCGATGCGCTCTCCGACGAGCTTAAGCCCGCAGAGCTGGTGGTTGTAAATGCCAGTGGCAAGCCCCTGTACGGGACAGCGGCCGCTCCGATCGCCAAGGCTGTTTTCTACGGTGTAGCACAGCTTTCTTCCGTGTCGGTCAACAACAAAACGACCGCCGCCTGGAGCAGGGAGTATGCTGCTGCGATCGCTGCCTACAAGACCGAGTATGCCGCTGCCTTTATGAAGTTTGGCACGGGCGACATTACCCTCGAGGCCGTTCTCCCGACCGCCTCTCCTCTCGAATACCACGACCATAGCGGTAAGGCTCAGGGCGCGGCCGCCACGCTCGGTAACGGCTACATTCAGATGACCAACGCCTTCTCGGGCCAGTCCTACCTGTCGCTCGGCGGCCTTCCCACGAAGGGTGCTATCACGGGTGAGTTCGTGATAACGGCCGGTGAGGCGAACCAGAATAAGACCCATGGCAACTTCCTCACCTTCTCCGACCTTGCCCCGAGAAGAGACGTCCTTGCGGACAGCAAGGTGATCTTTAACCGCTTCACCGCATACAACGGTACGAGCAACACGAACTTTGATCCTAAGGTCTCGATCAATGCTACCGCCACCACCGACTTCACGCTGTCGCTCATTGCCGACCGCGGTGCCGGCACCGGCGATATCAAGGCCTCGCTGTACGCGAACTCTGTGGCCGGCGTCACCGAGCTGAAGATGAAGGATACCTCCGCCGGCGATACGAGGACCTTCCTCGGCTACGGCTCGTCCGCCGAGTCCCGGATCTACGCGATGCGCTTCTACGACCGTGCGCTGAGCACCGCCGAGATGCAGCAGAACCATTTTGCTGACCTTGCCAAATGGTTCCGCCTTGACATCCATACCTATGCCTTCCTCTCTACCCAGCAGAAGGCCGCTCTCCATGCGCTCTTCACCGATGATTCGATCGCCGGCAACACGAAGGCGACTCTCCAGGAGAAGTACGATGCCGCGATTGTTGCCATCTACTACGATGCTCTTACCTTTACGGTGTCGAACGACGCCGCCGTCAACGCGAAGTTCTTTGCTCTTGCCAAGAGCATTGCGCTTGATGTTTCGGCCTTTGCGGGTGTCGATCCCGCCGTCTTTGGCCCCATTGCCACCGAGATCGTCGAGAGGTTTGATCCTGCCTACGCGCAGAACCTCGCCGTTGTTTCGGCCTACATTGCTCCCACCGCCGATATCTACCGTTCGATGACCTTTGCCGGTTATCAGATCGCGGTCGACACCGGTGCGCTCGTAGCGAATAAGGCGGGCCTGCGCGCCGTCTACGACCTCGACATCGGCCTGCTTGCCAAGCTTGCTGTGGGTGGTAAGGCGGTCTCCCTGACGGCTGAGCTTTATTCGGGCGACCTCGTGTCGAGCGTGAAGTACACTTACGATGCCGCTACGGGCAAGCTCGTCCATGCCGCGGGCGAGGAGCTCGCGCTGTATGAGCGCAAGACGGCCGACGGCCGCACCGTGACTTCGCTCAACTACGAGATCGTTCACGCGAGGATGACCTACGATAAGGCCGCTCTTACCAAGGAGTACACCTTCAAGTACTACGTCGAGATCGACGGTCAGAAGTACAATGTTACTGCCTCCTCGAGGTTCGACAATGCGGTGTCGCTTGCCGAGGTGTACGGCTACTTTGCCACCATGGATGCGTATGCCGAGGATCGCGTAGTGATCGCGGTGCTTGATGCCGTGAAGTAATACGGCAGAAAAAGGAAAAGGGCAGACCCTTGGGTCTGCCCTTTTCCTCGCAGACTAAAATTGCAGCTCGCTTTACTGCGGCGGCAGGAACGGCTTGAGATGCCCGAACAAGAAAAACCGCGCCGGGGCGCGGTTTTTTGTTATTCTACCTCGATGCTCTCGCCGAGGGCGAGCGAATAGATGAGGACGCGCCGGGGCGGAGCGCCGTACATCCTTTGACAGGCGGCGGCGTAATAGGACAGCTGCTCGCGGTGGCGCTCGACGAGCAGGCGGCGCGCTTCCGTGCGATCCCTCGGCGTACGGTCGGTCTTATAGTCGATGAGGACGTAGCCGTCCTCCTCCTCGAGGATGCAGTCGATGACCCCCTGGACGAGGACCGTGCGTCCTGCGGCGGCAAGCTCACGCCGCTTAGCCCCGTCAGCTGTGAAGTCGGCGGCGGGGAGCAACGAATGAAAGCGCAGCTCGCGCCGCAGGCACTTTGCTGACAGAAGCTCCGAAAAGAGGGGGGAGGCGATGAAAGCCTCGATCTCGTCGCATCGCACAAGCTCTGCCTCATCAAGACGTAGAAAGCGTGAGGCGACAAGGCGGTCGCGCTCGGCAAGAACACCGGCCGTTTTGAGCCTTGTAAAGTCGCAGAACTGCAAAAAAAGGTGGGTCGCCGTGCCGCGCCGCGCGCCCTCGTCCTCGCGTTGACCCGAAAGAAAGGTGGGCACGTGCGGACGGAGCTCGCGCTCGAGTGCCACGGGAGCCTCCCCCTCCTCGGTGCCGTCCAGCACCGTAGGATACAGCCGCGAGACCGACAGCTTCTCGGGCAGGCTCAAGGCGTCGGAATGGGGGTAGACGAACGCAAAGCGCTCGGCGAGCATCGCGGCGTTCTTAAGGATGTCGGGGGTGAGCGTTTCCCCGTTGAGGGCTCCGTCGGCCTCCTCCGGCCCGGGTGGCTGCGAGCCGGCCGTCAGGACGGGGGATACGGCCGCCTTTTGCGCCTCGGCCTCTGCGCGCCCGTTTTCTTCGGCGTGATAAAGTGAGAGGTACGGGTCGGCGACCCCGGCGCGTGCGGCAAGGATCCAGGTGAGCCAGCTGTTGCAGCTAAGAACCGCGTCCTCGGTGAAGGAGGCAAGCAGCTCCTCGGCACGCCCGATACGTGTATCCAGCGAGCGGCAGGTGCCTGTCACGTACAGCCTCTCACGCGCACGGGTCAGCGCGACGTACAGAAGCCGGATCTGCTCCTCGGCCGTCGCCTGCCTTTCGCGGTGGCGGAGGAGCTCGTAGACCGGCGTGCGGAGCCGCACCTGCCCGTCGGAGGAAAGCAGACACGCAGCGGGGCCATAGTCCTTATCGTAAATAAAACTTGTCGCTTTTTCGGCGTGTCGGAAGCTCCTCTGCGTATTGCAAAGGAAGACAACGGGGAATTCCAGCCCCTTCGAGCCATGGACCGTCATGAAGCGGACGGTGTCGGCGTATGCCTCGCGGGTGGGGGGAACGACCGTCTTCTTGGCCTCAATGGCGCGGTTGATGAAGGAGATGAAGCTGTAGAGTCCATGGTAGGACGAGCCCTCGAAGGAGCGCGCGTATTCGTAGAGACGGTAGAGATTGTCGTGGTGTGCTTCGCTCCCCTCGCCAAAGAGCGAGAGGAGGGCGGTGTCGTGATAGATGGCAAGGAGCAGGGAGGCGACCGTCTCGCCCTCGGCCATGCGGCGCCAGGACGCAAGCAGGTCAAGGAAGCGGCGTCCCTTCCCGAAGTCGGGATGACGGCCGACGTAGGCCGTGAGGGCATCGTACAGCGAGGGGGCGGTCTTCTCCTCATGACGGATGAGGGACAGCTCCTCCATCGAGAGGCTGAATACGGGCGAGCGCAAAGTGGCGGCGAGCGGAATGTCGCGCCGCGGGTTATTCACGGTGTTGAGGAGAGAGAGGGCCAGAAGCACCTCGGGTGAGAGGAAGAAGTCGCCGTCGGCATCGGTGGAGACCCTCGCGATCCCCTCAAGCGCCCGGCGGAAGACCGGCATCTGCGAGCGTGCCGAAAAGAGGAGAACGATGTCGGACGGGCGGATCCTCTCGCCGTCGTTCCGGCGGCCGTCCTTTAAGAGGCGTTCGATCTCGGCGGCCACAAAGGCGGCCTCGCGCCCCACCGTGATCTCCTCGTCGTCGCTCTCCTCGTCTTCGGGGAGAGTCGGCTCCTCAAAGATATAGGTGCGGACGGGCTCCTCGCTCGCGGGCGGGAGCTTGCCGAAGGCGAGATCGTCCTTCGTGAGGTAGTCGACCGTGCGGCCGGCACAGCGGAAAAGCGTGCCCGCCACCTCGTTGACATAGCGTACGATCGGTGCGTCGCAGCGGAAGTTCTGCGTGAAGAAAAGCGAGGCCGGCCCCTCTCCCTCGGTGGGGGCGGGGTAGGCGCGGCGGAGCGAGGCGAAGATCGCGGGGGTGGCATGACGGAAGCCGTAGATGCTTTGCTTCACGTCGCCGACCATAAAGAGGTTGTCCTCCCGTGCCAGCGCCCGGAAGATGGCGTATTGCAGGGCATTGATGTCCTGGAATTCGTCAATATAGATCTCGTCGTAGCGGTCGCCGATCGCCCTCGCAAGGGGGGTAGGCTTGCCGTCCTCGGCAAGCAGACCGAAAACGCGGCGCGAAACGTCCGCGAAGGTGCAGATGCGCCGCCGCTTCTTTTCCTCCCAAAGGCGCTCCTCATAGGCAACGAGAACGCGATAGAGGAGGTCGGAGAGGTCGGCAAGCGCGGAAAGATGCGCCGCATTCTCGGCATCTGTCGATGAGAAATAGGTGACGTAGGATGTGCGGAGGGCGTCTTTGATGCTCTTGCAAAGCGGCGTCAGGGCGCGGTTGTCCGGCGACACCTCGCCGCGCACGGGGGGTGTCTGCCCGTAGTCCTCGCGCATTAAGGACAGCACCGATGCATCGCCGGACAGGAGCCCGTCACGCACGCGACGTGCTACATCGGTGAGCAGAGAAAGATGAAGCAGGCGCTTGCCAAGAGACGGCTCGTCCGCCCCCGAGAGGGCCTCAAGGAGGTCCTCAGCGCGTGCGATCAGCGAGGAAAGAGGGGCGGCCACGGCGGCCACGATCTCGGTGCCGAATTCGCTCCTGAGGAAGGGGAGGGCGGCGGCCTCGCGATAGCGGTCGCGCGCCTCAAGGAGAGCAAGAGGACCGCGCGGATCACAGGCCAGCTCCTCCGAGAGCTTCCCAAGGATCGAGGCGAGGGCATCCTCGCCCTTCGCCGAGGTCAGGGTGTCCGAAAGACGGCAGAATTCGTCAGCACCAATGCCCGGCACCTCGCCGGCGTAAAGGTCGGCGAGGTGCTCCTCCATCGTCTCGAGAGCGAGCAGGTCGGCCTCGGCCGGATCGGGGATGCGGAATCCGGGAGGTACCTCGGCCGCCTCGGCGTTCTGCCGCAGGATGCGGTTGCAAAGCGAGTCAATCGTGCATATCTCGGCCGAGGGCAGGAGCATGCTCTCGCGGAGAAGGCGCGGGTTCTCAGGGTCGGTGGCGATGGCCTCATCGAGGGCGCGGCGGATCTTCTCACGCATATCGGCGGCGGCCGACACCGTGAAGGTGACGACAAGCAGACGCGACAGCGAACGGGGAGACACGGGATCAAGGAGCCCCTCAATGATGCGGCGCGTCAGCGCGGCGGTCTTGCCCGAGCCTGCGGCGGCAGAGACAAGCAGCGTGCGGCCGCGCGTCTTGATCGCGGCTGTCTGCTCGGCGGTGAACTGAACGGCCATGCTCTCTCCTTTCCTACGTTTTCTTTTTAGCGCATAACGCCCCAAAATCTACATACATACGAAAAAACACTATATCCGTAAACAAAACATTCCAAATCAACGGAATTTTCGGATGGGCTTGATCGCGCTCCCGTCAGGGAAGTCGCGCACCTCGCCAAGCGAAAAAAAGCCCTCATTATCCATAAGGCGCACTCGGGCGTTCGTCGGATAGTCGGTGGCGATCTTTCTTTGGTAGATCTCGCAGCCGGCGTGCGCGAGGCGCGCGAAGAAGGGCGAAAGATGGACGGCGGGGTGATCCTTAAAGAGGGTCTCAACCGGAAGGAGGACGGCGCGCCTCTCCTCCTCGGTCATGGACTCAAGAGACGCGAGAGTCACGGCATCGGCCTTGGTGAAGCCTGCGGCCGTCGTACGCTCAAGGCGGCTCATCACACCCCCAACGCCTAGGCGCGCGCCGATGTCGGCGCAGAGCGTGCGGATGTAGGTGCCCTTCGAGCAAACGACATCGAGGCGGTAGTCGCCGCCGGGAAGCGGCTCGACCGTGAGGCTGTGGATGATCACCCTCCGCGCGCTCCGCTCGATCTCGATGCCGCGACGGGCGAGGTCGCAGAGCTTCTTCCCCCCCTGCTTCAAGGCGCTGTACATCGGGGGGACCTGGTCGTAGTCACCGAGGAAGGAGAGAGCGGTCGCCTCGACCTCTGCCGGCGTCGGGAGGGGGCGGTCGGTACGCGAGAGCACCGCGCCGGTCGTGTCCTCGGTGTCGGTCGTAAGGCCGAGCCGCAGGCCGGCAAGGTAGTGCTTGTCCTTTGTCAGTATAAACTCCGAGGCGGCGGTCGCCGACCCGAGCAGGATGGGGAGCACCCCTGTGGCCATCGGGTCGAGCGTGCCGGTATGCCCCGCCTTGGAGGCGCCGAAAAGGTGGCGCGCGCGCGTGACCGCGCTCTGCGAGGTCATGCCCTCGTCTTTATAGAGAATCAGAAGTCCGGTTGTTGTCAGCATAGATATATTTCCTGTCGATTCGTGGTCCGAGCCGCGCGAGGATCTCGTAGGGGATGGTCCCGGCGGCATCGGCGAGATGGTAGAGTGACTGCGGTGTATCGCCGAACACCGTGGCATAGGTGGCGAGGCGACGGGGAATGCCTGAAAGGAGGAGCGAGGCCGAGTCCATCGACACACGCCCGGCGAGCGGTACACGCTGTCCGGCCACCGTGACCCGTCCGCCCCCCTCGGCGGCAGCACGCGGAAGCCCGTCGGCATAGCCGAGGGAAAGAAGCCCCACCGTTTCGCGACGCCGGGTGCAGAAGACACCGCCGTAGCCGATCCTCTCTCCGGCGGGGAGCGAGCGGATCTCGGTGATGCGCGCAAGGAGACGTCCGACCGGACGGAGGAAGGGTAAGGAAAGGCCGCGCGGTGCATAGCCGTACAGCGAAAGCCCGAGCCGTGCAAGAGGAAAGCCGAAGGCCCCGCCGAGCGCCACCCCGGCGGTGGCCGAAAGATGGGCGGGGGCTCTGACGCCGCACCGTGCAAGTGCCGTGACCGCCGCACGAAAGCGCGCGACGGCGCGTGCCGTCCCCGGGGTCATCCCCCCGTCGGCCTCGGCAAGGTGGGAATAGAGGCCCGAAAGACGGAAGGCGGGTGAGGCGTTTATGGCGGTGATCGCCGCCACTGTCGCCTCGTAGTCCCCGGGAAGGAGCGAAAAACCTGCGCGGTTCATGCCGCTGTTCAGCTTGATATGGATGTCGAGGCGGTCGCCGTGTAGCATGCGCGAAACAGTTTTCGCTACTGAAGCTGAGGAGAGGGTCAGCGCAATCCCCGCACGCGCGGCCTCGCGCGCCGCCTCGGGCGGTGTCCAGCCGAGCACGAGGATCTCTGCCGACGGAAGCAGGGGGCGAAGCGCCAGTGCCTCCTCGAGGGTAGCGACGGCAAAGCGGCGCGCCCCTGCGGCATACAGCGCACCTGCAACGGGCAGGGCGCCGTGACCGTAGGCGTTCGCCTTCACCACCGCGATGGGCGAGGCCCCTGCAGCGGCGAGAAGCCCCGCAAGTGCCCGGTAGTTCAAGACAAGGGACGAAAGGTCCGAGACGAGGACGGCGCGGTGGCCGTCAAGCTCCGGGGGAGCAGCAGAAAAAGAGTGCATACCGATACCTCCCGCAATTCATTCAACTATATGCGGGGGGCACTGCTTTTATTGTAGCACAGTCGTGTCTTTTTTGCAAGGCGCACCCCTTTTTTTTCCTTTTTTCGCGCTCGCTCGCCCTGCTCCTTCCGAAATCGCGGGGAAAGGGCGAAAAAAGCGGGGGCTCGCGCCCCCTTTGCGACATCTCTTGCGCTCTCCCTGTGCTATACTGGCGAAAAAAAGGAAGTGGTAAGACATATGGAAGCAAAGAATGTGTATGAGGCCGAGGCTGCCAAGTCGGGTGAGGGGATCCTTTCGTCGCTGTTTCCTGAGCTTTACGAGGGTCGCGAGGGGAGGAGCGTTGCATTTTTGCAGGAGGCGCTGACCTTCGCGGTGTGCCTCCTCCTCTCTCGCACGCATCTCGCCTTCGGGATGTATCCCTTCGCCTTTGCTGTTCTGGCGGCGCGTCGACGCCGTGTGGTTCCCGCCGCCTTCGGGGCGGCCGTCGGCGCCCTGTCGCTCGGGGCGGTGGGCGGCATTTTTCTCGTGGCCTACGCCGTTCTCCTCGGCCTGCGCGCCGTGCTTTCGCTCCCCGTGCCGAAGCGTGTCCTCTTTCCGGTCACCGAGCATCTGTTCGGCGAGCGCACGGGGCTTTCGGTGATGGCCGCTGCCCTTGTCGGGGCGGGTCTTGCCGCGTACGAGCTTCTGGCCTTCGGGGTCACGGCCTATGCTCTTCTCTTTGCCTCGGCCGCGATTCTCTCTCCGCCCCTTCTCACCCTCCTCTTTTCGGCCGTGTATGAGGCACGCCTCGGTGCTTCCGACGTGCTCGGCGGTCTTGCGGAGGCTGAGGGTAACGAAAGGCGGAGAACGCCCCTCCTCGAGCTGTCGGCCATGGCACTCCTCGTTTCCTTGGTGTATGCCCTTCGCCCCATCTCGCTCTTCGGCCTTTCCTTTTCTACACTGGCGACAGTGGCGATCACCCTCTTTGCGGCACGCCGTCTCGGAGCACCGCGTGCCGGTGTTGCGGGGCTGCTTTTAGGCCTTGTCGGGCCTCTTGCCTATGCGCCGGCCTACGCCCTCCTCGGGGTGATCGCAGGACTGCTGTTTCCCTACGGCATGTCGATCGCCCTCCTTGCGGGCAGCCTTGCGGCCATCGGCTTCTCGTCCTATATTGAGGGGCTTTCGGGCTTCCTTGATGTCGCCCCCGAGTGCGCCGTCACGGTCCTTGTCGCCTTTCCTTTGCTCGGTCGCCTGCCCTCGGCCGTCGACCCCGCCGAGGCCGAGCTTTCGCGCCGCCGCCGCAGGGAGGCGGTGAAGGAGGTGGCCGCGCGCCCGATGGGGGAGGACGACCGCCTGCACCGTCTTGGGGCGGCCTTTTCGTCGCTCTCCTCAATGTTCTACCGCCTCTCGGACGAGAGTCGCCGTCCTGCCGCAGCCGAATATTTCGTCGAGTGCGAAAAGGTTTGCGCAAGGCATTGCGCCACCTGCTCAAACCGCGTTCGATGCTGGGAGCAGGGCGAGCGCGTGGCCGAGCGCTCGGTCTACGCGCTGGCAAATACTCTGCGGAATACAGGCAAGATCTCGTCAAGCGAGCTGCCTCCCGAGCTGCGGAGCGGCTGCCCGAGGATCGAGCAGATCCTCGAGGAGATCCGCGAGGAGTGCGCCTCTCTCGGAATGCGCCGTTATCGGGGCGACCGCAACGAATTCCTCTCGCACGATTACGCGATGCTCGCCAAGGTGTTGGGTGATGCCGCCGCGAGGGACGGCGAGGAGGCGAGTGAGGATGTGGCTGCTGCCGAAAGGATCGTAGCGGCTCTTGGCGATGCGGGGCGCGGGTTGACTGTGTCGGTCTTTGGGGCGCGCGGCAAACGCGTGGCCGTCGGGAGTGACAAGGCCGCCGCTGTTGAGCGTGCCCTGCCGCTTCTCGGCCCGGCCGCTGAGGAGGTGCTGGGGTGCGCCGTGACGCCTCCTGTTATCGAGAGCCGTGACGGCGTTGCCGTAGCCTCGCTGCGCGCCAAGCGCCGGTACAGCACGAGGACGGCGAGCGCGTCGGTGCCCTCAGCGTCAAAGGAGCCGTCGGGCGATCGGCTGCGCTTCTTTGAGACCGAGGAGGGGATCTTTTACGGGATCCTTTCGGATGGGATGGGGAGCGGAGAGACAGCATCACGCACGGCAGCCGTGTCGGTTGAGTTCCTCGAAACAATGCTCTCGTCGGGCTGTAGCCGTAAGACGGCGCTCCGCATGCTGAACAATCTCGTGCGTACGCGCGAGGACGAATGCTCTGCCACCGTGGACCTTCTCGCCCTCGATCTTGTCTATGGCAACGCGACCTTCTTAAAAAGCGGGGCGGCGCCCTCGTACATCAAGCGTGGCGCTGAGATTTTCCGCGTTCGCTCGCGCACCATGCCCATCGGGCTCTTCAAGACCCCTGATGCCGAGCGCATCCACGTCGAGACCCGGGAGGGCGACGTCCTTGTTCTCCTCTCGGACGGCATCGTCCCCGAGAACGAGGATCCCGCCTGGCTCATTGCCCTCCTCGCTGAGGAAACCACCGAAGACCTCGATGCTCTTGCCGAGCGCATTGTTGCAGAGGCGGTGTCGCGAGAGGGGCGCGACGACATTACAGTCGGTCTCCTTCTCGTGGGATAAAACGGCGATAAGCTCTGCGGTCGAGGGCGACCGTGCTCGACGACCGTATGGTCGCCTTTCTCCCCTGCGCGCAGTGCCCCTTTTGGTGCCCTGCGCGACACCGATTCGCCACCTGCGGACGGCTGTAAAAAAGGCGCCGAGCGCCTTTTTTCTTTTTAGAATTGACATTTTGGGCGGCAGAAGATATAATAAAATATAGCAAAAAACAAGGAGCACAATACAAAACACGGAGGTAGGATAGAGACGATGGACGAGCGCTTTGAGAGCTTTACCTGGCTGATAGCCGGGATAGGACGAAGCATTCTCCGCATCAAAAGAGGAGAGATGGCGCGCTATGGGCTATCGGCACCGCACACAAATTGCCTCTATTATCTCTATAAGGCGGGCGAGATGACCGCCGGTGAGCTTTGCGCGGCCTCGGGCGAGGATAAGGCGGCGGTCTCACGCTCGCTTGGCCGCCTTGAGGCTGAGGGGTATATTCGGCGCATTCCCCGTGGCCGTCATCGCCCTACTCTGACGC
Organism: Eubacteriales bacterium; assembly: GCA_045586345.1. Taxonomy (GTDB): domain Bacteria; phylum Bacillota; class Clostridia; order Oscillospirales; family CAG-272; genus UBA1740. The sequence continues at coordinate 11,863 of JAZNAD010000012.1, forward strand.
TGACCGAGAAGGGGCGCACCGTTAGCGCCGAGATCTCGGAGAAGATCGAGAGCGTGCTCAGCGTGGCGGGCGCCACCTTTTCCGACGAGGAGCGCGCCTCCCTCTATGAGATGCTTGGCGTGATCGACGAGGATCTCCGTCGCATTGCCGCCGTGTACGAGGGGGAAGAAAAGTAAGCACTTCGACCTCAAAATCATTTCGTATGTAAACAAAACGAAACAAAAAGACCGTCTCTCCGGAGACGGTCTTTTTGCTTTTTGGCTATCGCGCGTCGCGCAGGCCCTTTGGGTAGTGGTTCTTGGCGACACCGCCCGAGAGCTTAACGCCGCCGGTAGGCGCGCCCTCGATCGTGAGGGCGGCAAAGCCGCGCACCGTGACATCGACCGGGATCTCCTCGCCGCGCAGGTAGGCGGTGACACGGGGGTCGTCAAGCGAGAGCTCGAGCCTCCGCGCGAAGTGATCGCCAAGCGCGGTGTAGGCGTGATGATGCGGCACAAAGACGCGCCCGGCAAACGTGCCGAGGGCGACACCGGCACGCAGAATGCCGGGGATCGAGGGCAGGTCGCAGGGGGGCGCGATCCAGGTATCGCCGGCCACTGCGAGGGGCGCATCAAAGGAGGTGCCGAGGAGGTCGCCAAGGGCGGCACGCACCTCGCCTTCGGCGCGGCGGTCGAGGCGCGTTGGCTTGGCGGCGACGACCCTCGGTCTTGCACCGTCGGTGCGCTCAAGGAGGGCGATGTATTGTCCTTCGCCCAGCGCCTTGTGCGGGTAATACCGCCGCGAAAGGGCAAGGTCGGCGGGGCGCCCCGGACGCACGATGCCGTCGGCAGTAATGGCGGCGACCTTTGAGCTCACCGGGACGAGGCGGAAGTCGGGGTGTGCGGAAAGGAAGTGAGCCACAGTCTCCTCGTTCTCCTCCTCCGAAAAGGTGCAGGTCGAATAGAGAAGATACCCGCCGGGCGAAACCGTTTTCGCGGCATCGTCGAGAATGAGGCGGCTGCGCTCGGCGGCGGCAGTCACGGCCTCGGGCGACCACTCGACGGCGGCCTCGGGATACTTGCGGAACATGCCTTCTCCCGAGCAGGGAGCGTCCACGACCACAAGGTCAAAGAAGGCGGGGAGGGCGGTGGCGAGCTGCTGCGGCGCGGCGCTCGTTACCACGGTGTTTTCGACACCGAGCCGCTCGACATTGCCAAGAAGGATGCGCGCGCGCGAGGGCACGATCTCGTTTGAGACAAGAAGCCCTCCGCCGCCGATCTCCTCGGAAAGGCGCCCGGTCTTGCCGCCGGGGGCGGCGCATAGGTCAAGGACGCGCCACCCGCCGATCGTGAAGGGGAGCGCCGACACCGTGGCCATGGCCGAGGGATCCTGCATGTAGTAGGCCCCTGCGTGATGGAGGGGATGTGCGCCGGGGCGCTCACCCGCGGGGATTAGGAAGCCCCCGTCAAAAAAGGCAAGCGGCGTCGGTTTGAAGGGAAGGAGAGACAGGAGACGCTCCTTCGGTAGTTTCTTTTCGACCGCGCGGAGCGCGTGCGTGTCGGGTGCCGAGAGCGCCTCGCGAAAGGCTGCAAACTCGTCGCCAAGGAGCGCCCTCATGCGATCAAGAAAGGCGGCGGGGATCATGGCGGCACCTCCGTAGCGTCGGCTGCTTCCGCGGTGTGGGCGGCTTTTGTCGCTTTGAATGCGCCCGCGTCTTCAGAAGCTTTTGCGTCTTCAGAGGCGGCTGAGGCCTCGGCAACCTTTGTGGTCTCGGCCGCTTCCGAGCCCTCAGTCACATCCCGGAGTGCTGCGCGGTAGTCCTCCTCGGTGAAGAGCAGGTTGATGGCGGCGAGCAGGGCGTTCGGCGAAAGGTCGGGTGGGAGCGATAGGCGGACGGCCAAGGCGGCGCGCTTCTCCTTTGCGCCCTCACCTCCCGACAGTCCGTCGGTATAGAGGTCGGCCTTAGTGAGTGAGGCGCGGCGCACAGGCGCCTCCTCAGTAAAGGGGGCAAGCAGAGAAAGCAGAATGTCAGGGGCGGTGCCCTCAACGCCGAGAAGCCCGGCGCGCCCCGCTGTCTTTTTGCGGCGCTCCTTGCCGCGCTCGGCCGGGATGTGCAGGTGATAGACGCGCTCTCCGCGAAGCACCCCCGCAAGATAGGAGCGGATCACACGGCCGCCGCCGTCCGGGTCGGTCAGGACGATGACACCCCGTCCCTCGGCGAGACGGCGCAGGAGCGCCGTCTTCTCTTTTTGATTAAAAATAGCAAATCCATCCGTCGTAATGATATCTGCGTCAACAATACTTGACAGTTTGATCTTATCGTAGCGCCCTTCAACCACGACGGGCAGGGCGATGCTCGGCTTTGCCACGGCGTCTCCTTTCATAGACGGTATTATCGGGCTTTTGGGGATGCGGCGACTCGCTCGCCAAAGGGGCAGGCACCTGCCGCCCGCAGCTCGCAGTCGGCACAGCGCGGCGCACGGGCTGAGCAGACCTCACGCCCGAACAGCACGGCACGGTGGCAGAAGTCGGAGGCGTTTTCGGTAATGAAAAGGGGAGCGAGTGTACGCTCAGTCAGCAGAGGGTCGCGGCGACCCTCGGGGGTGAAGCCCCAGCGTTCGGCAAGGCGGCAGAGGTGTGTGTCGGCCACGACGCAGGAGCGACCGTAAATATCCCCGAGCAGGAGGTTGGCGATCTTCCGGCCGACACCCGGTAGGGTGAGCAGCTCCTCCATCGTGTCGGGGAGCCGCCCGCCGTAGCGGGCAAGGAGCATTTTCGAGGCGAGCCTCAGGTCACGTGCCTTGGTACGAAACAGGCCGCACGGGCGGACGATCGCCTCAAGCTCGGTGGGATCGGCGGCGGCCATGGCGGCGGCATCGGGATACTTTTGGAATAACGGCACCGCGACCTCGTTCACGCGCGCGTCGGTGCATTGCGCCGACAGTCGCCCCATGACTAAAAGCCGCCATGGATCACCCCCGTACTGAAGGGCGCACTCGGCATCGGGAAACCGTTTTCGCAGAAGCGCGGCGATCGTTGCGAGGCGGTGCGCGGCGACCTCGCGTGACTCACTCTTGCGGCCCTTCATGACAGAAGCTCCGTGAGCAGGTCGGCGAGTAGACGGCAGGGGAGCCCCACGACGTTGTCGAGCTCGCCGTCGGTCGAGGCGACGAGGGCTCCTCCCTTCCCTTGGATACCGTAGGCTCCGGCCTTGTCCATCGGCTCGCCGGTGGCGATGTAATCGAGCGCCTCGCGGTGGTCAAACGCGCGGAAGGTGACGGCCGTGGTGGCGGTTGCTGTCAGAAGACGGCCGCGAAAGGCGACGGCCACCCCGGTATGGACGGCGTGGGTGCGCCCCGAAAGCGAAAGCAGCATCGAGAGTGCCTCTCCCTTGCTTTTGGGCTTGCCGAGTGAGGTACCGTCAAGGTCGACGGTGGTATCGGCGGCGATCACGAGGGCATCCTGCACCAATGGCAGAACGGCGCGCGCCTTGCGCTCGGCGACGATGCGGACGCCCTCAATGGGCGGTGTGCCCGCGGCGAGGCTCTCGTCGGCATCGCTGACGATCACCTCAAAGGGGAGGTCCATCCCCGTAAGAAGCTCGCGGCGGCGCGGGGAAGCCGAGGCGAGGACGGCGCGGACGCCGCCCGGCAGGCGGAAGGAAGTATTCTTCATGTTGTTGGAAGCCGACGCACGCGAAGGTCGAGCGGTCGCTTGGCCGCGGCCGCCGCCAGAATGTCGGCACACTCCTTTTCGGTTTCGATGGTGAAGAGGTAATGCTCGCGCGGCGACCCTGCGGCACGGAAAAGCTCGGGGCGGTCGGCGAGATAGGTCGGGAGGCTGTTGAGGATCACGGTACGGTGCTCCCACTCGCGCATGAGCGGGAAGTCGACGCCACGGCGGTCGGTGAGATGGGCGTTATCGCAGGCGCGGCAGCTGAAGCCGTCACGCACGAAGCAGCGCTCGGTGAGCATCAGGGGAATGCGCCCGTAGGCGAGAATGCGCCCGTCAAGGTTGGCGATTCGCGGTGCCGTCAGCTCGGGCGACAGAAGCAGGTCGTCGATCCCCTCGCGCCGGAGAGCGGCGACGGTTTCGGCGTTGGTGATATTCAGGCGGTGACCGCCGACAGGGGTAAAGCCGCGCTCGCGCACGAGCGCCAGCTGCCCGTAGCTCTCGCAGAGGGCATACCGGCAGCCCTTGGCGTGGGCCGCCTCAAGATGGGCGACAACGGTCGGGCGCTCGGCATCGGTAATGACGGGTGGCATCGCACAGCCGCAGCCTGCGGGCACCTCCTCGGTCGCGACGGTGGTAAGCGGCAGGTAAATGCGGTCAAGGAAGCCCGAGGCAACGCAGACGCATGCCTGAGGAACGGTGCGGCAGTGGGCGGTGCGGTGGGGGAGCACGGCCGCAGCGGGTGCCGTGACGGGCGGTGTGTAGACCGTGGGGGTGACGGCGCGCCCGGTGTCAAGGAGAGCCTCGACCGCCGCGCGGCGCAGAGAATTCAGCGACCCGGCAGGGAGAAAGAGCCCTTCGTCAAGTACGACCGAAAGATCTTCCTCGGCCATCGTAAGCGGCGAGCCGCCGAGCCTCCGAAGACGGCGCTTGACCTCGCCTTCGTCCATCGGCGCACTCTTGGCCTCGGCGGGGACATCGCCCGTCACCGTGACCGAGCGTTCCCCGAGGGTGAGGGTCAGAGTCGCGGGTAGGCTACGGCGGATCTTGGCGACTCCTCGGATGCTTTTGGGTATAATTGTAAAACTTTCTTCCCGTTCCCGCGATTCCGCCTTGTTGGCGTCTGTGCGGATGCCGGTCATCGGCTCGCAGTGGCGGCCGACGAAATAGCGATCGGTAAAGCCGCTCCGAGAAAAGAGCGCTTCAAGCTCACTCATCTCGTCGCGCGTCGCACGGCGCCCCTCGTCGAGCAGGCGGCGGTAGATGCGCGTGACTCCGGCGACATAGGAGGGCGACTTCATCCGCCCCTCGATCTTCAGCGAGGAGACGCCCGATGCAAGGATCGCGGGGATGTGCCCGGCGAGCGAGAGGTCGGAAAGAGAGAGGGGGTACTTGTCCCCTCCGTAGGGAAGACGGCAGGGCTGGGCGCACTCACCGCGGTTGCCACTCCGCCCACCGACAAGCGAGGAGAAGAGACATTGCCCTGAATGACTGACGCAGAGCGCACCGTGCACGAAGATCTCGATCTCGGGCGCAGACTCGGCGGTCACCGTGCGAATGGCATCGAGCGACAGCTCACGCGCAAGGACCACGCGCTCGGCGCCGAGAGAGGCGTAATAATTCGCCGTGTCGGTGTTATGGATGAAGGCCTGCGTCGAGGCGTGAAGCGGCAGGGAGGGCAGGTAGCGCGTAAGCAGGGCCATCACGCCGCGGTCGGCCACGATGGCGGCGTCCACTCCGGTCGCGGCCACCTCCTCGGTATAGGAGAGGAAGGAGGGCAGCTCGCGGTCGAACATCAGAGTGTTGAGCGCGATATAGACCTTGACGCCGTAGAGGTGCGCGTAGCGGACGGCGTCGGAGAGGGCGGCCGCGTCAAAATTCTTGGCGTAGGCGCGCGCCGAATAGCGACCGCCGAGGTAGACGGCATCCGCCCCCGCGGAGACGGCGGCAAGGAGCGCTTCGGGCGAGCCGGCAGGTGACAGGAGCTCGGGTAGCTTTGCCGTACGGCGCATGGGCGCCCTCCTTTCTCGAGTGCGCCTCTTGACTTTGGGGCGCAAATCGGGTATGATGTACGTGTTCCTCATTTATTATAGCAAGTCACGAAGAAAAAGAAAAGGGGGGCGGCAAAATTTCTGCCCCATGTGAAAGGAGAGAGTATGGACGAATACAGCTATAATGCCGCCTCGTACGGCGTCAAGACCCGCGCGGAGGGAAGAAACCTCCTCTACCGAATTCTGCTTGTTCTTGCTTACATTGCCTTCTCGGCGGGGTATTGCATCATCTTCCTTGTTCCCGTTAAGATGCCTGCGCTCATTGCCATCCTGCCGATCTTCCTCCTCATCCTCATCCCCTCGACCTGGCGGCTCGTGAGCTTTGATTACGAGTACCTCGTCGAGCACGGTGAGCTGGCTGTCGAAAAGCTCTTCAACACCAAGAGGCGCCGCCGTATTTTTAGCCTGCGCCTCAGGGAGGCCGCCCGCATCCTGCCCGCGCCCCTCGACCTCTCGCCAAAGGAGTACGATAAGACCCTCGACTTCCGCGGCTCTCGGAGGAGCCCCGACTCCTACCTCGTCGAGTTCCGCGCTTCCGACGGCAGGTATACCGCTGTCTTGATCGAGGCGACAACCAAACTTGTCAAAATGATAGCAAAGTACAACGAGAACACCATCGTCTCAAAGGATCTGCGCGCCTGATGAACGGTACCCTTCCGCGGCTGTGGCTCGCGCCGATGGCGGGCTATACCGATACGGCGATGCGCGCCCTCTGCCACGCGATGGGCGCTGAGGGCACGGTCAGCGAGATGATCTCGGCGAAGGCCGTCGTCTATCGTGACAAAAAGACGGTGGCGCTCGGCCGCACGACCCCCGAGGAGGGGCCGGTGCTCCTGCAGATCTTCGGCAAGGAGCCGGCGGTGATGGCCGAGGCGGCCGCGATACTTGCGGACGGCTACTGCGGCAGCCGCCCGGCAGGGCTTGACATCAATATGGGCTGCCCCGTCCCGAAGATCGCCGGCAACGGTGAGGGGAGCGCCCTCCTCCGTTCGCCCACCCTCGTCCACGACATTGTGGCGGCCGTCCGCGCCGTCCTCCCCCACACCCTTCCTCTTACGGTGAAGATCCGCCTCGGCTGGGACAGGCAGAGCCGTAACTTTCTTGAGGTCGCCGATGCCGTCGTGCGCGGCGGTGCCTCGGCGCTCTTCGTCCACGGCCGCACCCGTACCGAGATGTATTCCGGCACGGCCGACTGGGAGGCGATCGCCGCCGTCCGCGAGGCCGTCCCGATCCCCGTGATCGGCAACGGGGATATCACCTCGGCCGCCGTCGCCAGGCAACGTCTGACCGAGAGCGGCTGCTACGGCCTGATGATCGGCCGCGGTGCTGTCGGCAACCCCTTTCTGTTCCGCGAGGTTGCCGCGCTTCTTCACGGGGAGCCGATGCCTTCGCCCCCCACACGCGAGGAGAGGATCGCGACGGCGCTCTCGCATCTTTCGTCTGCTATCCGCGACAAGGGCGAGGCCGTCGCTGTGCGCGAATGCCGTAAGGTGATCGCTGCCTACACCCACGGGATGAAGGGCGCCGCCTCGGTGCGCTTTGCCGTCAACGCCGCCGAGACCTATGCGGAGATCGAGAAAATTCTTCTTGCTATTGAATGAAAAAACCGCCCGAGGGCGGTTTTTTCTTAATAAGTAAAGTACTTATAAAAGATGGGATAGTCGGCGAAGAAGTCGGCAAGGGTCTTACGCGAGCTGACGCCGGGGTCGTGGATCGTAAAGAGGGAGGGAGAGAAGTTATCCCCTCCGACGTAGCCCGTGATCACCACCCAGTGCTGACCGCCCGAGGCCGTCTTGGCCCCGATGAGGACGGGGCGCCCGGCGGCGAGGTGCGCGTAGACGTCGGCAAGGTAGCCCTCGCGCCAGTAATGCGCCTCGAAGTGGCTCGGCCAGTAAACGTTACCGCTGGCCGTATAGGACAGGCGCTTCACCATCGTGGCGGGCGTTAAGGTCGTGCCGGTCCGATAGGACTCGAGCATGGCGATTCCCGAGGTAGCACAGCCGATCTGCGAAATCGTTTTCCCACTGCTCCCGATCTTGATCCTCCCCCAGCGGCTGTCCCATTGGCGGTAGCAGGGAACAGTGAGCGAAACGGGGGCGTATTTCCCCTCGGCTCTGAGGTAAGCGGCGCTCACGTAGCCAATCCTTGTACCCGAATACAGGATTCGCGCCCACCCACCGGACGACGAGAGGATCACCACCTTCGTTCCGGTTTCGAGGCTCCCGAGGCGCGCGTAGGAGGTGCCCGCCCCACTTCGTACGTTGAGGGTCGAGGTACCGACGGCCACGGTCGCCGCGCTCCCCGCGATCGGCCGAACGTAATCGGCGTGGCAGTAGCCGAGCTTCCCGGCGGCGTATTCACAGCGCCACCAGTCTCCCGTCCTTTCGTAAAGGGTCACGGTCGCACCGTTGGAAAGTGAGGCGACCCACGCCCCCGATGTCGAGGGCTTGACGCGCACGTTGAGGCGCCCGCCCCCCGTATCTATCACTCCGGCGGAGGGAAGGGAGGCGGTGGCGGCAGAGGCTCGTATCGGTATTACAAAGATCCCCATGAGGAGGATCGCTGTCAGCATCAGAGAGAGGACTTTTTTCATGAGAAAGCTCCTTTCGTTTTGGTGTACCACCATTATACCACGAAAGCTCCCCCGGGGGAAGAGGCCAAATAGAGGCAAACTTCCGTATATTTCCGCCTTTTCCGGAGCCGGTGCTCTCCATCGCCAACCCCATCCCTCCCACGGTAGGCAAAGGGCCCGCCCCCTGTGTCCCCGGCACACCTCCTCCAAAACACAGAGAGCTGTTGGGCGGGGCGGCCGCAACCTGCGGCATAAAAAAGAGCAAACGCATGCAGCATGCGGTTGCTCTTTTTTGTCAGTTCCTCATAGAATGACAGGTTTGCTTTGCAATCGCTCCCTTTAAGCGAAAAGAGTAAGCTCTGAAATGTATGTCGCGGCATACAGCCTTTCCCACACGATCGCAAGGGGTGTCTCGGGGGCGATCGTCGGGGCGAGGCAGGTGAGCAGAGGCGTGCCGTCGCGGTACAGGGTCAGGCGCCCGTCCTCGCGGAGAAGGTCGTAGTGATAGGTAGTGCAGCAGACCCTGCCGAAGCGCTGGGCGGCCAGGAGCGCACCGCCGGCCGAGAGCGAGATCTGGCGCGCGCCCGAGTCGAAGACAAGCTCGATGCCGCCGAGCGAGAGGGCGAGGCGGTTCTCGCTCCCGTGGGGCGCATAGGGCGTTTGCTTCATATCGAAGGAGAGGCAGAAGTCCGCGGTCGGGAGGGTGGCCACCGTTGTCAGCGCGCCGTCATAGAGGGGATAACGGAAGCGGATCATCTTATATTGCGGGAGCACGGCCTCGATGCTTCCGGTAAAGAGAGAGCGGTCGCCCTCGCCGCCCGAGAAGACGGGCTGGCGCTCCCCCGCGGCGTGGAAGGGCTGACCTGTGACCGTCACGGTGGCCGTGCGGGTAATGCCGCCGAGGACGGCCTCGCAGGTGATCTCGCAGACGCCTGCGCTCCGTGCTGTCACGGTGCCGAAGTCGTCAACCGTAGCCACCGAGGGGTCGGAGCTTTCCCAGCGAAGGGCGGTGATGCGCGCTGCGGCGGGCATCACGGTCGCCGAGAAGGAGATGCTGCGCCCGGGGGCAAGCACGGTATTTGCAAGGTTAGTCATAAGCCCCGACGGATACGGCCCGAGGCGCTCGGGCGGCAGGGTGAGGGAGAGATCGTGGAGGCGGCGCGCTGTGGCATTGTAAAGGATCTCGGCGAGCTTGCGGTTGCCCTCCTCATTCGGGTGGATGTCGTCGGCAGGATAGTCGGTCGCAAGGTTCCTCGGCGTGCGACGTCCGTTGAGGTCGACCGTGTGGATCTCTCGGCCGGTCCTTTCGTAGTACTCCCGGCAGTTGATCGAGAGGATAAAGTCGTTGATCCGCTTCTCCGCATCAAGCCTTGTGCGCGAGCGGAGGGTGGCGATATAGGTGATCAGCGAAGGGTTCAGCTCATAGAGGAGATCAAGGAGGCGGTGAAGGTTCGTCGGGAAGTCGGGGGCGAGCCCACGGTGGGCGTCGTTCGTGCCGACGTAGAGAAGGACGACCTCGGCCATGCGGACGGCGGCCTCCCAAGCCTCATCGTACTGCTCGCTGCCGCGCTCAAGGTAGGAGATGAGGTTCAGCGCGGTCGCGCCGCCCTGACCGCAATGCCTGCGGTAGCCCTCGGGCAAGCGGTCGTCCGCCGAGGTCGCACCGCCGACGAAGACGAAGGGGATGTCGGCCTCGGTATAGAAGCGAAAGAGGTGGTAGCGGTAGGCGGAGGGCGTGCCGTCACCCTGAGTGAGCGAGTCACCGAGGGGCAACACCTTGACGCAGTGGCGCAGGGTAAGATCCTTTTTCATCCAAGGGTCTCCTTTATTTGTTGATCTTGCAGAACTCAAAGTCGGAATTGTAGGGGACCGTGTAGACCGTGATCTCCTTACGGTTGTCAGGGAACTCTCTGACGTCTCCGAGCCTCTCACCGGTGCGCGCGGCGACGGTGTAGGCGGCGGCGTTAGAGAAGAAGCCGTTGAAGAAGGCTTCAAGGTGCGGCGAATTGAAGGGGGCCGAGAGCAGGGGATAATTGAAGATATAGCGGATGCCGTTCTCGGTCTCAACGCGGAGGAGCTCGCCGGCGCGCAGATGGCCGACCTCCTCAATGACCTCGTTCTCAAGCACGCCGTCACCGAGCGAAGAATACCGCGAGACATAGAGGCCGTCGGGATAGGCGGCCTCACTATGCAGGCCCTCGTCCGAATTCTTGAGATATTCCTCAAACGTCTCGACCGTCATAGTTCCGGCCTTATCCCCGTTATAGAGGTAGGTGAAGAGCTCGCGGTCGATGGCGGTACGCGCCGCCTTCTCCTGCTCGGTGAGAGGCACCTCAACGCGCTCACCGTTCTCCATCGTGCCCTTCACCGCGCTGTTGAGGTAGAGCACCTTGAAGCGCTTGTAGTTGTTGTAATAGAAGTCGTTGACCTCGGCGCCCGTCATCTCACCCGTTGAGGTATCCTCAAGGTATTTGAAGTACAGCTCGGCCTTCAGGTCAATGGCGGCGCATTTCTTGATCGCCTTGATGCTCGTGCCGTACTTCTCGGCAAGGGCACGCAGCTTGGCCTTGTCGCCGTCCGCCCGATATTCGAGCAGCTCCTCGCAGTAGTCCTTGACGTAGGCGCGCTGCGAGATGGGCGAGGTCGCCCCGAGCTTATCGTAAAGGACGGCGGCCACGAGCTTCATCTTGATGTCGTTGTGGATCTCGGCGGCGATCTTCTCGCCGACCGTCATTCCCTCGACCTCGCTTGGGGCATCCCAGGTTGCGGGGAGCGCATCCTGATAGCCGAAGATGCCATAGCTGATCATCCTCTGCTCCTTATAGAGCGAGAACCAATAGGCGTACATCTCCTCGGTGACGGTAATGCCGCCGTAGCGGAGAACGGGGTTTTTGGGGATGAAGATCAGGATCCCAAGGAGGAGGACGATCGCAAGCAGTCCTGCGACGAGGGAGATCCATTGTCCCTTTGAGAGGGTGAGCCGTGGTGTGTTCGCGTTCTTGGACTTCACATTTTGCTTCATGTCGGGTTTCCTTTACATTTGTTCTGTTTTCTCTGTATCTGTGCCACGTCGATACGCAAGCAGCACGCGGAGTGCCGTGGTGACGGCATCCTCGTTGGCGGCGAGGCGAAGGGTAACGAAGGGAGGAGTGCCGCAAAGGCGCAGGCCGGGAACCTCGGCAAAGGCCTCACTCCACGCCTCCAGCGAAAGGCGAGGGAAGGTGAACTTGAGCTCTCCTGCCCGTAGCTCGATGCGCTCAATGCCTGCGGCGGCGGCCGTGGCACGGCAAAGCGCCACATCAAGCAGGGCAAGCGCGGGGCGCGGCGGCTCACCGAAGCGGTCGCACAGCTCGTCGAGCACGTCGTCGCGGTCGGCCTCAGTCTCGATGAGCGCGAGCTTCTTATACATGTCGATCCTGTGTGCCGAGGTCTTAATGTAGGTCTCGGGCAGGAAGGCGCTTACGGGGATATCTACGGTGGCTGTCGCCTTCGGGGGCGGCAGGGTGCCCTGCGCCTCGGCCACGGCCTCGGAGAGGAGCCGGACGTACATATCATAGCCGACGGCGTCGATGTGGCCGTGCTGCTCGGCACCGAGCAGGTTCCCGGCGCCGCGGATTTCAAGGTCGCGCAGCGCAATGCGGAAGCCGGCGCCGAACTCGGCGTATTCGCGGATGGCGGCGAGGCGCTTTTCGGCGATCTCCGAGAGGGCCTTGCCCGGGCGGTAGGTGCAATAGGCGTAGGCACGGCGGGTCGACCGCCCGACGCGACCGCGTAGCTGATGGAGCTGGGCAAGGCCGAGCCGGTCGGCGTCCTCGATGATGAGGGTATTGGCGTTCGGCAGATCCACCCCCGTTTCGATGATGGTGGTCGCCACGAGAATATCAATATCGCCGAGCACGAGCGACTGCCAGATGTCCTCGAGCTCCTGCCGTTCCATCCCTCCGTGGGCGACGGCAAGGCGCGCCTCGGGGAGGTCGGCGTGCACGCGCTCGGCCACGCGGTGGATGGTATCCACGCGGTTGTAGAGATACAGCACTTGCCCGCCGCGCGCAAGCTCACGCCGCATCGCCTCGGCGATCTGGAGGTCGTCGTGCTCCATCACAAACGTGGTGACGGGCGAGCGGTCGGCCGGTGCCTCGTCGAGTACCGACATATCGCGGATGCCGTTCATCGCCATATTGAGGGTGCGCGGAATAGGCGTAGCGGTCAGGGTCAGTACGTCAACGCCCGCGGCCATTTTCTTGATGCGCTCCTTCTGCGAAACGCCGAAGCGCTGCTCCTCATCGACGATGAGCAGCCCAAGATCGCGGAAGGCAACGCTCTTGCCGAGCAGGGCGTGCGTGCCCACGATGATGTCGATCTCGCCGCGGGCGAGGCGGCGGAGGATCCTCTGCTGCTCGGCGGGCTTGCGGAAGCGGCTGAGCATCTCGACATTGACGGGATAGCCGCGCATCCGCGAGAGGATAGTGTTGTAATGCTGGAGGGCTAAGATCGTGGTCGGCACGAGGATCGCGACCTGCTTGCCGGCAACCGCGGCACGGAAGGCGGCGCGCAGAGCAACCTCGGTCTTGCCGAAGCCGACGTCACCGCAGAGCAGACGGTCCATCGGCACGGGGCGCTCCATATCGGCGGTGATCTCCTCGATCGCCATGCGCTGGGGGTCGGTCTCCTCATATTGGAAGGAGGCCGCAAACTCGCGCTCAAGGTCGCCCTCGGGCGGGTAGGCAAACCCCTCCTGGCTCTGCCGCGCGGCGTAGAGCGCAAGCAGCTCCTTCGCCATATCGCGGGCGGCGGCCTTGGCACGCGCCTTGGTGCGCCCCCATTCGGCACCGCCGATCCGTGAAAGGCGGACGCTCCCGTCCTCGCTCCGCGAGCCAATGTAGCGCGAGACCATCTCGAGCTTGTCGGCACGGAGAAAGAGGGTCTCTTGCCCGGCGTATTGCAGGGTGATATAATCGGCGATCACGCCGTCGACCGTCAGGGTCTCCATTCCGATAAAGCGCCCGATACCGTGCATCGCATGCACGACATAGTCGCCCTCGTGAAGCTCGGCGTAGGAGAGGATCTTCTCCCCGGCGCCCGCCTTTTTGCCCGTGTAACGGCTATGGCGGCGGCGCAGCTTCTCGTCCCCCTCCTCGGCAAGGGTGAGGACAGCCAGGCGCTCGGCCGGCAGCTCAAAGCCGTCGGCAGCGGCGCCGTCGGTCAAAAGGATCTCGCCGCGCCCCGGCAGGGCAGAGGCGTTCTTGGCGACGGTAAAGCCCGCCTCGGTCAGCGAGGAGGCAAGCTCGGCACATTCGTTCCCCGAGCGACACTCGATGAGAACGCGATAGCCCCCGTCGCGATAGGCGGCAAGGTCGGAGCGGAGAAGCTCGGGCTTCTGTCCGTAGCCGACGGTGCGGCGGCAGGAGAAGCCGAAAAGGCCGGCCAGCCGCAGCCCCGAGGGGGGTGACGCGAAGGTGTTGAAGTAAAGGGTGTATTGCTCGGCGGCGCATTGCCTGAGGGTCGCGGCGGACGCCATTCCCGCAAAGCCCTTCGGGAGCAGGCCGTCAGCGACAAGGGGCGCGGCCGTGCCGGCCGCCACCTTTTCCCCGGCCTCGGCACGTTCAAAAATCTCGCTGTGCCCAAGGAGAAAGAGGGGGAAGGGACCGTTCTCTCCGAGGTAGGAGAGGAGGGTCTCGTGCTCGGGATAGACCGTGTCGATATACTTGTCGGCAAAGGGGATCTCCTGCGCCCCGCCGAGCACAGCCAGCTCGGCATCCAGACTGTCGATGATCTCTCGTTTGTCAAGTTTTGTTTTCCTTTTTTTGATGTCCTCACGGATGCGCTCGCACGCGGTAGCGTCGGGGATGACCTCGCGCATCGGGAAGACGGCGGCGCTCTCGATGCTTTCGATGAGGCGCTGGGTCAAGGGGTCGAAGCTCCCGATGCGGTCGATCTCGTTACCGAAGAACTCGACGCGCACGGGGGGATGGGCGCCGTCGGCCGAGAAGTCGATGATGCCGCCGCGGTGGGCGAACTGCCCCGCGCCCTCAACGGTCGCCACAGGGAGGAAGCCCGACGAGGCGAGAACCGACAAAAGCCGCTCGGGGTCAAGGGTATCCCCGACACGAAGCGTGAGCGTGCACTCGCGAAGGCGGGCACGCGGGATCGTATACTGGAGAGCGCCAACGGGGGTCGTGACGACGGCGGCGAGTCGCCCCTCAAGAAGCGCGGTGAGCGTCGCAAGGCGGCGTCGCTCCTCCTCGCGCGAGGCGGTGATGTGATAGAGGACGAGCTCGCGCTCAAGGTAGGTCTCGGCAGAAAGCCCCGCCCCCGTCAGAAGGGCGGCAAGGCGATTGGCCTCGGCGGCATCCTTCGCCACGATCAGCGAGGTCTTGCCGACGGCCTCAAGGCGGCGCACCGCCTCGGTGACGAGCAGGTCGATCGCGACGGTGGGAAGCCCCGATGCCGCCACGGCACGGGGGGAGGACGCCAGTGCCTCGGCAGGCACTAAGTCTAAGAGATCGCGCGCCTCCTTGGATTCAAGGAGGGCAAGGGTACGGAGGTCCACAGCGTTACCTCGAAAAGCGGTTCATCGCCGTCTCACAGTCGCCCTTGACCATCAGCTCGACGGCCGCAGCGATGTCGGCATAGCGGGAGGCCAGCGCCTCGCGGTCGGCGGCTAAAAATTTCCCAAGCACCCAATCGACAAGGGGATACTCGGCGCTCGGCTTTTCTCCGACGCCGATCTTCACGCGGGGGAAGTCCTCGCTCCCAAGACGGGCAATGATGCTCTTTAGGCCGTTGTGACCGCCCGCCGAGCCGCGGCGGCGGATGCGGAAGCGCCCGGGGGCGAAGCTGATATCGTCACACAAAACGATCACGCGCTCGGGCGGGATCTTATAAAAGGCGGCGGCGTCGGCAATGGCGTCGCCCGAGGAATTCATAAAGGTGGTTGGCTTCATAAGGAGCGTGCGCACGCCGGCGACCGTCGCCTCGCCCACAAGGGCGTGATGGCGCACACGGTCGACCGTCACGCCGAGGCGCTCAGCGAGGAAGTCAAGCGCCAAAAAGCCCGCGTTGTGGCGGGTGTTCTCATATTCCTTACCGGGGTTGCCAAGACCCGCCACGATGCAGGTGACGGCGGCGGGGCGCTCCTCGGTCTTGCTTCCGATCCTACGGAAGAGCTCAAAAATATCTGCCATTGGAGCGTTAGTCTTCCTTTTCCTTGTCCTTTTTGATGAGGATCATGTCCTCGGCGTAGGGCAACCCCTCGATGACCGAGCAGAGCACGTGCCACTCGGGGAGCTTATGGTGGCGGCGCGCGTAGTAGATGTTGATGAGGGTCTCATAGTTCAGCGTGACGGTGCGGAGCTGGTTGTAGCTCGAGGGCAGGAGCTGGATCATATCGTCCCAGTCGGCGCGGCTCTTGTCCGCGATAAAGCGCCGGCGGGCGGCCTCAAGGCAGGCGATCACGCCGTCAAGGCAGGCAAGAGCGGTCTCGCTCATGCGGTCACAGCTGAAATCCTCGCGTGAGAATTCCTTCGCGTGGATCTTATGCATCGTCGAGCAGGAGTTGGCCACGGTCGCCACCTTGTAGGTGTCAAATTCCTTCCACCAGTAGAGGGGGGCGGTGATGTCCATCGACACGAAGATCTGACGGAGATACTTGCGGTGATCGCTCCCCGAGACGGCCAGGCGGTGGCAAAGGTCGCGGTCAGAGGGGCCTAAGACGAAATTCCCCGCCTCGTCGTATCCGCTGTCCGAGCGTGCCCAGCTGTTGAGGGGATTGCGCGCGCCGCGCACGGCGTTCTCCATATTCATGACGGCAACTCGTTCGACCTTGATCATAATAGTGCTCCTTACTTTACACTTAATAGTTTGATATAATACTATTCGTAGAATACCATAAATCCGCACGGCTTGTCAATGCCCTACACAGTATTTTCACAGACGGTACGGGGGATAAGAGGGGCGTTCCCGTGGCATACTGACGGCAAAGGAGGGGCTTCATGTCGGTATATAAGATCAATATCACCACCCGCGATCGCCTGTTTATGGCCTGGCAGCACACGATGGAGCTTGTGCGCGACTTCGGTGCCTACGCCGAGGAGGAAGGCGCCAAAAGCGACGTTGGCCGCCTGTTTCTCGAGTGCGCCGAGGAGCAGGGGAAGGAGGCTGCGCGCTTTTTGGAGCAATTGCGCCGCCTTGAGGGTGTCTGACACACGCTACCGCTTGACCGCTCGGTCAAGCGGTAGCGTTTTCTTTACATATTGCACAAAATCCGCAGGAACGCTGTAAAAACCAGCAACCGAGCCCGGTCTGCCGCAGAACGGATCGCTGCCGGAAGCACAGCCCGTCCTCCAAGGCCCTTACAAAAAACGCAAAAATTCACAGTTTGTTCTTGCACTTGCTCCCCTTTCGCAGTATAATGCTTTATAGTACTATTTATGTAAGAGAGGGGAGACCGATGAGTGTAGCTCTGCGGCGTGTGTTTGGCGGCAAGCGTCACGATATGGATATGACGAGCGGCTCGATCGCACGCAATCTGATCCTCTTTGCCCTGCCGCTCCTTGTCGGCAACCTCTTTCAGCAGCTATACAACATGGTCGATACCTGGGTCATCGGCCAGACGGGCGAGAACGCCGCCTATGCCGCCGTCGGCAACGTCGGCCCGATCATCAATATCCTCATCGGCATCTTCTCGGGTCTTGCCAGCGGCGCCGGCGTCGTGATCTCGCGCTACTTCGGCGCGAGGGAGGAGGAGAGAGTCAAGCGTGCCGTCCACACCTCGATCGTTATGACGCTCGTGCTCTCGGTCGTCTTTACGATCCTCGGCGTTACGCTGACCCCGGCGATCCTCCGTCTGATGTTCCACGGCGGCGACAGTCGGGTCTTCCTCTTTGCCAAGGAGTACCTGACCATCTACTTCGCAGGGATCACCGGACTTCTCATCTACAATATGGGCGCAGGCATTTTGCGTGCCATCGGTGACTCGCGCCATCCCTTCTATTACCTGCTCGTCTCGGCCGTCACCAATATCGCGCTCGATCTCGTCTTCGTTTTCGCCCTCGATATGGGGGTCGCGGGCGTGGCCTATGCCACCGTGATCGCACAGGCCATCTCGGCCCTCCTTACGGTCATCACGCTCCTCCGCACGCCCACCTGCGTCCGCGTTTCGGTGCGTGAGCTGAGGGTGGATGACGCCATCCTGAAGAAGATCATCCTGATCGGCATTCCCGCCGCCATTCAGCTGGCGCTCACCGCCTTCTCGAACGTCTTCGTGCAGTCCTACATCACGGGTGTCAACGCGACCTCGGTCGCCGACCGCGAGGCGATCCTCAGCGGCTGGACCACCTATTCAAAGATCGACCAGTTTCTCTTCCTCCCGTCGCAGTCGCTCGCCCTCTCGACAACGACCTTCGTCGGTCAGAATCTCGGCGCCGGCGACGTGCCTCGCGCGCGGCGCGGCATCCGCACGGCCTTCTTGATGGCACTCGCGGTGACGGTGCCCCTTATCGGGCTTCTGCTGCTGGCCGCCCCGTGGATGGCCGCCATCTTCAACCCCGACCCCGCCGTTGTTGATTACGCCACCATGCTCCTCTACTACATCACGCCCTTCTACATCTTCACCTGCCTCAATCAGGTGTTCGCCTCGGGGCTTCGCGGCGCCGGAAACTCGACAGCACCGATGGTCATTATGCTATCGTCCTTTGTCGGCTTCCGCCAGCTCTATCTCTATGTCGTCTCGAATTTCATATCGAACGACCTTCTGTCCTTGGCCTTCGGGTATCCGGCCGGCTGGGCACTCTGCTGTGCCGTGATGGCCACCTACTACCATTTTTGTAAATTCAAGACCGAGCCGCCGGCGAAGCCTTCGCCGTAGGCGGCTGCCCTTTGTGAGGACTTATGAAACGATTTTTCTCTAAGCTCGCCGACACCGTAAGGAAGAACAAAAAGACCGTCGTCACCTTCTCGGTGATCCTTCTCGGCGTGATTGCGGTCTCGGCTGTTACCGCCGCGATCCTTGCCGCCTTTGGCATCATCACCTTCGAGGGGGGCGATATGCTCTTCAACGAGGAGCTGTTCCTCACCTTCAAGGGCGAGTGGTACGGCTGGATCTTCTTTATCCTTCTGCAGATCGTCCTTAGTATGCTGCTCTGCGTGATCCCCGGTGTCTCGATGGCGTTTATCCTGCTTTCGCAGACCGTCCTCTATCCGATCGCGTGGCAGTCCTTCCTTCTCTGCTTTGTGAGCGTGCTCGTCGCCTCGACCTCGATGTACCTCATCGGTCGCTTCGGCGGGTATCCCCTGTGCGTCAAGCTCCTTGGTGAAGAGGATTGCGAGCACGCCCTCGGGCTTCTCCGCAACAAGGGCACCTTCTTCTTCCCCTTTATGATGCTCTTCCCATTTTTCCCCGACGAGGCACTCACGATGGTCGCCGGCACCGTCAAGATGAAGCTTACCTGGTTCATCCCCTCGATCGTCGTGGCGCGCGGCATCGGTATCGCGACCATCACCTTTGGCCTTTCGGCCATTCCCTTTGATAAGTTCACGACCCCCTGGCACTGGATCGGCTTTATCCTCCTGATCACCGCCGGCGTCGTTGCCATTCTCTACGGTGCGCGGTGCTTCTCCCGCTATATGGAGCGCAAGAATGCCGAGGAATAAGCAAAAAGCACAAAAAAAGAGAGTGCAAATGCACTCTCTTTTTTGTGGTCGGAGCGAGGGCGCGAATTTTTTGGGCTTTAGTGGAAAGGGGTACTTGCTCCCCTGTCCTGCCGCATAGTCGTTGCGCGTTGCAATCACAGATTGCGCCTTCAACTCCTTGCGTCGAGGACTTCGCCGAAGTAAAACGCCACACTGTGGCCTTTTACTTTCGGCTCACCCTTGCTCCCGAAGAGTTGCACACTTGATTTTTAAGTGATTTTTGCGACTTTTCGGTGCTTTTTAGTCCGAAATCAATGTTTTCGGGTGCTCTTGTCAGCACTGTTTCCACGTAGTCCGAAGCCATAGATGGTCAAGCCGAATTAACTACCTTTTTCTGAACAGTCACTATCTTCATCCGATAAAATTTGACTTAAGTATTCCTCAAAGGTAATTTCGTTTCTCAAAAGCTTTTCGCAAAGTTTTTAGCAAGATGCTGAAATGTGCATCCCTTCCATATTGATGGAAGCCTCTGCGTTATCTATTGCTTTGTAATGCAGCATCGCTCATGAAATTACCTCCTCGATAGTCGTTATCATTATTTTAACATACATAGTGAAATATTACTTTCATGATAGTTTCCATAAAAAGTGTTGACAGAAAGAGAAAAATATGATATAATTATCAAAATAAATAATTATAAAAGGAACCAGCTGACTGCAGAGGACGTTGGTTCCTTTATGCTTTTTTTAGGAAAATCTTATGGTTAGAAAAAAGAAATTCGCGCTCTCAACCACGCAGATCATATTGCTCAGCTTCCTCGTGACTATTCTCGTAGGAAGCGGACTTTTAGCATTACCGATTAGCTCTGCAAGCGGAGAAGCCGTGCCGTATCTTGATGCGCTCTTTACGGCAACCACATCCACATGCGTGACGGGACTCGTTACGCTTACCACGGTATCCACATGGAGCGTGTTGGGGCAGATCGTCATTCTGCTTCTCATACAGATCGGCGGTCTTGGTATCATCACTATTATGTCGGGACTGATGCTTCTTCTCAACAGAAAAATGGGCATTGGCGATCGGTTGCTCATTCAGGACGCATTTAATCTCAATACCATGTCGGGGCTTGCAAAATTCGTTAAGAACGTGCTGTTCGGTACACTGATCATGGAAGGGATAGGTGCTGTTCTTTATATGTTCGTCTTTATCCCCGAGTTTGGTGCAAAGGGCATCTGGATATCGGTGTTCAATTCGGTTTCCGCTTTCTGTAATGCTGGCATTGACATTATCGCGGAAAACAGCCTTTGCAATTACGCCACCAATCCCTTGATCAATATCGTCACCTCGGCGCTCATCATTCTCGGCGGTCTTGGATATATCGTATGGTGGGACGTGCTTCGTGTGATCAAGAGCCGTTCGCCAAAGAACCGCAAGATATTCAGGCATCTGACCTTGCACTCAAAGATTGCCATTACGGTCACAGCAGGACTTATCCTTGTCGGTGCGCTCCTCATTTTCATTTTTGAATATTCAAACCCCTTGACCATTGGAGAGATGTCTCTCTTTGATAAAATTCAGGTGTCCCTCTTCC
>JAZNAD010000013.1:0-4936 GCA_045586345.1 Eubacteriales bacterium
TCGGGGCGAACGAGGATATACCTTCCCCAACGCTCGAGACGCTCACCGTCCGAGGTGTCGAGCAGTTCATAATCCTTCCACTGATCACTGATCCACATAGTCTTTACTCACTTTTACTTATTAAAATAGGGGGCGATCCGCGAGCCAAGGCATTGGGCGTGGCAATAGGCGACCGCCAAGGCGTCCGCCGTATCGTCCGGCTTTGGCGGGGCAGGAAGCTTCAGAAGCGCCGTCACCATCTCAATGACCTGGCGCTTGTCCGCCTTACCGTATCCGACCACGGACTGCTTGACCTGCGGAGGGGTATATTCGCTGATCGGCAGGGAATGTGCGGCCGCTACCGTGAGGATCACGCCGCGCGCCTCAGCCACCGCGATGCCTGTGGTGATGTTATTGGTGAAGAACAGCTCCTCCACCGCCATCTCATCGGGGCGATACTTCTCAATGAGGGTGTTCATATCGCGATAGATCGAGAGGAGACGATCCTCGACCTTGGTGTGCGCCGGAGTGCGTATCGCACCGCACGCCACGGGGATGCAGTGAAAGCCGCGTTTTTCGACAACACCCCAGCCAACGATCGCAAGACCGGGGTCGATCCCCAATATCCGCACAGCAAACTCCTCCCATTATAACATTCATTACACTATTATAACATTTTTTTGCGGAATGTCAAAATCTTTTTGCGAGTTTACAAAAAAAGATATTAAAATCTTTACTTTTACATCATAATTATGGTATACTAATGTGTAAATTTGTAAATTCTGATGAAAGGACGCCGCCATGCGCGATTTTCTTACCAAGATAGAGGACTCTCTGGCTGCCTTTTTCTCCAAGATCGGCTCGGTTTTCGAGAGAAAGAAGAAAGAGGAGGACAAGGAGGGAGCCACCCCGAAAAAGCCGGGGCTTTTTGACCGGATGGACGCCGCACTTGCAAAGTACGACGGCGTCTTTCTCATCTGGAGCTTTTTCCTCTCCTTCTCCATTATGCTCCTTGTCTACGTCGCCATCGACGTCTACCCCTTCGGCCAAAACTCAGTGCTGATCCTTGACCTCAACGGGCAGTACGTACAGTTCTTTGCCGGCCTGCGCGCCATCCTTCACGGAGACGGGAGCCTTCTCTACTCCTTCAGTCGCTCACTCGGCGGTGAATTTTTAGGCATTTACGCCTATTATCTTGCCTCACCCCTCTCGTGGCTTGTGGCGATCTTCCCCGAAAAAAACATCCTTGAGGCACTCCTTCTGATGTTCGCCCTCAAGAGTGGGCTGGCCGGGCTGAATTTCGGTGCCTTCCTACATTATTCGCGCCGTCCCCCGAAGACCCTGACCGTCGCCCTCTCGGTGCTCTACGCCATTTCCTCCTATGTGGTGGTCATGCAGCACAACACCATGTGGATCGACGCCCTGATGCTCCTGCCTCTCCTTATGCTGGGTCTTGAACGCCTTATCAAATATAAAAAGCCCATCCTTTACACGGTGACGCTGGCGGTGACGCTTCTTGCCAACTATTACATCGGGTACATGATGTGCATTTTTACGGCGCTCTATTTCTTCTACTTCATGTTCGCCCACAGCGCCGAGGAGATCAATCCTCGCGGTGAGCGCCGCCACTTCCTTGCGTCTATTCTGCGCGTTGGCGTATATACCCTGATCGGTGTGGCGATCGCCGCCCTGCTCATTCTCCCCGCTTACTATTCGCTGACCTTCGGTAAAACCGATTTTTCGACGGCGGATTTCTCCTTTAAGGCAAAATTCGACCTCATAGACTTTCTGGCCAAGATGTTCCCGGGAGCCTACGACACCGTGCGCCCCGAGGGACTTCCCTGGGTCTATTCCGGCGTCGCGGCGCTTCTTCTTCTCCCTCTGTATTTTGTGGCGGGAAAAATCCCGGTGCGTGAGAAGATCGCCTCGGGAATCCTGCTTTTCCTGCTCTTTGCCTCAATGTATATCAATCCGATCGACATTCTCTGGCACGGCGGACAGGCTCCGAACTGGCTGAATTACCGTTACAGCTTCGTCTTTATCTTCACGGTTCTTCTGCTGGCGGCAAGGGCGCTCACGGCCCTGCGCAGCATTCCGCCCTCGGCGATCCTTGCTTCGGGTGGGGTCATCATCTTTTTGGCGATCCTTTTCCAGAAGCTCGGTCTGACCTACACGGCGAATGGCGAAACGAAGGAATACTTTGACGATCTGGCCGGTCTTTGGCTGACGCTTGCGTGCGCCCTGGTCTACACCTTTCTTTTGCTCCTTCTCGGGGGGCACGACGAGTCCGCACCGCGGTTTGAGACCATTGCGATGTTGATCGTCGGGGTGATCTCGCTTGAGACACTTCTCTCCAGTATCTTCTATATGACTCGCCAGCACGAGGACGTGGTGTTCTCGAGCTACGACTCCTATCACGGCTTTTACGACGTTTACGATGAGCCTATTGATTATATCAAGGAAACCGATCTCTCGCCCTTTTACCGCATGGACAAGACCTTCCAGCGGACGGTGTGCGACTCCTTTGTACTCGGCTACCGTGGGCTAGCCTCCTCGACCTCAACGCTCAATGCCTCGGTGGTGAAGCTCCAGCACGACCTTGGCATGAAGGCCAACTCGCACTGGACCGAGGCCACCGGCTCAACGGTGGCGACGAACTCGCTCCTCGGCGTCAAGTATTGGATCGCGAAGGCAGATGAGACAGTTGACCCGATCTACGAGGAATACCACCGCGACGGCGAGGGTGACACCGCTACCGTGACCTACAAAAACCCCTATGCACTGCCCATCGCCTTTACCTCCAAGGGTCTTAAGAATCTTTCTTTTGCACTTCCCTCTTACCCCGACGACTATACCTACGATACGGCGACCAGCCAATGGATCCTGAACGACGGATGGGATACTGCCCTTTGGTCCCCCTTCCTTCGCCTGAATTCGGTCTATGCGCTTCTTACCGGAGATGACACGCTCACGGTCTACGACCCGATCCCTGCCACCGTGAGCGTCAAGGGCGGCATGGACCGCCAGATGTCGATCCAAAGCCATATGCATTTCACCTGCAGCACCGAAAGCACTGCGGCGCGCATCGTCTTTACTCTGCAGGCGCCTGCGGACGGCTCCTTCATTTACTGCTACTTCCCCACCAAATATCCCCAGGAGCTTAAGCTGTATCTGAACGGAGAGCATTACCGGAATACCGTCCTTTATCCGCAGGGCGGTAACATTGCTCCCATCGTTTCTCTTGGCGCTTTTGAGCCGGGTGAGACCGTGACCGTCGAGCTTTCGGCCGAGGCCTCGGGAAAGGCGTATATCTACGAGAATACACCTTATTTCTATACGATTGACGAGTCCGATCTTGCCCAGGCGGCCGGTGTCCTCGGGGCAGGCGGTATTACGCTTACCCGTGGGGATGATGACCATCTTGCCGGAAGCATCACGGCTACCGATGGCTTTACCTCGGTGCAAACGACCATCCCCTATGACGAGGGGTGGCGTATCCGTGTTGACGGCAAAGCGGTCGAGGGCTATTGCACGGCCAATGCGCTCCTTGCCTTTGACCTTCCGGAGGCCGGGACCTACAAGATCGACCTCCGCTATCGTCCGACGATCTATACGGTGGCTCTCCTGACCTCGATCGGCGGTATGCTCCTCCTTGCTGCGATCATCTCGCTGATCGTTCTCCGCGACAGGGGAACGCTTGTCCTCAGGAAGGACAACCGCGCGGCACAGGCGCTGGCCTTCTTCCTCCCCGAGCCGAAGGAGCGTCCTTCCGCCGAGGCCGAGCCGCAGGCCGAAGCCACAGCGCCCGTCGACGCCAAGAGGATCTCGGGCAAAAAGCCGACGCACAAGGGCTCTGGGAAGCGGCGCAAATGAGCCAACACTCCACCTTCCGCGAATGTCTTGGCGGCTTTTTCCGAGGAACGAAGGCTTTGTGCCTCAAGGCGATCCGACGGAGTCGAGACTGGTACCGGACCACCGATGGCTCGTACCTTCTTTTCTGCTTTCTCCTCCCCTTCGCTCTGATGGCGCTGATCTATGCCGTCATCGGGGTCTTTCCCTTCGGTAAGGGCTCTGTCCTCGTCCTCGACCTCAACGGACAGTACGTCTACTTTTTCGAGGCCCTCCGTGACTTTGTATGGGGGGACGCCTCCCTGCTGTATTCCTTCAGCCGGTCGCTCGGCGGCGAATTCCTTGGGATCTACGCCTATTATCTGGCGTCGCCGCTC
This sequence comes from Eubacteriales bacterium, assembly GCA_045586345.1. Classification (GTDB taxonomy): domain Bacteria; phylum Bacillota; class Clostridia; order Oscillospirales; family CAG-272; genus UBA1740. Next base: position 4,206 of record JAZNAD010000013.1, read on the forward strand.
TCCTATCTTGTGGCGCTTTTCCCAAGTGACGCGATCCTTGAGGCGCTGCTTTTGATGCTCCTCATCAAGCAAGGGCTGTCCGGTCTCTCCTTTGGCTATTACCTGCGTAAGACCGCCTCGCTTTCCCCGGGGGCTACCGTTCTGTTTTCGGCAGTGTATTCTCTGACGGCCTATGGCGTTGTGATGCAGCACAACACGATGTGGACCGACAACGTGATCCTTCTGCCACTGCTCGCACTCGGGATCCGTGCGCTGGTATGTCACGGGAGGTATAAGCTCTACACCGTCACCCTTGTGCTTGCCATCGTCTCGAATTTCTACATCGGGTATATGACCTGCCTCTTTGCGGTGCTCTACTTCTTCTACGTGCATCTCGCGCTGTCAAAGGAGGAAAAAAATCCCGAAGGGCGGCGGCTGGTCTTTTTGCGTGCCGGCGGGCGCTTTGCCTCCTTTTCGCTGATCGCGGGTGCGATCTCGACGGCCATTCTGATCCCGGCGGTCTACGCGCTCTCCTTCGGCAAGAATACCTTTACCGACCCTACCTATGAATTCGTCTCCAAGGTCGATTTTTTCGACATTCTGACGAAGTTCCTTTTCGGCTCCTACGACACCGTGCGCCCCGAGGGGCTGCCCTGTCTGTATTGCGGCATCGTTACCCTTTTCCTGCTTCCCTTCTACTTTGCAAGCCGTCGCTTCCCGACGCGGGAAAAGGCGGCGGGGGCACTCCTTTC
>JAZNAD010000014.1:0-9216 GCA_045586345.1 Eubacteriales bacterium
TGACCGCAGGAGGCGTTGATGTCGGCGCCGAGCTTGCGACGAACGGTCGCGCGGATCCCGTTTTCTTCAAGTACTGCGGCAAATCGTGCGATCGCCCTTTTGCCCGAACGCACGAATTCGGTCTCCTCGACCTCGTTGACGGGGATGAGATTTACGTGGATCGGCATTGTCTCTTCGCGCGTGCGAAGGGCACGGTTTAATTTTTTTGCGAGCCGCCGCGCGTTCTCCTCCGAATCGTTTTTGCCCGCAATCAGCGTGTATTCGAATGAAATACGACGGTTTGTTTTCCTGTAATAGTCACGGCAGGTCTGAAGAAGCGTGTCGACGCCGTATTTTTTGTTGATCGGCATGATCTCCGAGCGCGTCTCATCGTCGGGCGCGTGAAGGGAGATCGACAGCGTGATCGGCAGATTTTCCTCGGCAAGCGCACGGATCTTATCGCAAATGCCGCAGGTCGAAAGCGAAATGTGACGGTAGCCGATATTCAGCCCGTCCTTATGGTTGACAAGGCGCAGAAAGCGCTCAACGTTATCGAAGTTATCGAGGGGCTCGCCTATCCCCATCATCACGATGCTCGAGACGCGCTCGCCGCTTTCAAGCCCGGCAGCGATCACCTGACCGAGAATCTCGGAGGGGAGGAGGTCGCGCACACGGCCCCCGATGGTCGAGGCGCAGAAGCGGCAGCCCATGCGACAGCCGACCTGGCTCGAAACGCAGAGCGAGTTACCGTGGCGGTACCTCATCAGAACGCTTTCGATGCATTCGCCGTCATGAAGACGGAAGAGGTACTTCACCGTGCCATCCTTCGCCGACACGCGCATATCGACAAGCGTCGGCAGATACCAGCCGAGCTCGGAAAGCAGACGCTCGCGCAGTGGCTTCGGCAGGGTGGTCATCTCAAGGGGATGCGTTCCCGCCGCCGCATGAGCAAAGATCTGCTTCGCACGGAAGGCGGGCTCTCCCCACGCTTGCATGATATCGGCAAGCTCCTCGGGGAGGAGCGAGAGAAGGTCCTTCATGTTATGTTCTCCTGAGTTTAGCCATAAAAAATCCGTCAGTGCCGGTCCTATGCGGCCAAAGAGTCAGCATACCGCCCTCCGAGATGAGCCCCGGGAAGGCGAACTCCTCGGGCACAAAGTCGGGATGCCTTGCGAGGAAGGCATCAGCCGCCTCACGATTTTCCTCATCAGTCAGCGTGCAAGTCGAAAACACCAGCGTCCCACCGGGACGGACAGCCGCAGCCGCGGCCTCAAGAATACGCTCCGACAGCGACGCAAGCTCCGCGACCGAGGAAAGCTGACGGTAGCGCAGATCAGGCTTCTTGGCGATGACGCCAAGCCCCGAGCAAGGGACGTCCGCGATCACGCGGTCGACCGCCCCGCAAAGGGCAGCATCGGGGAGCGTCGCATCGTGCTCCTCGGCCATAACCGAGGAAAGACCGAGACGGCGTGCGCCCTCCTCAATAAGAGGGAGCTTGCTCTTGTGCAGGTCGCGCGCAATGACGCGCCCGCTGTCGCCCATCGCGATTGCGGCGCCGAAGGACTTGCCCCCGGGGCAAGCGCAAAGATCAAGCACGGTCTCGCCGGTTCTCGGGGCAAGCAGCTCGGTCGTCAGCTGAGAGGCGGTATCCTGCACAAAGAAGTCACCTTCGTCAAAGCCGGGAAGGCCGGCGACGGGCGGCGCCCCTTGCACACGGATGCCGAAGGGCGCGATCGGGTCGGCGGTAGCGTCAAGCCCCGCCTCATGAAGGCGAAGGAGAAGGTTCTCCCGCGTCGTCCTCAGCGTATTGACACGCAGAGAAAGCGGGGGCCTTTGATTAAAGGCGATAAGCAGCCGCTCGGTCTCGGTCTCACCCAATCGCCGTGCAAAATATTTAACAGTCGGGAGTGGGATCGACTCGCGCACCGAGAGATACCGCAAACAGTCGCGCCGAGGGTCGGGCAACAGTGTCTCCGCAGGGCGCTCGGCCGCCGCGCGAAGGACGGCATTCAGAAAGCCACGCTCCTCGGCGGTCTTTCCGAGGGCGACCGTCTCTCCCACCGCCGCGTGGGGCGGGATGCTCGGCATATACAGGAGCTGATACAGCCCAAGGCGAAGGGCGGCCCGTGTGTGCGGTGCGAGTGAATCGACGCTCCGTGCCGCGAGGACGCCAATGGCATAATCAAGGCGCAGACGCCGCTCGACCGTTCCGTAAAAGAGGGCGGTCAGGAAGGCGCGGTCGCGCAGAGCAAGCGACGCAAAACGCCCGTCGTCCACCACAAGATTGGCGTAGCCGTCGCGCTCCTCCATCCGAAGGAGCAAAGCGAGCGCCGAGCGACGGGCGACGTCAGTCACGGCGACGGCCCGAGGCGTTGGCCACGATAAGGAGCAGGCGCAAAATCTGCGCCAGCGAGACGGCAAGCGCCGCAACGTAGGTGAGGGCGGCCGCCGTCAGAACGCGCCGCGCCCCTCGCTCCTCCTCGGGGGTAAAGGAGCCCGAGTCGGCCAGGGCCGCCATCGCACGGCGCGAGGCGTTAAATTCGACGGGAAGCGTCACCAGCTGAAAAAGTGCTGTCAGCGAAAAGAGCACTACCCCAACATAGGCAAGATACACAAAAACCTCAGAGAGGAAGATGAGGATCACGCCGAGCATGATCATCCAGAGCCCGACCGACGAGCCGATATTGGTGACCGGCACGAGTGCCATGCGGAGCTTGGCCGGGGCATACTCCTCGGCGTGCTGAACGGCGTGCCCTGCCTCGTGCGCGGCCACGCCGCAGGCGGCGGCATTCCGGCCGCTGTATACCGCCCCCGAGAGATACACGACGTCGGTCCTCGGATCGTAGTGATCGGTGAGATGCCCCTCGGTGCGCTCAACGCGAACATGGGTTAGGCCGTGGGCATCCAGAACGCGGCGGGCGGCCTCGGCACCGCTGATGCCGTTGGCAATATCCAGCCGTTCATACCGCGCGTAGGTCGATTTTACGTGAAGCGAAGCAAAAAGAGCAAGCAAGACGAAGGGGAGTACAATGATGATGTAATAAAGATCAAGAAACATATCGGTTTTCCTTTCTCATCATTTTCATCAGCCTAAGATCTCGCCCTCACGGATTCCACGTCCGCGGATGAGATCGGCGGCATTCATAACGCCCTTGCCCTCGGGCTTGACACGGAGCAGCACGAGCGCGCCGTCCCCCGTCGCAACGGTGATCCCCCCCTCTCCCCGGTCGGAGAGTGCGAGCACGGTCCCGGGGCGAGCGCCCGTCGGACGCTTCTCGGCGTAGACGCCGTAGGCATCGGCCCCCTCACCGGGAGCGGCGACGACCACCTTCATAGTCTTCCCTCCCTCGCGGCGCACGGCGGCAAGGGGGATCGGCGAAAGGCCGCGGATCTTAGCGAGGATCGCCTCGGTCGTTTCGGAAAAATCAAGGAAGGTATCGGCCTTCTCGATCTTTGCGGCATAGGAAGCGCCCTCTCCGTCCTGGGGAATGCGCGGAGCCGTCCCGGCCTCAAGAGCATCGAGTGCCGCGACGAGCGCAGGTCCGCCGATCTCGGCCGAGCGGTCATGCACCGTGCCGAAGTCATCGCGGGGTCCGATCGGGAAGCGATGGGTCGAAAGAATGTCACCGGTATCCAGCCCCTCGGCCATATACATCACGGTGACACCGGTCTCGCGCTCGCCCGCCATGATCGCGCGCTGCATCGGCGCCGCGCCGCGATAGCGCGGCAGGAGAGAAACGTGCAGATTCAGGCATCCGTAGCGCGGATAGTCGAGAAGATAGCGCGGCAGGATCCTGCCGTACGCCACCACGACCACCGCCTCGGGGCGGATCTCCTCGAGGAGGGGCAGGAGCGCGCCGTCCCTGAGGGTCTCGGGCTGATAGACGGGAATTCCCCGCGCCTCGGCCTCCACCTTCACGGGGGGCGGCGTCAGGGTATAGTGGCGCCCGGTCGGACGGTCGGGCTGTGAGACAACCGCCGCTACCTCGTGATGCGATTCAAGGAGTGTTCCAAGGCAACGTGCTGCGATCTCGGGCGTTCCCATGAAAAGTATCCTCATTCCACCTCGACCTCATCCTTCCCGAGGCGGCGGATCATCACATCGGTGAAAAGACCGCCGTCGAGATGATCGAGCTCGTGGCAGAAGGCGCGGGCAAGGAGATCCCTCCCACTGTACTCCGCCTCATTCCCGTGGCGGTCCAGGGCGCGCACGGTCACCGCCCTCGGGCGGCGTGTGATGCCCCATGTACCGGGGAGCGACAGGCAGCCCTCGCATTCCTCCTGCGTGCCTGCGCGCGCAACGATGCGGGGGTTAATGAGCTCGTAGATGGTTCCCTCCTCGTCCTCAATGACGACCACGCGACGCAAAACGCCGACCTGCACCGCCGCAAGGCCACAGCCGTTCGCCGCGTGCATGGTCTCGATCATATCGTCAAGAAGCGTATGGATACGGGGGGTGATCTCCTCAACGGGTCGACTGACCTTACGGAGCAGGGGATCGCCCTCCTTGATAATGTTCAGAAGTGCCATGGTTTCCTCCTATACGGCTGCCTTATACGTCGGTCGGATCCAGATCCACCGCCAGCGTGACCGCCCCCCGTGGGGCGCACTCGCAAAGCAACCGGCTAAAATAATTTCTTGTTGTGCGGTTTAGTTTACATTTTGCCAAAACATGCATACGGAAGCGCCCCTCCACCTTGAAGGTGCGCGCCGGGAACGGGCCAAAGATCACGATCGGCTCACTCCCAAGGCTCTCCCTCGCAAGGGCCGCCGCATCCCTCGCCAACTGCTCGGCGGCGGCGGTGACGGCATCCTCGCGCTCACCCGTCAGCGTGAGCTGTGCGATACTGCAGAAGGGGGGGAAGGTCAGCTCACGCCGGAGCGCGATCTCGCGGCGGTAAAAGCCCTCGTAATCCTGGCGACAGGCGAGGTCAATGATCTCATTGTCGGGCTGGAAGGTCTGGATGACCGCGCGCCCGGGCACAGCGCCGCGCCCCGCACGGCCGATGACCTGCGTAAGAAGCGAGAAGGTTCGCTCGGCCGCGCGGAAGTCGGGAACGTGCAGCGAGATATCGGCCGAGAGCACACCCGAGAGCGTCACCCGTGGGAAATCGTGCCCCTTTGTGACCATCTGCGTCCCGAGGAGAACGTCGGCCTCACCGGCACGGAAGGCATCAAGCATCCGGTCGTAGGACGATTTCGTTGTGGTGGTATCGGCATCCATCCGCATCACGCGAAGGTCAGGGCGGATGGTCGCAAGCGCCCCCTCGGCCTTCTGCGTGCCGGCCCCGAGGAAGGAGATCTTGTCGCTTCCGCAGTCGGGGCATCGGTGCAGGATCGGGGAGCGATAGCCGCAGGTGTGACACAAGAGATGCGCCCCTCCCCTTCCCTCGTGGTGGGTGAGCGCCACCGAGCAGTTCGGGCAGGAGAAGGCGTGACCGCAGCCGCGACAATGCAGGACCGCGTGGTAGCCGCGGCGGTTGAGGAACAGGATGGCCTGCTCCCCGGCCTCCTTGACCTCACAGAGCTCCTCGGCAAGGCGCGAAGCGATCGGCGAGGTGTTGCCGCGGCGCAGCTCCTGCCGCAGGTCAACGATCTCGGTGCTCGGGAGAGGATTCCCCCCAAAGCGCTCGCGGAGAGGAACCAGGGTGTAAACACCGCGCTCGGCCTTGTAGAAGCTCTCGACCGAGGGGGTCGCCGAGGCCATAATGACCAGCGAGTTATGGCGCGCCGCGCGGTGGGCGGCCACGTCCCTCGTGTGGTACTTCGGGTCAGCGTCGGATTTGTAGGTATGCTCGTGCTCCTCGTCAATGAGGATAAGCCCGATGTCGGCAAGCGGCGCAAAGACGGCGCTCCGCGTGCCAATAACGAGATCGACCTCGCCCCCGGCAATGCGGCGCCAGGTGTCAAAGCGCTCCCCGGCCGAGAGCGACGAATGGATGACCGCCACGCGGTTGCCGTAGCGGCGGCAGAAGATGCCGACCGTCTGCGGTGTCAGAGCGATCTCGGGAACCATCAGAATCACGCCGCGCCCCTCGGCGATCACGCGGTCCATCAGCTTCATCATGACCTTGGTCTTGCCACTCCCCGTCACACCAAACAGAAGGGCGGCCTCGGGGAGGCCGCGCAGATACAGCGATTCGAGCGCCGCGTACGCCGTCTCCTGCGCCCTTGATAAGGCAATGGAAGAGGTGTCACGCTCCTCGGTCACGGGATAGGGCGAGCGATAGATCTCGCACCGCTCGGCTTCGATCCAGCCGTGGCGGCACATGGCACCGAGCTGCTGGGTGGTCGCCCCAAGGGCAGCACACTCCTCGGCAGTCAGCATCGGACGCTCGGCGAGCGCCTCGAGAACGGCGCGATGCACAGGACTGCGAACCCCACTCCGCCCCTGGGCGGCAAGCAGGGTGGAAAGCCCCTCGGGATCGGTCGCGCGGTAGCGTGCGACCGAGGCGATCTTAGCGGCGGCATCCCCCGAAAGGAGCGCGGGCGGCACGAGGGCGCGCACGGCATCTCCGAAGGAGCAAAGGGTGTGCTCACGCAAAAAAAGCGCGAGCGAAAAGATCTCGTCGGTGAGGGCAAAGCGCGCATCCTCGACCGATAAGATCCCCTTCAGTCCCTCACCCTCTCCGCTCTCCACCGCGCAAACGACTGCGGGGCGGCGACGGTTGCCCCTCCCAAAGGGAACGGACACGATCGAGCCGCGCACGCATGGGCCAAGGTGGTCGGGCAGGATATAGTCGTACCTCTTGTCGGCAATGTACGGCACGCCGACGAGATAGACGCCGACGACCGTTCTCGGCATGGTCTTACTCTTCGGTAGCCTCGGCGACGGGGGCATCCTCGCCGTTGGCACGGCACATCTGATAACGGCCGTCCGCCAGGCGGTTGATGGCGATCTTGACTGCCTTCTGGTCGCGGTACTCGCTGTCGATGAGGGCGGCGAGGGGCTTTTCGGTCTCGCGGTTGGCGATCATGCGGTCGGCACGGGCGCGCTGCTCGACATACTCGTCGGTCACGCGGCGGGCGCACTTGGCAGCGCCGATAACGAGCTCGTAGCGGTTAAAGTTGCCTTTGGTGAGTTCTGCGATCGAGGGTTTGATCATGGTTCTTTCTCCCTTTTATGATGATTTTTGTTTTCGTTGGTTATTCGGCCTCATCGGCCGCAAGGCGAGCACGGATCTCGTCGGTCTCAAGCGCCGAGAGGAGAACAAGGCCGCAGTCGGTGACGATCACCGCACGGGTCTTCTGCCCACAGCTGACGTCAATGGCACGCCCCTCGTCCTTGGCATCCTGGAGGAGCCGCTTGATGGGCGCGGTATCGGGGGAGGCGACCGTCACGATCCTTGCGACCGAGGCGAGGTTGCCAAGCCCTATGTCAATGAATTTCATACTCACTCCACGTTCTGCACCTGCTCGCGGATCTTCTCAAGCTCGCCCTTCATGGCGACGACAAGATGCGCGATCTCGGCGTTCTGAGCCTTACTGCCGATCGTGTTGGTCTCGCGGTTCAGCTCCTGCATCAAAAAGTCAAGGCGGCGGCCGGCCGGCTCGGGAGCCCCCGCGATCTCGTCAAACGCCACAAAGTGGCTGCGCAGGCGCGAGAGCTCCTCGTCAACCGCAATGCGATCGGCAAAGATGGCCACCTCGGTCAAAAGACGCCCTTCATCCAGGGGAGCCGACAGATCCCCCATCAGCTGACGGATCTTCGCCTCGAGCCTTTCGCGGTAGGCGGCCTTATCGGCCACCGAAAGCTCCTCCACGCGGTCGGCCGAGGCGGCCACACGCGCGAGCTTTTCGCGGATATCGGCCTCGGTGCGGCGCCCCTCGGCCTCGCGGGCGGCGAGGAAGGCGGCCCCTGCCTCCTCAAGGATCGGGAAAAGGCGAGCCCACTCGGCCTCGGCGTCGGTCTCGGCACGGGTGGTGGCAAAGAGGTCGCGGTTCTCGGCCACCTTCATTACCGTGATATCGTCAGGCAACCCAAAGCTGTCACGCAGGGTATAAAGCGCCTTGATGTAGCCGCGGGCCAGCCCCTCATCGACCGTCACCTCAATGTCCTCGTTCTTGCGGCGCACGACCGTCACGTAAACGTCAAGCTTGCCGCGGGTGGTCACCGTCTTTTGAAGATAAGACTTGATTTTCTCCTCAAAGGCGATGTAGGCGTGCGGCGCCTTGACGGTGCAATCGAAATACCGGCTGTTGACGGCGCGGATCTCGACCGTGATATCGCGGTCGTCGATCTCGCGTCGGGCACGGCCGAAGCCTGTCATACTGCGGATCATGCCTTCTCCTCCTTGCGGCCCTCGCACTCATTCCCCGAGCCGTTCTCCGACACCACGCGGCTCAGCTCGTTAAGGAAGGTGCCGACGTCCTTGAATTCACGGTAGACCGAGGCAAAGCGAACGTACGCCACGGCATCGGTGCGGCGCAGGTGCTCCATGACCACCTCGCCGATCTCACGTGTCGTGATCTCACCCGTGATGCGGCCGGCAAGCTCACTCTCGACCGCCGAAGCAATCGCCGTCGCGTTCACCGGGCGCTTCTCGCAGGCCTTGATGAGCCCCGACTCGAGCTTATGGCGGTCGAAGATCTCGCGTGAGCCGTCCTTCTTGATGACGGTCAGGGGTACCGTATCCACCACCTCGTAGGTGGTAAATCTCTTGCCACAGCCGGGGCATTCACGGCGGCGGCGGATGCTATTGTTTTCTTCCACGGGGCGGCTGTCCAGCACGCGGCTGTCAGGCGCTCCGCACACGGGGCACTTCATCGGATAGAACTCCTTTCGGGATAAAACGAAGCGCGTGCGCGCCCTCGCGCGCCACGCGGTATATAATATGGCTTCGTTCATTATATCATAATCTTTCGAAATTGTAAAGCACTTAAGGAGAAAAACTTTCCGCCCCGTCCCCGTCCGCCTATGCCTCCCCTCCATCTAACTGGCTCTCCCTACGGGTAGCGAAGCGGTGACCTCCAAGCCTCCCCCTTTGGGTAGCGAAGCGGCGCGAGGGGAGTGAAGGACGGTCTGGGGGACCGTCAGAGCCAGAGCGTGACCGAGCCGCAGCGAGGCGGTGGCGGCGTAGCCGACGGAGAGGGCTTCATTTGCGCCCCGCGCAATATCATAGGGCAAAGCCCACATCATTTGACCATAGGTCAACATCATTTGCGGCAACGCCGCAACATCATTCGGCCATCGGCCACCCCCCTCCCCTCCATTGGCAAACGGTGTCCCGCGTGCTA
>JAZNAD010000015.1:0-12516 GCA_045586345.1 Eubacteriales bacterium
CAGATCGCCTGCCAGATGACCTTCGTTTCGCTCGGGAAGGCGGCCTCCTCGGTCACTGTGGCGGTGGTCCGCAAGTTCGTCCTCCTGTTGCCTCTCATCTACATCATGCCGTACCTTGCCGACGACCCGACCCGAGGCATTTATTTGGCAGAGCCGATCGCCGATGTCCTTGCTGTCAGCTTTACCGCGGTGCTTTTCATCTTCCAATTCAGAAAAGCGCTGAAGAAGATAGAGGAACCGGAAGAACCGAAAGCAAGCAACAACGTTGAGGTAGAATAATGGTACTTGAACTTAAAAGCATTGACAAATCCTTCGGCGAGAAGCGGGTCCTTGAGGGGGTGTCCTTCACGGCGGAGGGAGGGAGGGCCTTTGGCCTTCTCGGTCGGAACGGCGCTGGGAAGACCACGTCGATCCGCATTCTTATGAACGTTTTTCCCGCCGATAGCGGAGAAGTACTGATCGATGGTAAGCCGATCGACTACGATGCGATCGGCATCGGCTATCTCCCTGAGGAGCGCGGCCTTTATCCGAAGAAGCTCATTATTGATCAGCTTGTCTATTTCGCCGAGCTGAAGGGGATGGGCGCAAAGGACGCGGTCAAGGCGATCGACTACTGGCTCCACCGCCTCGGTATGACCGAATACCGTAATAAGCGCCTTGACACCCTGTCAAAGGGCAACCAGCAGAAGATCCAGCTGATCACCGCCCTCGCACACGATCCCGCGATCGTGATCCTTGATGAGCCCTTCTCGGGGCTCGACCCCGTCAACGCCATGCTCTTGAAGGACGTGGTCAAGGAGCAGATCGGGAGGGGGAAGGTCGTCCTCTTCTCCAGCCATCAGATGAGCTATATTGAGGAGTTTTGCGACAGCATCGCCATTATCAATAAGGGTAAGGTTGCTGTCAGCGGTGATCTGCATGAGATCAAGCGGGCGTATCCGCGCGACCGTCTCGTTGTCAGCACCGCAAGGCCCGAGGCGATACAGGCCGATCTTGGCGACGCCTGCACCGTACGCGAGGACGGTACGCTCCTCATCCGGCTGGCAAGCGCCGACGAAAAGCAGGCGATGATGCAGCGGATCGTCGAGAGCTACGACGTTGACGAGGTCAAGGTCTTTGAGCCTTCTCTCAATGATATCTTCGTTGAGCACGCCGGGGAAGGGGTGTAAGCCATGAAGCAATTCGGGAAAATACTGAAATTTGAGCTGAAGGGATATCTCCGCAACAAGATATTTGTCGGCATTACGGTCTTCCTTGTGGTTGCCATTGCCATTGTCATGTTCATCCCCAACCTGATCGCAGCGTTTGGCTCGGGGGATGGGGGAGACGCAGGTCCCACCAATCGCCCCGTAATGCTCATATACGCCGAGGATGCAGCACTTGCCGGGCGTGTGGTACAGTATTTTGAGCCCGCCTTTGCCGAGTATGAGGTCAGGCTCGCCGAGGGGAGCATCGACGATGTGAAGGCCGCGATCGTTGCGGGGGATGCCGAGTGCGCCTTCCTGATGAACAGCGCCTCCTCGTACACCTATTACGTCAACAACCTGTCGATGTACGACACCAATGCGGCACTCGCCAATACCGTCCTACAGGAGGTCTACCGCATCAGCGCTATGATGGAGAACGGTCTGCCTCCCGAGGCGGTCCTCGAGATCATGGCTGTTGAGATCGAGGGGACTACCGAAGCCCTCGGCAAGGATCAGATGCAGAACTTCTTTTACACCTATATCATGATCTTTGCCCTTTATATGGTCATCCTCCTCTACGGGCAGATGGTCGCTACGAATGTTGCTACCGAGAAAAGCTCGAGGGCGATGGAGCTCCTCGTTACGAGTGCCAAGCCGATCAGCATGATGTTCGGTAAGGTTCTTGCCTCCTGCATTGCGGGCTTCTCCCAGCTCGTGCTCGTTTTTGGCACGGCGATCGTCCTCTATAACGCCAACAAGGCGGCGCTCCAAAATCCCCTCATCTCCTCGATCTTCGATATTCCGATCGAGCTTTTTATCTATTTGATCGTTTTCTTTGTGCTCGGCTTCCTGATCTACGCCTTTATGTTTGGCGCCATCGGCTCGACCGCCTCGAAGCTTGAAGACATCAACACCTCGGTGATGCCGATCACCTTCCTCTTTATTATCGCCTTCATTGTGGTGATGTTCTCGATGAGCTCGGGCTCGGTGGACAACGCCGCCATGCAGATATGCTCCTACATCCCCTTCACGTCGCCGATGGCGATGTTCACAAGGATCTGTATGAGCACGGTGCCGTGGTATGAGATCTTGGTCTCAATCGTCGTCCTCGTTGGCTCCACCGTGGGGATCGGCGTGCTCTCTGCCAAGATCTACCGCGTCGGCGTTCTCCTTTACGGTACCCCGCCGAAGATCGGCACGATCCTGAAGACCGTATTCAAGAAGCAATAAAGAAAAGCCCTCGCTCCGAAAGGCGCGAGGGCTTGATTTCTGTGGTCGAGGCGACAGGATTTGAACCTGCGGAATCTCTCGCTCCCAAAGCGAGCGCGATACCAAGCTTCGCCACGCCTCGATGTACTTAATTATACCACAAATGTTTTATTTTTGCAAGTGGTCAAACCACTTTATTGAGAGAGTTTTAAAAAGAGGAACAATCGAAAAAGCCAGTGTTTACAAGGGGTTTCTGGCTCCCCGAAAATGAAATGACAGGAACTGACTGAACGCTCCCAAGCAAGCGTGCTACCAATTGCGCTGCACCTCGATGCTATGAGAATTATAGCAGAAAAGCGGTCGTCTGTCAAGGAGAGAGGATAAAAATGAAGGTGTCCGCAGGCCGCACAAACTGTGATGTATTTGTAAAAAAGGAGTGAATTCATCCGACGGTTATTGAAAGTAGAGAAGATCTGTGGTAAAATATCGGTAAAGAACGGAGGAGATCATGAAGAGAACACAAGACCTGCGGTTTATTTGGATGCTTTGTGCGGCGGCTACGGTCGGCTTCATCTGGCAACAATCTACCGTTCCGCCGGTGATCTCGGCCGAAACGAGCGATGCCGTCAGTAATATCATCGTTCCTATCGTGGGCGGTCCCACCTCGCCTGTCGGCTCCTTTGTCGATCGGTTTATACGTAAGATTGCTCATTTCACCGAGTTTGCCGCTCTTGGCTTCTTTGCAGAGATGTTTTTCCGTGGCCGCCACACTCCGTATCGGACGCTCCTTTTGCTTTTGTTGGGGCTCGCTGTCGGTATTTGTGACGAGCTTTTGCAGATCTTCACGGGTCGAGGCGCGGCCGTAACCGATGTCCTCATTGATTTTTCCGGATATCTCTTCGCCGTGGGAGCGACGTGGCTCGCCGCTACGCTGCTCCTTCGGCTATACCAAAAACGGAAGGCGGGCGCCCCCTCGGCGTCATAGAGTGCTATGCTTGATTTTCTGAAGAACAATCCCCTTATCGAGGGGGCGAGAAGTGCACGCCTGCGCCCACGGATGGCGGCACAGCTGCTTATCTTTTTTCTTGTGATGACGGTTGCTGATATGATCGTCAACGTCCCCGTATCCTTTTATGCCACCGTCCGCATGATGAGCCTCATTGACCCCTCGTTCCTTGCGGGAACGGCGGTAGATCAGGAGGCTCTCCTTACCGAAATGGAGAAGGCGAGCGCTGTCGTTATGGCAGAGGATGCATTCCGACTTCTTTCGCTGTTTGCGACCGCCGCCGTCATTCTTGTCTCGCTCCTGTATTGTCGTCTTATTGAACGCCGACCGATCGCCTCGATGGGAGTCACCCTCGACCGCAAGAGCCCGCTCTCCTTTGCCCTGGGTCTTTTGTTCGGTCTTGCTATGCTCGGCGGCGTGTATCTTGTCCTGTATGCGACGGGCGCGGTGACCCTAACAGTGGGGACGGCCAACGTTGGTATGATCACCCTCTACCTTGCCGGGTATCTTATCCAGGGGAGCGCCGAGGAATTCCTCTATCGCGGCTACCTGATGCCCTCGCTCTGCAACGCGACGAGCCCTCTCTCCTCTGTGCTCTTCAGTGCACTCTTTTTCTCTCTGATGCATGCTTCAAATCCCGGGTTTACGCTGATTGCCGGACTTAATATTTTCCTTTTTGGCACGCTCCTTGGCTTTCTTGTCCTGCGCACTCGGAATATTTGGATCGCCTGCGGTCTGCACGCCGCGTGGAATTTTGCCGAGGGGACACTGTTCGGAATGTCGGTGAGCGGAACCGAGCCTGGCCAATCGGTCTTGCTTTCTCCCTTTGTGGAGAACCGCACCCTGACGAATGGTGGCGCCTTCGGTCCCGAGGGCGGTGTTGCCACATCTCTTGTCCTTGTTGCGGCCTTGATCGTTTTCTTTTATCTGCCACAAAAGAAGAAAAGCGGCGACTCTAACGAAAATACCGTCTAAAAAATGGCCCGGGAGCAGGTAACTCCCGGTCCTTTTTTTCTATATTCCTTTGTGTATTCGTGCATAATGAAGAATAAAGGGGAGGTGATCGTATGATGCGAATAAAAAGCAGGAGTTTTTTTGTTTTGCTTTTTGCCTGCGCCCTCCTTCTTGCGTTTGAATGGGGCGTAGAGCGCTCCCCACGCTTTGCCGATGGCGTTGAGAGCCTTCTCGGCGCCCGTCTGCGTTTCCTTATTTCGGCGATAAATGCTACGCTCCCATTTTCCGTTACAGAGCTTTTTCTTCTCCTTCTTCCTCTCCTTGCACTCCTTTTTCTTTCCCTTGCGCTCCGTTCGGCGCGCAGTCGAGGCACGATGCGACGCACTCTCCTTGGGCTGCTTGTGCCGATCCTCGCATTTTTCTTTCTTTATATCTCCACTTTTTCGGTCGGCTACCATAAAACGTCCTTGGCGACTCACCTATCGCTCGACCTTACCCCGCCCACGGCGGAGGAGCTCGGTGCCTGCGCCCTTTGGCTTTCCGAACTGACGGCGGAGGAACCGCCTCCACCCGATGGTGCTGCCCTTGGCGAAAGCCTTCGTGTGGCCTACTGCCAAGCAGGGGAGCGCTATGGCTTTCTTCCCAATACCGCAGTCGCTCCTAAAGTGACCGTGACCCCCTTGTTCCTCCGCATGGATCTTCTTGGGCTATATGCCTTTCCCTTCGGTGAGGTGACGCTGGCGAGGGAATGCCAAGGCGCCACTCGCACCTTTACTCTCGCCCATGAGATGGCCCATGCCTCGGGCTATACTGAGGAGGCCGAGGCCGATCTTATCGCCTTCCTTGCATGTCTTGATTCGGGTGACCCCTATCTGCAGTACGCGGGGGCAACAGGAATGCTCGGCCGTGTCCTTGCGGTTCTTTCACGCGTATCCCCTGATGGCTGGGCGAAGGTCTCTGGTAGTCTCTCGGGCGCCGTTCGCCGTGAATATACTGCCGGTGACCGCTTTGCTGAGGGGGGAGCCGAGGCCTCACTTGACTTAGATCCCCCCACCTATGATGAAACCGTGCTTCTGCTTTGCGGGCTGTTCCGTCGTATGCATTGATCTTTCACCATCCCTCCCTTCTCCGAGTATACTGTAATAACGCAGTAACAATATTCGGAGGGCATAGGAATGAAAAAGCTTTGCATCAAGGGTGGTGGGTGCCTTTGCGGCGAGGTCGGGATTTCGGGCTTTAAAAACGCCGCGTTGCCGATCCTCTATGCCACAGTCCTTACCGCTGATGTTTCCTTGATCGAAAACCTGCCGAAGATCCGTGATGTGCTCCTGACGCTTGAGATCCTTAAGGCGATGGGAGCGATTGTTGTGTTCGCGGATGAGCATACCGTCCTTATCGACACGCGCCCTGTGCTTCCGTGCCGATCTCCCGATGGGGCGGTCTCCTCGCTCCGCGCCTCCTCCTATCTTCTCGGTGCCGAGCTGGCCCGCTTTGGCAAAACACGCGCCGCGATTCCCGGAGGCTGTCGCATCGGCGCCCGCCCGCTCGATCTGCATGTTCTTGCCTTTTCAGCTCTCGGTGCCGACGTTACGGCTGGGCACGGGGCGATGGCGGCTGAGGCGGAATCGCTGCTCGGCGGACGCATCTCCTTTCCGACCCCCTCGGTGGGGGCCACCGTCAATGCGATTCTTGCCGCGACGGCCGCCGACGGCGAGACAGTGATCGAAGTGGCTGCACGTGAGCCGCATGTCGTCGACCTTTGCGCCTACCTTGCGGCCTGTGGAGCCGAGATCGAGGGGGCAGGGAGCGAGCAGATAAGGATCCGCGGCGGCCGTCATTTGCACGGGGCGCGACATCGCATTATGCCTGATATGATCGAGGCAGGGACCTATCTTGCGGCCGTCGGTGCTGCGGGCGGCGAGATCTATCTTAAGGACGCCGTAGCTGCGCACCTTTCCTCGGCACTTCTCCCTGCGCGCGCTATGGGGATCGGCATCGCGGAGGATGCAGGCGGGCTTTTTGTTAGTCGCACGGGTGAGCTGGCCCCCTTCAGTTTGACGGCAGAGCCGTATCCCGGCTTTCCCACTGACCTTCACCCGCAGTTTGCTGCCCTGGCTACACAGGCATCGGGCAATTCCACCCTTGACGACCGCGTCTTCCCCGAACGCTTCGGTTATGTGGATGAATTGCGGCGTATGGGGGGCTTGCTTGAGAGGACGGAGGGAGGTGTCGCTGTCTCCGGGTCGTCACTCAAGGGCACGAAGGTCCGCGCCGTGGACCTTCGTGCCGGGGCTGCCGAGGTCGTTGCGGCGCTCGCCGCCAAAGGTACCACCGTGATACTGGATGCCGATATCTTGGAGCGCGGATATGAGGGACTCGCAGACAAATTGTGCGCACTCGGTGCCACGGCAGAGGTAAAGTAAGTAAAAGAAACTATACAAAAAGCCAAGGATGTCATCCTTGGCTTTTCTGTTAGCGACGTACTCTGCGCCGCGTCTTTCGGCGTGTGGAGAGCACCCCCCCAAGGGTCGATGCAAGGAGTATGCTGCCGTACAGCGCAAGAGAGAAGAGAGGGAGCTTTCCCTCCTTGAGGATCAGCGCTACAAAAAGGCACAGGAAGGTGATCGTCATTCCGTGGCAAAGCCCCATAAGAGCTCCCGACGTGCGGCGGAGCTGTCCTGCACGGAACCCGCCAAGGAAGGCAATGAATGCGGCAAGGGTGGCGCCGACAGGTGCGAGAAGGCGCGAGGGATCGTCGCTTCTCTGAATAAGGAGCGCCGTAAAAAGGAGAAGCCCCACGGCACACAGCAAGGAGAAGAGAAGTGCCGCAAGAAGTGAGGATAGAAAGGTGCGGCTCCGTCTGTCACCAAGGCGTGCGGCACTGCTTTTTGTCTTTTCCATAGAAAAAACCTCCCGTATGTACTGGTAAAGTATATGACGGGAGATTTTTTGTTAGAACTTAATTGTTTTGGGTGACCTCATCGGGTGTGGCCTCGGTGTTAATGGGGCCCTCGGCGCTCGGAATCTCGGCGACGGGTTCCTCAACGACGGGTTCCTCAACGAGGACTTCCTCGACGGTGGGTTCCGTAACAGCAGGAGCCTCGATGGCGGGCTTCTCGGCCTTCTTGGGGGCGGGCTTGGTGCCGGCAGGCGTGGTAACACGCGGTCTTGCGGCGGCGGCCTCCTCGGCCTTGACGTCTACACTGCGGATGGCAGAAACAAGGAAGCGGATGTGCGTGCGCTCCTTGGTGGTCTCAAGGACGAAGGTTTCCTCCTTGATGCTGATGACCTTGCCGATGATGCCGCCGATCGTGGTGACCTCATCACCGACCTGAAGTGCGGCGCGCATTTCCTGCGCCGCCTTTTCGCGCTTCTTCTCGGGACGGATCATAAGAAAATAGAAGCCGACGAAAACGAGCAGAAGAATAATGATGGTCCAGGGGCTACCGGTGTTGGCAGCCCCGGATTCCCCGGATCCGCTTTCAAGCAGAAACTGAAGCATTGATGTGTCCTCCGAAACAGAATTTTGTTTTCACCACATTAGTATATCATATACAACCAATATTTGCAAGCAAAAGTTAGAAAATTCACAATTGATAACGGGGGCTGTGATACCGGAATAGAGAAAATGAAAAGGAAGGAACCGATCGGTTCCTTCCTTTTCATTTGTATCAGTCGATCGAGCGAACGATGTAGGGAGCCATTTCGGCCTCCAGCTCGGCACGCTCCTTGGCTGCAGCCTCACGGGCGGCGTCGCGCTCGGCGCGCTCGGCATCGCGGACAGCCTGCTCCTCGGCGCGCTTGGCCTCCTCGAGGAGAGCGCGGATCGAGAGGCTGAGACGGCGGCGCTCGTTGTCGATCTCGACGATCTTAACGGTGACCTCCTGGCCGATCTCAAGGGCATCCTGGGGACGGGCAATCTTCTCGAGCGAGATGCGCGAGATGTGGATAAGACCGTCGACCCCGTCCATCACCTCGGCAAAGGCACCGAAGGAGGTCATGCTGACGACCTTGGCAGTGACAACATCCCCAAGCTTATACTGCTGGTTGAAGAGAGCCCAAGGATCGTTCTCCTCCGACTTGTAGCCGAGCGAGATGCGGCGCTTCTCGGCGTCAAGGTCCTTGATGTAGACCGAAAGCTCCTGGCCGACAGCGACCACTTCCTTCGGATGGCGGATGTGCTTCCAGGACAGCTCGGTGTTATGTACCATGCCGTCCACACCGCCGATATCAACAAAGGCGCCGTAGGTGGTGAGGTTCTTGACAACGCCGGTGTAGCGCTGACCAACCTCGAGCTTATCCCAGATGGCCTGCTCCTCAGCACGCTTCTCCTCGATCATGACGCTGCGGATTGAGGCGACGGCACGCTTGCGCTGCTCGTCAATGTCGATGATGCGGGCGCGCTGGGTGGTGCCGACAAGGGTAGAGAAGTCGGCATCCTTGGGAAGACCGGTGCGCGAAGCGGGAACGAAGACGCGGTTGCCCAGCGCCTCGATCACGACGCCGCCCTTGTTGGATTCAACGACAGGACCCTCAACGATACCGCCCTCGTCCTTCATGGCGACGAGGTCAAACCAGCTCTTGTCGCGGTCAACTCTCTTCTTCGACAGGGTCACGATACCGTCCGTATCGCTGACGCGGATGACGAAGAGACGAAGCTCGTCGCCGATCTTGAACATATCGGCAAGATTCGCGTTCTGATCGTCGGTGATCTGGTCACGGGCGACCATACCCGTTGCCTTAACGCCAACATCAACGTAAACAACGTCTTTGGCGATGCTCGTCACGATACCGGTCACGGTTTCTCCTGTATTTAAAGTTTTCAGTGTTCCTTCCAAGAGTTCGGCAAAATCTTCGGTTCTGATTTCGTCCATTGCTTTGTATACCTCCATTATTAAACCGTCGGGTGTGGAAGCACCCGCGGTGATTGCCACAGTAATACCGTCACTAAAATCGCAAAGAAGCTCCGAGGGATGCTCGATCAGCCTTGTGTCACGGCAGACCGACGAGGCGATCTCGTAGAGCTCCTTCGTGTTGGAGCTGTGCCTGCCGCCGATCACGATCGTAACGTCGGCCTGCGCGGCAAGAGCACGCGTTTCTTCCTGGCGTTTTTTAGTCACACCACATATTGTATCAAAAATTTTTGCGTTTGTATATAGTTTTTTAAGAATTTTTTTTGATTTTTCCCATTCCTCAAGCCCCATCGTAGTCTGCGCTGCCGCAATCGGGGCGCTTTCTGTGGTGTTTTTGTCTGCCGTGAGTCGGGAAAGGTCATCTGCCGATCCAAAAAGCAAGACGCGACAGGGGGCGCGGTCAAGCGTTCCCTCTACCTCGGGGTGTCCCTGCTTCCCGAAAAGGAAAAAGGCGTCGCTGGCTGCCTCGGCAATATGATGCACCTTTTTAACAAAGGGGCAGGTAAGGTCGTGTACCTCAAAGCGGGGGTGCATCTCCTCGAGCGTACGGAGACGCTCCTCGGTCGCACGGCTGACACCGTGCGTCCTGAGAAAAAGGGCGGTGCGCCCACGCACATCCGATTCGGCGGCGGCACGTGCCGCCCCATCCTCATCGGTGATCTCAACACCGCGTTCCTTGAGAGAGGCGGTGTAGATCGGGTTGTGGATCAGCTCGCCGAGCGTCACAATACGACACGGGCGATGGGGAGACGAAAGGATGCCCTCCAGTGTCTCGACAGCGCGGCGAACGCCGGGACAAAAGCCGGCGTTCTTGGCAAGAAGGATCTTCATTTCTGTCTCGCCCCCGGTAAAAGGCCGCCCGGCGTAAAGCCGCCGAGGCGAAGCACCTCATGAAAGGCGCGCTCGGCGGCAATGCGGTAATCGGGCTCCTCGGTCACAAGACCCAGCGCCTCCTGCGAGATCGGCTGCCCGACGATGATGTCAACGCGGCGGAAGAGCGCGTATTTCTGTTTTTTCATACGGATGCACACCGGCAGGACAGGTACACCGGCGTGCGAGGCGATCATGCCGATGCCCGATTTGATGGGCGTATCGGCCGGATTTTTCCCCTTCTGTCTCGTTCCCTGAGGAAAGACCGTGAGGAATTCCCCCTCCTTGGCAACGGCGATCGCGCGGCGGATCGCCTTCACATCACTGCCTCGGCGCTCGAGCGGAATGGCGCCAAAGGCGCGCAGAAGCGAGCGGAGGATCGGAATTTTAAAAAGCTCGGCCTTTGAAAGATACATCGGCATTCGCTGTCTTGGAAAGCAAGCGGAGATCAGGATAGGATCCCAAAAGGCAATGTGGTTGGCGCAGATCACGTAGCCGCCCTCGGCAGGAATGTTCTCCTTTCCCGTGAGGTGCGCACGCAGGAAAAAGCGGAAGCACGGAGCAAACAGCGCGTGCATTACGCGTTCAAATCGCTTGCCTTGCTTGTATTTTTTCATAGGCTCACCCCCATGCTTTTTTATTTTTTCGAATTTTTGATGATTTCGAGCGCGGCGGCCACGGTCTCCTCGGGGGTCATTTCCGAATTGTCAAGAAAAACGGCGTCTTCTGCTGGGACGGCAGGGGCCAGAGCGCGAGTAGAATCGTTTCTGTCGCGCTTAACCATATCGGCGAGGACATCGTCGTAGGTCACCTTCATTCCCTTTTCGGTCAGCTCGACCGTGCGGCGCTTGGCACGTGCTTCGGGGGACGCGGTCAGGAAGATCTTGCATTCGGCCTCCGGCAGGATCACCGTGCCGATATCGCGGCCATCCATGACGACAGAGGATTCTCTGGCTACCTTGCGCTGTGTGTCGAGCAGAAAGGCGCGCACAGAGCCGATGGCGGAGACCGCCGAGGCGTACATCGACATCTCGGGGGTGCGGATCCGATCCCCGACGTCCTCGCCGCAGAGGTAGATCCTCTGCGCTCCGTCCTCGAAGCGGAGAGAAAGATCAATCGAGGGGAGGGCTGCGGTAACACCGGCCTCATCGTGCGGGTCGATGCCGTGCTCCTTGATGTAGAGGCCGATCGTGCGGTAAAGCGCTCCCGTATCCACGTAAATGATCCCGAGGCGCTTGGCGATTGCCTTGGCGAGGCTGCTTTTGCCGGCGCCGCTCGGTCCGTCAATGGCAATGTTCATAGGTTATACGTCCTTTCCCGACGCCGCGGCCGCCTTGGCCGCAAGACGCGCCGTCGAAAATGCGATCTGAAGATTAAAGCCGCCGGTGTAAGCATCGACGTCCAGGATCTCACCGGCGAAATAGAGCCCGGGGATAAGGCGGGACTGCATCGTCCCCGGATCGAGCTCGCGTACGTCGACGCCGCCCGAGGTGATGATCGCCTCGGCGATCGGCCGCCGCCCCGAGATCGGGATATGGAAGCCCTTTAAGAAGGTGAGGATGCGTCGGCGCTCCTCTTTTTTGATCGAGTTCCCCTTGCGGTGCCCGTCGATCCCGATTCGCTCCAGGGCCACCTCAATCATGCTCGAGGGGAGGAGGGTTGCGAGGATGTTGGAGAGATCGCGGTTGGCCCCGGCCGAAAGCTCGGAGAGCAGGCGTGCGTCGAGCGTTGCCTCGTCAAGGGCGGGCTTCAGGTCGATAATGGCGGTATATCCCTCAAGCGATGGCTTTTGCAGATGGGCGGAGGCGCTCAGCACCATTGGCCCCGAAATTCCGAAGTGGGTGAAGAGCATTTCTCCAAAATCGGTATAGACGGTATGCCCGGTCTCATCCTTGATGGTGAGGGCCACGTTCTTCAGCGAAAGCCCCTGCATCCGCATGCACACGGAGTCGGGGGAGGTCAAGGGAATGAGCGAGGGAAGGAGGGGAGTCACGGTGTGCCCGAGCGCCCGTGCAATGGTGTGGCCGCTCCCGTCCGAGCCGGTCCTTGGGTAGGATAGCCCTCCGGTTGCCAAGATTACGCGTCCGGCCGTGTGCTCGCGGCCTGCGGCAAGGAGAGAGAAGCCCCCACCCTCCAGCGGACGGATGCTCACGACGCGCCCTCGCACGTGGGTGGCACCGCGTACCGCGGCGGAGAGGGCGTCCACAACGTCCTGCGCGCGGTCGGACACCGGGAAAACGCGATTTCCGCGTTCGGTCTTCAGGGGAACGCCAAGCTCCTCGAAGAAGGCCATCGTGTCGGCAGGAGAGAAGCGCGCGGCCGCCGAATTCAGAAAACGGTGATTCCTCGTTACGTTCTGCAGGAACTCCTGCACCGA
>JAZNAD010000016.1:0-3719 GCA_045586345.1 Eubacteriales bacterium
TGAAATAAGGATGAGGCGGGCCATCTCGCAAAGATCAAAAGATGTGAAGTTAAATTTACGAGTCCCTGATTGCAGGCGGGATAGATCGAGCAATTCTGTAACAAGGCGGGAGAGCCGACGCACCTCCTCTGCGATCACGCCGAGATAATAATCGCGCTTTTCCTCGGGGATAGCGCCGCCCGTGATCCCTTCGACAAAGCCAAGGATCGTGGTCATCGGAGTGCGCAGGTCGTGCGAAACGTTGGAGATAAAGGAGTTGCGCATCGTCTCCAGCTGCTCGAGAGAGTCGGCCATCTGATTGAAGGCGGTACCGAGCTCGGCGATCTCATCGCTCCCACGGACGGTGACGCGGCGGTCAAAATGCCCCCTGGCAAACCGCTTGGTGACAGTGCTCATCTCGCGCAGAGGCCCTGCTAGACGCTCACAGAAGATGTAGAGGATGACGAGGGCGCCGAGAACGATCCAAAGGCTGGAAAGGAGAATGGTACGCGTGAGAACGCGCGTGAGGACCCCTTCGCCTTCTACGGTAGAAAAGGCAACGAGGGTGCCGAGGACGGCGTCATCCTGCCCGTGCAGAGCATATGCCGAGGCTACGCGCGCGGGCTCGCCGTCAAAAAGGAGCGCTTCACTCGAAAGATAGCGGCCGGCGCTCTGCGCCTCCCCCCATACACCGTAAAGCAGCTTCTTACCGCCGTAATCGGGCGGCTCAGTCGTTCCGTTTGCCGCAAAAAGCACCGTACCGTCGGTATCACAAAGAAGCAGAACGGTATCCTCAGTGTTGGAAAGGAAGGCGCGGTACAGCGACGAGAGAAGCTGCTGCCTTCCCGTGATATAGTCGGCAAGGCTGATCTCGGAGAGGAGTCCGAACTCGTTTTCAGTCAGCGTGGCGGCGGCGCTCGCCGTGCGGTCGGTGTCCTCCTCGCGACGGCTGAGCTCATAATTCCCCGCAAAATTTGAAAGAATGGCGGAGAGGATCAGGAAGCTGACGGTAAGAACAAAGGCGATCGTGACGAGGAGTCTTGCAAAAAGACTTCTAAACATTTTTCCTTCTCCTCCTTGCTTTTTTACGTGCTTTATGATATATTATAGTCAATTCTGTTTTTAAAGTCAATCGGCGACGGAAAAATTGCGGTTTCCGGACGTCAATGAAAGCGAGGACTACCGTGAACGAAACCATAGGCTGTGTAACGCGCTTTGCCCCGAGCCCAACGGGCTATATGCACATCGGGAACCTGCGTACGGCACTCTATTCTTATCTGATCGCCCGCCACAGCGGCGGCCGCTTTATCCTCCGTATCGAGGACACCGACCGCGAGCGCCTGGTCGAGGGCGCCTCGGACGTCATCATCAAGACCCTGGCTGACACCGGTCTCCGCTATGACGAGGGTCCGATCGTCGGCGGCGAGCACGGCCCCTATATCCAGAGCGAGCGCCGCGAGATCTACCTGAAGTACGCTAAAGAGCTCGTCGAGCGCGGCGCGGCCTATTACTGCTTTTGCACGAAGGAGCGCCTTGAGCGCCTTCATGAGGAGGACGAAAACGGCGGCTATGACCGTCATTGCCGCGATCTGTCCCCCGAGGAGGTCAAGGCGAACCTGGCCGCCGGGATCCCGTACGTCATCCGCCAAAAGATGCCCACCAAGGGTGTGACCTCGTATATTGACGAGGTTTTCGGAGAGATCTCGACCGACAACGCCGAGCTCCAGGATCAGATCCTTCTGAAGGCGGACGGCTATCCGACCTACAACTTCTGCCACGTGGTGGATGACCATTTGATGGGCGTTACACACGTCGTGCGTGGGAGCGAATACCTCACCTCCACCCCGAAGTACGCCCTTCTCTACGATGCGTTCGGCTGGCCGCGCCCGCACTACGTACACCTTCCCCTCTTGATGGGGCGTGGCGAGGACGGCACGGTATCGAAGCTCTCGAAGCGCCACGGTGCCGTCAGCTTCCAGGACCTCGTGGCGAGCGGCTACCTCCCCGAGGCCATCCTCAACTACATCGCCCTGCTCGGCTGGTGCCCGAAGGAGAGCGAAAACGAATTTTTCACCCTTGCAGAGCTTGAGTCGCTCTTTACCATTGAGGGCGTCAGCAAGTCGCCCTCGGTCTTTGATTACGAGAAGCTCCTTTGGTTCAACGGCGAATACATCCGCCGCCTGCCCTTTGCAAGATTCTGTGAGCTGGCAATGCCCTATCTGCCGGTCGAGCTCCCCGCAAGCATCGACCGAGAAAAGCTCCTTGCCCTACTGTCTGGCCGCATCTCGGTCTTCTCCGAGATTCCCGAGAAGGTCGCCTTCTTCTGCGCCTTGCCCGACTATGATGCCACACTCTTCCCGAACAAGAAGAACAAAGTGACCCCCGAGCTCTGCCTGCCGCTGCTCTCGGCGGCCGAGGAGGCGCTCACGGCGC
This sequence comes from Eubacteriales bacterium, assembly GCA_045586345.1. GTDB lineage: Bacteria > Bacillota > Clostridia > Oscillospirales > CAG-272 > UBA1740. The sequence goes on from JAZNAD010000016.1 coordinate 2,413, forward strand.
TTACGTCGTGGGATAACGATACCCTCTTTGCCGCGCTTTCCGCCGTAGCCGAAGACAAGGGCGTGAAGGCTGGGGCCATTTTCTGGTGTCTGCGCATTGCTGTTTCCGGCCAGGTCGTCACCCCCGGCGGTGCCACCGAGATCATGGAGGTGCTGGGACGCGACGAAAGCCTTGCCCGCATCGCGATCGCCAAGGCTAAATTCTGATCCGACGGGGAGCGCGCCACCGCGCGCTCCCTCTTCTTAAATTGCCAAGGAGGGATAAGCCCTATGCAGGACGTGTTAGATCTAATAAACGCACGCCTTTCTGAGATGTCCAAGGGGCAAAAGCGCATCGCCGCCGTCATCACGGAGGACTGCGAGCGCGCCGCATATCTAACAGCGGCGGCTCTCGGTGCTCTCGCCGAGGTATCGGAATCCACCGTTGTCCGCTTTGCCACCGAGCTCGGCTTTGAGGGATATCCGCATCTTCAGCGTGCCCTCAAGGAGCGGCTTCGCGCCCACCTCACCCCAAACCAGCGCATTGATGCGATGGGGCGGCGTGTCGGCGGCGGTGACCTCATTGAGAAGGTGATGGGCTCGGACATCGAGAGGATCAAATACACGATGGAGCATATCGACCGTACGGCCTTTGACGCGGCGGTAGACGCTCTCCTTTCGGCGCGCCACATTTACCTGTTCGGTGCGCGCTCGGCCTCGATGCTCGCAGGCTTCCTCGGAATGAATCTCAGCCTTGTCTTTGACAACGTCAAGCCCCTCCAGCCGACGAGCGCCAGCGAGGTCTTTGAGCAGCTGCTGCCCATCGACCGCGGCGACGTCCTGTTCGCCATTAGCTTCCCTCGGTATTCCACAAAGCTCGTCAAGGCCGTGCGCTACGCCCACGACCGCGGCGCCAAGGTCATTTCCTTGACCGATACCCCTACCTCGCCCATCGCCGCCGATGCCGACTATCTCCTGACGGCCGAAAGCGATATGGCCGCGTTTGCCGACTCGCTGGCGGCCCCCTTAAGCATTATCAACGCCATCATTGCCGAGATCTCGCGCCGTGAGGGCGACAGGATCAAGGAGCGCTTTGAGCGCATGGAGCGACTCTGGGATGAATATGACGTCTATGCCAAGCCCTGAGTCCATTGCCATTGTCGGTGCCGGTGCCGCCGGTCTGATGGCGGCCGTCACGGCGCTTGCCGAGGGGGCGCGTGTCACTCTGTTCGAGGCCAACGACCGTCCGGGGCGCAAGCTCGCCATCACGGGCAAGGGGCGATGCAACCTGACGAACAACTGCTCGGTGCAGGAATTCCTGAAGTCGGA
>JAZNAD010000017.1:0-3479 GCA_045586345.1 Eubacteriales bacterium
AAGGATAGGGAGAAATGAAGCGAATGAGAATGAGCGCGCATTTCGTAAGGAGCGCAGCGACGGAATAGCGAACCTGTGAGCGTCCCATATCCGCGGGGAGGGCAAGCGTCGGTCCCTACAGAAGGCGTAGTGACCTACGCCGAGCATGGTCGTCCTCGGCCGCGAAGCTTATCGCCGTTTTAGCCCACGAGGTTCCTTATGGTGGTAAAATTGATGCTATTTCGTAGAAACGGACACTGCGAAGGCGTAGTGACCTACGCCGAGCATGGTTGTGTTCGTTTCTGCGGAAGAGCGCAATTTTAGCCCATAAGGTCGGTGAAGCCGAGCTTGCGCTTTACCTTCCTCATCGTACGGGCAGCGGCGCGGGCGGCGGTCTCGGCACCCGACTTCATAACGCTCTCAAGGTAGGCTTTATCGGCCATAAGGCGCGCAAATTCGTCACGGACGGGGGCAAGGGCATCGGCACAGGCTTCACCGACGGCGGCTTTGAAATCGCCGTAGCCACGACCGTCAAACTCGCGCTCGATCTCGGCAAAGTCCTTGCCCGTGAAGCAACGGTAGATCGACATCAGGTTAGCAATGCCGGGACGAGCCTCGTCGTAGCGCACCTCGCTCCCGGAGTCGGTCACGGCACGGCGGAACTTGCGCATCACGTCATCCTTACTGTCAAGGATATAGACAACGGCGTTCGGGTTCGGGTCGGACTTCGACATCTTAGCGGTCGGCTCGGTGAGCGACATGATCTTCATGCCCTCCTTGGGGATATAGCCGTCCGGCACTGTGAAGGTATCGCCCATCAGGTGGTTGAAGCGGATGGCGATATCGCGAGAAAGCTCAAGGTGCTGCTTCTGGTCGATACCGACGGGCACAAGGTCGGTCTGATACAGAAGGATATCCGAGGCCATCAGGACCGGGTAGGTGAAGAGGCCGGCATTGATGTTGTCGGCATGCTTCTGGCTCTTATCCTTGAACTGCGTCATGCGCGAGAGCTCACCGAACATCGTGTGGCACCCGAGCATCCAGGACAGCTCGCAATGGGCGGGCACGTGCGACTGCACGAAGAGGGTATTTTTTTCGGGATCGAGGCCACAGGCGATATAGAGCGCGAGGGTCTCATAGGTGCGGCGGCGCAGCTCGGCCGGGACCTGGCGGACGGTGATGGCGTGCAGATCGACCACACAGTAGAAGGTGCGGTATTCCTCGGAAAAGGCCGCAAAGTTGCGGATGGCGCCGAGATAGTTCCCGATCGTCAGATTCCCCGACGGCTGGACGCCGGAAAAGATGACCTTTGAATCTCCAAGCATAACGGTTCCTCTTTGGTATTGTTCATTACCTCCCTATTATATCGGCCGGGGAGGGATTTGTCAAGGGCGCCTCATTTTTCTTTCTAAAATATTTAGGGAAAGATATTTACTTTTGTCTCCCTATGTGGTATAATGACCTTTGGTCTTGGCCCCATAGGGGCCCTGACACAGGATCGTTTTTTAAAAAAACAAAAAATATATAGCAAAACGGAGGAAAGTCACATGGAAAGAAAAAAGATTTCTATGGATGGTAACACCGCGGCGGCGCACGTATCGTATGCGTTCACCGAGGTAGCTGCCATCTACCCCATCACCCCTTCCAGCCCGATGGCCGAGGTCACCGATAGCTGGAGCGCGTCAAACAAGAACATTTTCGGCAAGCCTGCCGACAATATCTTCGGCGATCGCGTGAAGGTTACCGAGATGCAGTCCGAGGCGGGTGCCGCGGGTGCTGTCCACGGCTCGCTGGCCGCCGGCGCTCTCACCACCACCTACACGGCCTCGCAGGGCCTTCTCCTGATGATCCCGAACATGTATAAGATCGCGGGTGAGCTGCTCCCCAGCGTCATCCACGTCTCGGCGCGCTGCGTTGCCAGCCACGCCCTGAACATCTTCGGTGACCATTCCGACGTTTACGCCTGCCGCCAGACCGGCTACGCCATGATGGCCGAGACCAATGCGCAGGAGATCATGGACCTCGGCGCCGTGGCGCACCTCGCCACCATCAAGGGCCGCGTTCCGGTCCTGAACTTCTTCGACGGCTTCCGTACCTCGCACGAGATCCAGAAGATCGAGGCGTGGGATTACGCCGATCTTGCCGACATGGTCGATTACGACGCTGTGGCCGCCTTCCGCGCCCGTGCTCTCAACCCCGAGTTCCCCGTCCTCCGCGGCTCGGCCGAGAACGGTGACATCTTCTTCCAGCACAGAGAGGCCTGCAACCGCTACTACGATGCCTTCCCGGCCATCGTTGAGGAGTACATGGGCAAGGTCAATGCGAAGCTCGGCACCGATTACCAGCTCTTCAACTACTACGGTGCGCCCGACGCCGATCGCGTGATCGTCGCGATGGGCTCGGTCTGCGACACCATTGAGGAAGTCATCGACTACATGAATGCGAACGGCGAGAAGGTCGGTCTTGTCAAGGTCCGCCTGTACCGCCCCTTCGTGTCGGCGAAGCTCGCGGCCGCCATCCCTGCGACCGCCAAGAAGATCGCTGTCCTCGACCGCACCAAGGAGCCCGGCTCGCTGGGTGAGCCCCTCTACCTCGATGTCATCGCCGCCCTCGCCCGCGAAGGCCGCTCGGATATCGCCGTGGTGGGTGGCCGCTACGGTCTCGGCTCGAAGGACACCACCCCTGCCTCGGTCTTTGCCGTGTACGAGAACCTGGCTGCCGCCGCTCCGAAGAACGGCTTCACCATCGGTATCGTTGACGACGTGACCGGCACCTCGCTCCCCGAGAAGGTCGCTCCCGCGACGGCGCCTGCCGGCACCATCTCCTGCAAGTTCTGGGGTCTTGGCGGCGACGGTACTGTCGGTGCCAACAAGAACTCGATCAAGATCATCGGTGACCACACCGACAAGTTCATCCAGGCCTACTTCCAGTACGACTCGAAGAAGACCGGCGGTATCACCATTTCGCATCTGCGTTTTGGCGACAAGCCGATAAAGAGCCCGTACTACATCAACAAGGCCGACTTCGTTGCCTGCCATAACCCGTCCTACGTCACCAAGGGTTACAAGATGGTCAACGACGTTAAGCCGGGCGGCGTCTTCCTCATCAACTGCCAGTGGACTCTCGAGGAACTCGAGCATCACCTCAACGCCGAGGCTAAGCGCTACATCGCCAACACCAACATCCAGCTTTACACCATCAACGCCATCGACCTCGCTCTCGAGATCGGTATGGGCAAGCGCACCAACACCATACTCCAGTCCGCTTTCTTCACCCTCGCTGCTATCATGCCGCAGGAAGAGGCCATCCAGCACATGAAGGATGCCGCTACCAAGAGCTACCTGAAGAAGGGCCAGGACATCGTCGACATGAACCACAAGGCTATCGACGCAGGCGCTACCGCTTTCGTCAAGATCGACGTTCCGGCTGACTGGGCAAACGCTACCGACGCTGAAGACGACGTCACTCTCGTTGGCGCTCCGAAGCTCGTCAAGATGGTT
>JAZNAD010000018.1:0-6437 GCA_045586345.1 Eubacteriales bacterium
TGGCCGAGGATGCGACCCGCAGCGACCGTGCATTCCTGTATAAGGCGATTGCGGCTGCGATCGGGGCCGGCACAAAGACGGTCACCCTCTGCGACGCCACCGGCGCCATCCTGCCGGATGAGCTCGGCGAGTTCCTCGCTGCGGTTTATGAAAACGTACCCGAGCTCAGAAATGTGACGCTGGGCCTTTCCTGCCTTAATGAGCTGGCCATGGCGGACGCCTGCGCGATCGCTGCGATCAAGCACGGTGTGCGCGAAATCAAGGGGGCGGCGTATCAGATCAATCAGATTTCTCTGTCCAATGTCTCCCGTCTGATTGCGGCAAAGGAACGCCCCGCCGCCGAAACGGGCGGGTGCGAGGTACGTCTTGAGGATGTGGCGGCCGCCTGTGACGTCACTGCGGCCGAGGCGGCGGCAGCGCTGGCCTCGGTCGCGCCGGTATCGCATCTCTCCGACAAGGTGTACGGCGAGGAGGACGGCATCACCCTCGAGGGCACGCTCTACGACGACGAGGAGGGCGAGCGCTGCTTCAACCGCCTGGCTATTGCCGAGGTGCTCTCGCGTCTTCCCGACCTTCGGCGGAAGATCATACTTCTCCGCTATTACCGTGATTATTCGCAGGAGGAGACCGCCCGCGCCCTCGGCCTTTCGCAGGTCAAGGTGTCACGCGAGGAGAAAAAGATCCTGGCTGTTTTTCGCGAGGCACTCGGGGAGTGATCGAGCACCTCCCTGTAATTGTTAAAAAAGTGTGAACTATGGTAAAAAGCCTTGATTTTTCTTCCTTTGCATATTAGAATAAAAAATGATCTTAGCACTCGCTGTCATTGAGTGCTAAATATCATTCATTACTCCCGCTATGGCGGGATCTGTTTTTGGAGGTAGATCCTATGACAATCAAACCGCTTGCCGACCGTGTTGTGGTCAAACAGGCAGAGATCGAAGAAACCAGTAAGGGTGGTATCATCCTCCCCGGAAGCGCGAAGGAGAAGCCCCAGGTGGCTGAGGTCGTGGCCGTTGGCCCCGGCGGGATCGTGGACGGGAACGAGGTCAAGATGCTCGTTAAGCCCGGCGATAAGGTCATCACGAGCAAGTATGCCGGCACCGAGGTGAAGTGCGACGGCACCGAATACAGCATCGTCAGACAGAGCGATATCCTGGCGATCGTAGAATAAGGTAGAATAAGAAAGAAGGGTAAAAACAATGGCAAAGGATATTCTTTACGGCATTGAGGCGAGAAACGCCCTGCTCCGCGGCGTGGATAAGCTCGCCAACACAGTCAAGATCACGATGGGCCCGAAGGGCAGAAATGTGGTCCTCGACAAGAAATACGGCACTCCCCTCATCACGAATGACGGCGTGACCATTGCGAAGGAGATCGAGCTCCCCGACGCCGCCGAGAACATGGGCGCTGCCCTCGTGAAGGAGGTCGCGACCAAGACGAACGACGCCGCCGGTGACGGTACCACCACGGCGACCCTGCTCGCGCAGACCCTGATCCGCGACGGTATGAAGAACATCGCGGCGGGTGCCAACCCGATGGTCCTCCGCAAGGGCATCTTCCGTGCGGTGGATGCCGCTGTCGCCGCCCTCGCCAAGATCTCGAAGAAGGTCAACGGCACCGAGGATATCGCGAGAGTCGGTACCATCTCGGCCGGTGACGAGGTCATCGGTACCCTGATCGCCGATGCGATGGAGAAGGTCACCTCGGACGGTGTCATCACGGTCGAGGAGTCGAAGAGCGCCGAAACCTACAGCGAGGTCGTTGAGGGTATGCAGTTTGACCGTGGGTACCTGTCGCCCTATATGGTCACCGATACCGATAAGATGGAGGCCGTTCTTGATGACGCCCTCGTGCTTATCACCGATAAGAAGATCACGAACATTCAGGATCTCCTCCCCGTGCTCGAGCAGATCGTGCAGTCGGGCAAGAAGCTCCTCATCATCGCCGAGGACGTGGAGGGCGAGGCCCTGACCACCCTCGTGCTCAACAAGCTCCGCGGCACCTTCACCTGCGTTGCCGTCAAGGCTCCCGGCTTCGGTGACAGACGCAAGGAGATGCTCCGTGACATCGCTATCCTGACGGGCGGCACCGTGATCACCGACGAGCTCGGCCTCGACCTCAAGGAGACCACCGTGGCTCAGCTCGGCCGCGCAAGACAGATCAAGGTCAACAAGGAGAACACCCTCATCGTTGATGGCGCCGGCGACAGCCAGGAGATCAAGAACCGCGTCGCCCAGATCCGCGCCGCAATCGAGACCACGCCCTCCGACTTCGACCGTGAGAAGCTCCAGGAGCGCCTCGCGAAGCTCGCGGGCGGCGTTGCCGTTATCAAGGTCGGTGCTGCCACCGAGACCGAGATGAAGGAGAAGAAGCTCCGCATCGAGGACGCGCTGAACGCCACCAAGGCAGCGGTCGAGGAAGGCATTGTTGCCGGCGGCGGCACGGCCTACGTCAATGTCATTGGCGAGGTCAAGAAGCTGCTTGACACCGTCGAGGGTGACGAGAAGACGGGCGTTTGCCTCGTGGCGAAGGCCCTCGAGGCGCCGATGCGCCAGATCGCCGAGAACGCCGGCTTTGACGGCGGCGTTATCATCGACAAGATCCTCTCCTCGGGCAAGGCCGCGTACGGCTTCGATGCCTATAAGGAAGAGTACACCGATATGCTCGAGGCCGGCATCGTTGACCCGACCAAGGTCACCCGCTCTGCCCTGCAGAACGCCGCCTCGGTCGCCGCGACCGTTCTCACCACCGAGAGCGTTGTCTGCGACATCAAGGAGCCTGCCCCCGCAGCTCCCGCCGCTCCGATGGACGGCGGCATGGGCGGCATGTACTAAGCCAAAAAAGAAACGGCCTACCGGGGTAGGCCGTTTCTTTTTCTTGCATTTTTCCGACTCAAATGCTATAATTAAGAAAAAACCATCAAGGAGTACCGTAATGAAAACCATTCTGTTTCAGGGCGACTCGATCACCGATTGTGGCCGCGACCGTACCCCTGCCGTGATGGCATCGAACCGCGTTCAGCGCCTCGGTACGGGCTATCCCTTTATCGTTTCTTCTCAACTTGCCCTCGACTACCCCGGTAAATATCGCTTTGAAAACCGCGGCGTCAGCGGCAACCGCATCGTTGATCTTTACGCGCGCATCAAGTCGGATCTTATCAACCTGCGCCCCGATTACCTCTCGATCCTCATCGGTGTCAACGACGTCTGGCACGAGATCAATTCCGAAAACGGTGTGGACGCCAAGAAGTTTGAGCGCATCTACCGTATGATGCTGGACGAGATCTACGAGGCCCTCCCCGATATCCACATCCTCCTCTTCACTCCCTTTGTTCTCAGGGGCAGTGCCACCGTCGATCCCGAGAACCCCGAAAAGTGGGAAACCTTCCACCGTGAGGTGGCCCTGCGCGCCGATGCCGCCCGCCGCATCGCGCGCGACTACCCCGTGGCCCTGTCGGTCACTCAGCCCCTCTTTGACGAGGCCGAAGGGGTCGTGCCCGAGGGGGTCCTCCTGCATGACGGCGTTCACCCGAGCCTTGCCGGCAGCCAGATCCTGGCGCGAGAGTTCCTCAAGTGGTTTGAGACCGTGAAATAACAAAAATAACGCTACTGCACGGCGGTAGCGTTATTTTTGTAAGACTTACTTTACCTATATCCCTCAAAAATGTACTTCGTCTCGGTGGTCATGCTGTTCCATGCTTCCTCACAGAGGCCTTCAAAATCCACCTTACGAAGCTCGGCCATCACACGCTCGCGCACCGGCTTTGTGCGCGGGTGACGCGGAGTGAAGACGGTACAGCAGTCCTCGTACGGAAGCGTCGAGGTCTCAAAGGTGCCGATCCTGCGCGAGATGGCGACGATCTCCTCCTTGTCCATGCCGATGCAGGGACGGAAGATGGGCATCGAAACGACGGCATCGGTCACGCAGAGGGCGGGGAGGGTCTGGCTGGCGACCTGCGAAAGGCTCTCACCCGTCACGAGCGCCGAGCACTTGTACTGGGTCGCACACCGTTCGGCCAGAGTCATCATGAAGATGCGGAGCAGGAGGGTGAAGTAGTCCTCCTCGCACTTGTCGCGCAGCTCCTCCTGGATGTGCGTCAGGGAGATGACATGCACGTGGATGCGCGAGCAATAGGCGCACAGCTCCTCGGCGAGCGTCATGACCTTCTCGCGGGCGCGCTCACTCGTGTAAGGATAGCTCTCGAAGTGGAGCGCCTCGATCTCAAGGCCGCGCTTGGCCATCATATACCCGGCAACGGGCGAATCGATCCCCCCCGACAGAAGGAGCAGCCCACGCCCGGCCGAGCCGAGGGGCATACCTCCCGCACCGCGCTCCTGGTCGGCGTGGATGTAGGCATACTCGTCACGCACCTCGACCCACACCGTCACCTCGGGGGTATGCAGATCGACGCGGAGGCCGGGAAAGGCCTCAAGAAGCGCACCGCCAAGACGGGCAGCAAGCTCCGGGGACTTCATCGGGAACTGCTTGTCCGAGCGCTTGGCATCGGCACGGAAGCGCCGCTTCCCTGCCATCACGGGAGCAAGATACTCGACGGCGGTTTGGAGAATCGCCTCGATGTTCTTCTCTGCGACGGCACAGCGCGTGATCCCGGCAATGCCAAAAACGCGCGAGGCGCTCTCGTACATCGCGTCGATGTCCGCCATATCGTCCTGCGGCTCGATCACCACGGTGCTCTGCGTCGTGTGCACCTTAAAATTTCCGCAGGGCGACGCGCGGCGGCGCAGCTCGCGCACAAGCCCCACCTCAAAGGAGGAGCGATTGGCGCCCTTCAGGGCGATCTCACCGAATTTGCAAAGTATGATCTCTTTCATAGCACACGTCCTTGTAATTTTCTTTCTATATTTTAGCATACCGCTGCGCGTTTTGCAAGGGCTCGGCGGAGGATGCGTGAAAGTTTCTCGCACATCCCTTGACAATTTCGCACCCGTATGCTACAATGGAGGAGCGTTGACGGGGAGTTACCCGCGCGGAGCGCCCAAAGAGAGCAGACGGTCGGTGCAAGTCTGCATGCGCAATGTGCGGTGCTATGTCGCCCCCGAGCTGTGGGAAGAGGCCTTTGGGCGGTAGACCCCACCGTTCTCCACGATACGGATTATGAGTGGGAGCCGCCCTGCGGCTTCAATACAGGTGGTACCGCGCTCTATGGCGTCCTGTTTTCAGGGCGCGTTTTTATTTTCGATTACTAATGCCGAAAGGATATCAAATACCATGAGGAAAGAACTCCCGAAGACCTATTCCCCGAAGGATTTTGAGGAACGCATCTATGAAAATTGGTGCGAGTGCGGCTACTTCCGCCCCGATCCGGATCCTAAGAAGGAGAAGTTCTCCATCGTCATTCCGCCGCCGAACGTCACAGGGCAGCTGCACATGGGCCACGCCCTTGACCAGACCCTGCAGGACATCCTCGTTCGCCGCAAGCGCATGCAGGGGTACAGCACGCTCTGGGTCCCCGGCACCGATCACGCCGGCATCGCCACGCAGATCAAGGTCGAGGAGAACCTCCGTGTCAAGGAGGGTCTCACTCGCTACGACGTCGGCCGCGAGAAGTTCCTTGAGCGCGTCTGGGCGTGGAAGGAGCAGTACGGCGGCCGCATCATCAGCCAGCTGAAGAAGCTCGGCTCCTCCTGCGATTGGAGCCGCGAGCGCTTCACGATGGACGAGGGATGCTCGCGCGCGGTGCGCGAGGTCTTCGTCAACCTCTATGAGAAGGGCCTGATCTACAAGGGCAACCGCATCATCAACTGGTGCCCCCATTGCGTGACTGCCCTCTCGGATGCCGAGGTTGAATATACCGAGCAGCCCGGCCACTTCTGGCACATCCGCTATCCCGTCGAGGGGAGCGACGAGTACCTTACCATTGCCACCACCCGTCCCGAGACGCTGCTCGGCGATACCGCCGTGGCCGTCCACCCCGAGGACGAGCGCTATACCCACCTTGTCGGCAAAATGCTGATCCTCCCCCTCGTCGGCCGCCGTATCCCCGTGATCGCGGACGAGTACGTCGAGCGCGAGTTCGGTACCGGCTGTGTGAAGATCACCCCGGCGCACGACCCGAACGACTTTGAGGTCGGTAAGCGCCACGATCTGCCCGTCATCCGCGTGATGAACGACGATGCCACCATCAACGCCGAGGGCGGCAAATACCAAGGTCTTGACCGCGAGGCGGCGCGCGAGGCGATCGTCCGTGACCTCGAGGCCGAGGGCTTCCTCGTTGCCGTCGAGCCCTACTCCCACAACGTCGGTACCTGCTACCGCTGCGGCACGACTGTCGAGCCAATTACGAGCCCGCAGTGGTTCGTGAAGATGGCGCCGCTCGCGCAAGAGGCCATCCGTACCGTCAAGGACGGCGAAGTGAAGTTCGTGCCCGAGCGCTTTACCCAGACTTATATGAACTGGATGGAGAACGTCCACGACTG
>JAZNAD010000019.1:0-33092 GCA_045586345.1 Eubacteriales bacterium
CTTTTTTGATAAGCTCGGTAAGATCTATCTGCGAGAGGATGACCGTGGAATGGACCTCGGCATACTTAAGCTTCGGAATAGCCTCGAATGCCATCTTGGCACAAGGGTTGTTTACCGCAGAGACCGAGAGCGCAACGAGTATCTCATCGGTGTGCAGACGGGGGTTGTGGTTGCCAAGGTGGTTGACCTTCAGATCCTGGAGCGGCTCAATGATTTCGGGCGGGATCAGGAGGGTCTTGTCCGCAATGCGCCCGAGCGCCTTCAGGGCGTTGAGGAGCAGTGCCGCCGAGGCGCCGAGCAGGGGCGTGGTCTTGCCGGTGATGATGCGTCCGTCGGGCAGCTCCATCGCAGCGGCAGGGGCCTCGGTCTCCTCGGCACGGGCCAGCGCCGCCGCAATGACAGGGCGTTCGGCTACCGTGATGCCGGCCTGATTCATGAGGAGCTCAAGCTTGAGAACTGTCGAATCCTCGACCGTACCCTCGCGCTGGCCGCATAGGGCAGCGTAGTAGCGGCGGATGACCTCCTGACGCGCGGCAGCGGTCACAAGCGCATCGTCGACAATGCAGTTGCCGACCATGTTCACCCCCATATCGGTGGGCGATTTGTAGGGGGACGAGCCGTAGATCTTATGGAAGGTCGCCTGGAGCACGGGGAAGATCTCGACGTCGCGGTTATAGTTGACGGTGGTGGTGCCGTATGCCTCAAGGTGGAAGGGGTCGATCATATTGACGTCGTTGAGGTCGGCGGTTGCGGCCTCGTACGCCACGTTCACGGCATGGCGCAGGGGGAGGTTCCAGATCGGAAAGGTCTCAAACTTCGCATACCCCGCCTTGACGCCGCGCTTGTTCTCGTGATAGAGCTGCGAGAGGCAGGCGGCCATCTTACCGCTGCCGGGACCGGGGGCAGTCACAACGACAAGGCGGCGCGAGGTCTCGATGTAATCGTTCTTTCCGTAGCCCTCGTCGCTGACGATCTTCTCAACATTCGAGGGGTAGCCCTCAATGGGGTAGTGGCGGTAGACGCGCAGGCCGAGCCCCTCGAGCTTCTTCTCAAAGGCCACGGCGGCCGACTGCCCCGCATAGCGCGTCAGCACCACGCTCCCGACATAGAGCCCGACACCGTGAAAGAGGTCAATAAGGCGAAGAACATCAAGGTCGTAGGTGATGCCAAGGTCGCCGCGCATTTTGTTTTTCTCGATGTCACCGCTGTTGATGACGATCACGATCTCAGCCTCCTTCCGGAGCTGAAGGAGCATCTGCAGCTTACTGTCGGGCTTGAAGCCGGGGAGCACCCGGGCGGCGTGATAGTCGTCAAAAAGCTTGCCGCCGAATTCGAGGTACAGCTTCCCCCCAAACTGATCGATCCGCTGACGGATATGCTCGGATTGCGACTTAAGATACAGGTCGTTATCGAAGCCGATCTTCTTCATAATGACACCCCTTTCAAAGCGCGCGGAGATGACAAAGTAGTAATAACAAATATAAGTATAACAGAGGCGGGAGAAAAAAACAAGAGCCAATTGCAATTTTCGCCACACTTTTCAAAAGGCGAGGAAAAAGGAGCGCCAAGCTCGCTATTTACTTGACAAAAGCATCGGAGGGGGGCATAATGTCTTTTATCACTACCTAAAGGAGAAAAGAAATGAAAAAGCTACTGGCAATGCTTCTTTTGATCGCAACCTGTCTTTCGCTCGCCGCCTGCGGCGGTGCGGACAAGTACGCCTACACGGGGGAATGGCAGGTCATCGCCTACCGCGACCTTAGGAGCAACTCGTCCCTCGGTGTTCGCGATGACAGCGCGCTCGGTGATCTTGTTGTCATTGATGAAAGAAATATGTCGTACGAGTTTGACGGCGGCCGTCGGTCGGACGAGACCTATTTCACCGAGGAGGATAAGATCGAGGTCATCGAATGGAAGGCCTATGACACCACCTACAAGAAATACGGTCCTCTGTCCCCCTTCGGTGAAAGCCTGATGATCTGGACCGGCCCGCACGGCTCGAGCGTCAATACGGTGCTCCTCCGCAGGAACGAGTATAAAGAGAGCTTTGCTCCCGTGGCCTCGCTCGTGACGGGTGAAGGGCAGGACATCGTGATCTCGCTTGACGCCCTGGTCGGCAACTATTCCTCCTGCCTTTCTGCGGTCAACTCAGGCGCCAGCTACTACATCGCCTTCAGCACCAAGAGCGGCGCGAACGACCTTACCGTTACCAAGGAGGGCGACAGCCTCAAATTCACCGAAGGCACGAAGACCTGGACGGCCGTGGATACCGAGCTCAACACCTATCTGATGGGTGTCGGCATCAAGCTCGTCAGCGGTGATGAGGTGATGTATATCACGGTTCTCGAGGTAAGCGACAAAGGCATTTGCTACGCGCTGAACAGTATCTATAGCGGTACCGAGCTGATGTATGGCCCGGGGACCGTTTACAACTACGGCGTTCTGGTCAAAAAATAAGACAAAGAAAAAGGCTTCGCACAAAGCGCTGTGCGAAGCCTTTTTTTGTGTGATCCGGTGATGCGGCGACCGCCTTAAATGCCCGTGATATCGCGCGATTCGAGCGCCGCCAGCCCGGCGCGGAAGGCCTGGGAAACGGCATAGCTCTCCTGGGGATTTTGCGAGGCGATGCGCTCCTTGAGGGTGCGGTACAGCTCGCCGCGCACCGTCATATCCCTTTCGAGATAGTCGGCGTTAAGGGTCGGTCGCGTGTGATCGATCAGCTCGAGCGAATAGAGAGAAAGATCACGTGCCTCGTCGGTCGTGCGGCGGAGCATGACGGTTGGATTAAGCTCTCCCTCAAGAACAACGCGGAGTGAGGTCTCGGGGCCGAGGCCGTTCGCCTCAACGAGACCGCGCACTGCGCGGAGGACATCGCTCATATCGGTGGCTCCGGTCACGTCGAGCGTTAGCGACCGGTAGCGGTGATGGTAGAGGGGTACAAAGCGCGCGTCGACCCGACGCTCCTCTCCTTCCGTATCCCGCGTAATATCCACTCGGACAATGCCGCCCTCGCCCGTCTCCTCAAAGCAACGCCCCTCGAGAAATCCGGCGTGACAGTACAGCGTATTGCCGACGCGCGCCACCGGGGTCGCCGCCCCGTGGGAAAAGGCAGCGTAATCGGCCGAGCTCTCGGCGATGTCCTCCAGCGTCACGTGGGCAAAGAGGTTCCGGTGCGTGATCTCGCAGCAGCCCGAGATCAGATTGATCATCGAGCGATCGCCGAGCACCGCTCCAGAAAGGGGCGCAAAGTTCGAGCGTTGCCCGTGGATGGCCCAGCCGTACACACGCACGCCAAGCGACGGGAAGGTGAAGCAGTCCAGCATCTCGTTCTCGAAGATATAGGCGTTCTTCGGCAGGCGTCCCGAGGCGTAGAGGGAGTCCGAATCGAAGGGATCCTTCTCGCCGGGCGAGATGACGAAGGTGCAATCGGGGAAGGAGGAAAGCCGCGTGATGAGGAGCTTTGCGTCGTCGCTCGTCAGGTAGCGGCCGCAAAGATTTCCCGAGAAAAGCACGAGATCAATCGCTTCCTCCCGGAGATACTCGAAAAAGGTGTCGAGAACGTCCGAAAAGCGGCGATACCTCTCCTTGCATTTCTCGAGCGGGAGCCCGGTGTACGGATCACCGAGAAGGATCGAGCCGGCATGCACGATGCGCAGGTGCTGCTTCATGGGAACTTCTCCTCTCCTTGTGCTATCATGTGCATCTCTATTGTACCACAAAAAAACGCACGGTGCAACACCCGCGCAAAAAAAAGAGCAGGCCTCCGTCTTGATTTATTCCGCCGATGTGTGGTACAATGAAGAAAAAAGGAGGCGGTGCTATGCTTGCTCTTGCCATTCGTCATACGAATAAGCTGATCCGCCGCACGGTCGCCGCTGAGGGAATGCGCCTCGGTCGCTTTTTCACCCCGTCGGCTGTTGCACGGGAGCTATCCGCCGCGCTCCCCCTGCCCGAGAGGGAGGAGGTGCGCCTGCTCGATGCCGGTGCCGGCACGGGCATCCTTGCCGTGGCCGCTATCGAAGCGCTCTGCCGCGCAGGGCACGTCCGCCGCATTACCCTCGATGCCTATGAGACCGACGGGCGCTGTCTCCCCACCCTCGTCGATATCCTTGAGCGTGTCCGTAAGCGCGCCAAGCACGACTACGGCGTGCGCCTTACCGTGCGAATCCTCAGCGAGGACTTCTTCGGGAATGCCCGGGGCCTTGCCGAGCCGGTCCGCTCCGAGGAGAGGTATGATATTGCCCTGACGCATCCGCCGACAGGCGTCCCGGCGGAGGGGAGCGCCGCCGCGGTGTACAGCCGCCGCGTTCTCTCGCGCGATACCGACCTTGCCTATCTCTTTGCCGAGGCCACGGCCGCGCGCCTTACCGAGGACGGTGTGATGGCGGCCGTCCTTCCCGTCTCGTTTGCCGACAGTGCTGAGGCCGCGCCTCTCCGTGAGCGTCTCTTTGCCCGCGCGCCCCTTGCTTCACTTTCTCTTGACTTTGGCAAGCGCGGCCACCGCGCGGACAAAACGATGCTGGCGATCCTCCGCTACGGCGAGGAGCCACCTGCCGTCACCGTCCGCGTCGCCAAGGGTGGCGAAGTCGATGAATTGCCCCCTATCCCCTACCCTGTGGCCGTATTTTCTTCTGAATATAAAGTTTTGTTGGCGAAAAGCCGCAGCGACGTCGCTATGGTGCGCGCGATGAACTCCTTCCCCTGCCGCCTTGCCGACTTCGGGCTCGTCGTGAAGACCGGCCTCACCATCGAGGCGCGCTACCGCGACTGTATGCGGAAAACGCGCGAGGGCGGCGCCGTTCCGCTTCTGCATCCGGCAGGGCTCTACGACGGTCAGATGCACTTTCCTGCGAAGGGGCGTGAGTGCGGCTATCTCATCCCGCGGATCCCCTCGCTCGCGGCGCCGAACCGCACGATGGTGCTCGTCAAGCGCGTCCCGTCCAAAAAGGACGGACGCCACCTTGTCGCCGGTGTCTACTTCTCGGGGCAGCTTCCGCACGATGCGATGATCTCGACCGACAACAAGCTGAATGTTATCAAGGCGGTGGACGGTGAGATGGAGGCTGATTTCGCCTCGGGGCTTGCCGCTGTGCTTTCCTCACAGTATTACGAGCGCTACTGCGCGCTGACGGGGGCTCTTTCCCACGTCAATGCGCGGGCCCTTGCCGACCTCCCTCTGCCCGAGTATGCTCTCATCCTCTCGATCGGCCGCCGTCTTGCTGTTGCACGCAACTATTCGCTCCGCGTTGTCGATGCCGTGGCAAGTGCCGCTCTTTCGTCAGTTTTTTTGAAGGTATGAAATAAAAAACGAAAAATCTCTTGCATTTTTTTTTCGAATGTGATATACTAAACCGTAATTATCGCTATATCGGCGGAAATTTCCGTGCGTTGTATAAGAAAGGAAACCATCCATGCAGATTCTTACCTACATTCTTATCGGCCTCCTGATCGTCTCGGGGCTGTTCCTCATCGTCGCAGTTCTCCTTCAGCAGGGCAAGACCAAGGGCGGTCTTTCGGGCACCATCGTCGGTGGCACCGAGACCTTCTACGGCAAGGAGAACGGCATCCAGCGTGACAGATTTCTTTCCCGTCTGACGACCGTTGCTGCGATCGTCTTCGTGGTCATCGTCCTTGTTGTCTACTTCATCCAGCCCGACTTTGTCCGTGACCCCGGCAACCAGTCGCCGGTCGCGATGCTGATGAAAAAGATCAATCTGTGAGAAAAAGGGAGCGCTTCAGCGCTCCTTTTTTTCTCGCGGGCGACTTTCGGCATAAATCATCGCTCGCTTGCTCTCGCCGTACGCCATTGTACGGCTTCGGCGCGCGATCGTCAATTTCTGCTCAAAATTCCCCCAGCGAGATCGCGGCATAAATTGCGCCTCGCTTCGCCGCACGGGCAGGTCTGGCTCGACGTAGGTCACTACGCCTTCGCCACATGCCCCATTCCAATCTAATCACAAACTCCCCCTGCGGGGGAGGTGGCGCCGTAGGCGACGGAGAGGGCTATCTACGCCACAGCATCAAATTCCCATCCAAAGACCGCCGCCCATCGCCTCGCCTCCTCGCTTTTTGCCGCCCCATGTCACCCTCCATACATACTCCCCACCCCATAGGAAACAATAAAGGTAATGAAAAAGAAAAATACTAAAAAAATTACAACAAGGCCCGGCCGTCGGCCGACAGCCGCATATCCCGGTAAGCGGCGGCCGTCGCCGCGCAACGCCGGGGCGCATCGGAGGCCCGTGCGTGCCGAGGCGCTGCGGGCGCCCGAGGTCATCGGCCGCTTTTCGGGAACACGCCGCGGCTTTGGCTTCGTTGAGCGTGAGGATGCGCCCGATGTTTTTGTTCCCGCCGGGCGCACCTGCGGCGCGCTTGACGGCGACACCGTTCGTGTAGCGATCCTGCGCGAGGGCGACCGCCCCGAGGGCGAGATCCTCGAGGTGTTGACCTTAGCACACCCCACCCTGTTCGGTATGGCGGTGCGCGATGCGGACCTTGAGCTCCGTCCGCGCGGCGAGGTCTGGCTTCTCCCTGACCATCCCCACCTGCCGCCCCACCGCCTTCTCGGTGAACGCGTGCGGCTCGGCGACAAGATTGAGGCGCGCCCCCTCGCCCACGGCGAGGCGATCTTCGTCCGTTCCTTCGGTCGGGCGACCTCGCGGTACGCGAACTACGCGGCCATCCTCGCCGAATGCTCCGTGCCCACCGAGTTTTCCCCCGATGCACTCACCGAGGCCACCGCGGCGGCACAGCGCCCCTTGACCGACGGGGGGCGCCTCCGTCCTCGCGATGCCATCCTGACGATCGACGGCGCCGGTGCCAAGGATCTTGATGACGCCATCTCGGTGCGCCGTCACGGTGACGGCTTTATCCTCGGCGTCCACATTGCCGATGTCTCGCACTATGTCACCCCGGGGAGCGCCCTCGACGCCACCGCCCACGAGAGAGGCAGCAGCGTCTACTTTGCCAACCGCGTGGTTCCGATGCTCCCCGAGGCGCTTTCAAACGGCGCCTGCTCCTTGAATGCAGGCGAGGAGAAGTACGCTCTCACCGCCGAGATGACGTTGGATGCTGACGGCGAAATCAAGAAAACAAAACTTTACAAATCAATCATAAAAAGCCGCGTGCGCGGCGTATATTCCGAGGTGAACGACCTCTTTGCCAAGGGGGAGGACTCGCCGTTTTACGCCAAGTACCGCGAGGTGTACGCAACGCTCGGTAAAATGCGCGAGCTGTACGCCATCCTCGCCGAGCGTGACCGCCGCCGCGGGATCCTTGAGCTTGAGACCCCGGAGCCCGTCATCGTCCTTGACGACACGGGCGAGCCGACCGAGATCCTGAAGTCCGAGCGTGGCGAGGCCGAGCGCCTCATCGAGGCTTTTATGCTGACCGCCAACCGCGCGGTCGCCACCCTTCTCCGCGAGCGCGGCATCCCCTGCGTCTACCGCATCCATGAGCCGCCCCCGCCCGAGAAGTACCGCGAGCTCTGCGATTACCTCACCTCGCTCTCGCTTCCCCTGCCGTGGCGGCGCGACGAGGAGCCGTCGAGCGCCGCGCTGTCCCGTCTTCTCTCGGTGGCTGCCGAGCGCGGTCTGGCCGCCCCTGTTTCGATGACCGTCCTGCGCTCGCTCTCCAAGGCGCGCTATGCGGCGGCGCCCATGCCCCACTTCGGTCTCGCGCTCCCACTCTATTGCCACTTTACCTCGCCCATCCGCCGCCTCTCCGACCTTGTGACCCATCGCATCATCTCGGCCGTCCTCCTTGGCGGTGCTCCCGTCACGAAGTACCGCGCCTCGGCTCGCCGTGGGGCCGAGGCCGCCACCGAGGGCGAGCTACGTGCCGTGACCGCCGAGCGCAGGATCGAGGCCCTTTATAAGACGCTATATATGAAGAAGCATATCGGCGAGATCTTTGACGGTACCGTCACCTCGGTCACACCCAACGGCTACTATGTTGAGCTCGAAAACACGTGCGAGGGGCTGGTTCCTCTCTCTCTTCTTGACGGCGACTA
Organism: Eubacteriales bacterium; assembly: GCA_045586345.1. GTDB lineage: Bacteria > Bacillota > Clostridia > Oscillospirales > CAG-272 > UBA1740. Next base: position 8,012 of record JAZNAD010000019.1, read on the forward strand.
CCGCTATGACGGGCGCCGCCGCACCCTTGTGCGCGGTGACACCGTGATCGCTATTGGCAATGCCGCCACCGTCAAGGTCCGTGAAGCCGACGTGCCTCTCGGGAGGGTGACCTTCGAGCCTATTGCAAAATAAAAAAGCCCTCGTGGGCTTTTTTATTTTGTTTTTTCGTAGATTGCGATCACACCCTCGTCGTAGAGGATGCGAGTATATCCTCTCTCTCGCACTAAGAAGCGGATCATCTCCTCGTCGCCGAAGCGCAGGTCGAACACAACGTAGTCGGTCACCTCATCCGAATATATATATTCGTAGACCTCGTCACGGTCAGAAAGCGATGCCACAAGGAAGGTCGAGGCACGCACGCTGGCTTCCTCGGGAATGGTCGCAAGCGCCTCCCTGATCGTCGCGGTCGTATCGCGCGTACCGGCGAATTCCGCCACAGTGCCGAGGCGCGAGGCGTTCGTCGCTCCGAAGAAGAGGCAGGAGGCCGCCATCGCTGTCAGGAGCATCCGCTTGGCAACGCGCCCGTCAAGCTCGTCAAGGTTCAGGACCGTGAGATAAAAGAGAAAGGCCACCGAGGCATAGGTGTATTGGAAGCCGATGTCGTACTGATACACGTAATCCGAAAGCAGATTTACGAGGATGAACGGGCCGAGCAGCACGAGGCGATGCGGCTTCCTGATCGCGAGCGGCAGCAGTGCCAGCGGCACAAGCATCGAAATGAGGAAGGGGAGCTTCTCGGCGTTCAGCATCTCATGGAAGGCATACGCCGGGTTCTTCACAATGTTGAGCACCACCGAGAAGAGCGATGTCTCCTCGCCAAACAGAAAGTTTCCGTAGCGGTAGGTCATCACGCCCTGCCCGTAGGCCTTCATGAGCGCCGTGACGGCAAAGAAGTAGCTGAGCGCTCCCACCGTGAGAATGCCTCCCATCCGCCGTCGCCCCTCACGAAGAAGCAGATAGAGCCCGAAGAAAATGATGTAGACCGGCGCATCTTCCTTGACCGCCATCACCAGCAGGGCGAAAACGCCGACGGGTACGAGCCGCCCGCGCTCGGCAAACAGGAAGAGCCAGAGGAGCAGTGCCGTTAGGAAGCAATTCTCGTGGAAGTAGTAAAAGTTGTTGGCAATTACCGTCGGGTGCAGAACGTACAGCAGGATCACCCCGACCGTCTTTCGCTCGGAGAGCCCGAGATGGCGCGACAGGAGATAAAGAGGGATCACGCCGCTCCCGACAACGAGTGCCTGCACGGCAAGCAGGGTCGCCGGATGCGGGAAGATCGCGTAGAGGGGGAGCGCCGCATACAGGATCGGCGAGAAGTGGACGGCAAAGTGCGAAAGGAGCATATCGCGCTCGCAGGTCGTGTAGGGGACGAGGGTCTTCGCCATATAGTGATACATCTGGCTGAAGATCCCGAAATCGAAGTTCGGCGCAAGGTAGCCGAGGTGGCGGAGGATCGTCAGCCCTCCGACAAAAAGGGTCAGCAATCCCCCAAGCACCGCCGCCAGCGTAATAGCCGTCCGTCGCCCGATGCGCGGCAGGGGAAGCTCCTCCGCAAGGTAGAAGACAAAGCCACCCACCGCCACCGATGAAACAAGAGCGAAGAACGTGTCGCGCGACGTGAGGTTCGCGAGGAAGAAAACAGCTATAAGGAGGCCGAGCACCAAGGGCGCCTCAGCGCGCTTCGGTAAAAAGAAGAGGAAGGTCACCGCTGCCAAAATTACAAACACGAAGTAGAGGGGAAACCGTATTCTTGTAAAGAATTCTTCGCTATTAAAGGAGTAGGGAAGGCAGAGCATCAGGGTAAGCGACACAAGCGCTACGGCCGCGACAAGCCGCAGGACCACCGTCCGCAGTGTGAAGGTCGCTATGCGTGCGCGGGCAAAGGTGATTAGCTTCTTCATGTGTTCCCTCCTTCTTCTTTTTCTCGGAGTATTCGGCAAGGACGGGCGGCGTTATTCACTCTCCCCCGTCAGCGAGCGCGATGGATGGCAGGTCATATACAGGATCTGCCGCCCTTCGCTAAGGCGCAGGAGCAGCTCACGCGCCGCCCGGAGGTTTTCGCCATCCAGCATGACGAAGGGGTCGTCAAGGATCAGCGGCGGCGGCGAGGTCGGGTAGAGTCGGTCGGAAAGTGCGAGCCGCAGGCAGATGTCAGCCATCGCCTGCATCCCGGCGCTGAGATAGCCGCCGCTGTGACGCTCGCCGCGCTCGGTGAACGAGATGCCGAGATCGCGCTCGACCGTGAACTCGCGCCCCTCGGTTGGCAGCAGGACGGAGAGATAGTCGGCAAACGACTCGCGCACGCCGGCCAGGTGTCGCTCCTCAAGCTCCTGCTTGGCATCGGTCAGCAAAAGACGGGCGGTGTCGAGGATCTTCACTCGGTGCGAAAGACGGGCGATCCTCTCCTCGGTCGCGGCATAGTCGTCCCTCGCCTCCTCAAGAACGAAGGACGCCCGGCGGTAGCTATCGGCGTTGGCCTTTGCCGTGGCCATTGCTTCGGTGGCTCGTTCGATCTCGGTGCGCAGTGTCCCCGCGGCCAGGCGAAGCGCGAGGAGATTCTCCTTCTCATTCTCCTCGTGGACGGGTGCGGACAGGGCGTCAAGCTCGCGCCGCCATTCCTCGGCGGCACGCTCGGCGGCGCGCCACTCGGTGGCAAGCTCGGTGATCCGTGCAAGCGCTGACTCGGCCTCCCGAGGCAGATCGCGGAAGGCGGCAAGCGCCGCGGCGATCTCGGCATCCAGGGCCGCATAGCGCGCTTCAAGCCGCGCGCGGTCCTCGCGGCGGTGACGCTCTACGGCAATGGCTTCGCCAAGTGCCGCGAGGAGTGACTCAGCATCGGGCTCCCCACGGCCGTACGCGGTCATGAAGCGTCGAATCCCGTCCTCGGCAGCCGAAAGCGCCACCGTCAGCGCCGCGCGCTCAGCTTCACGTGTGGCGGCGGCCTTCTCCACCCTTGCGCGCGCCTTCGTCTGGCGCGTACCCTCAACCAGCCAGAGCACAAGCGCTCCGAGGAGCGCCACCCCTGTCAGCGCAAGCCCGACGGCAAGCGCGAAGACCGCGGTGATGATGCCACCGGCAAGGAGCACGCCGAGGGCCGCGAGCAGCGGAATGAACCAGCCATCCTTTGCGATGGATTCCTGCCCCATTTCATTAATTTTGCAAATCTTACTTTGCGTTTCTTCCTTTTTGCGCAATGCTGAACGCGTCGCGGCGATCTCCTCATCGGACGGCAGCGGGCGGGAGGCTGCTGCCGTAGCCGTAAGGCCTGCTCTGAGCGCTCGTCGCTCGGCGCCCTTTGCTGTCAGGACGGCGATCACCTCGCCCGACGGCATCCCATTGGGGAAGTGTCGGCCGATCTCCCGGCATCGTGCTTCCTCGCGGCCGAGCTTGGCCGCGGTCGCGACGCGCAGACCCTCCCGATGCCGCTCCTCGCCTGCCTTCTGCTCGGCGGCGATCAGCGCTTCCTTTGCCTCCTCGTACAGGGGGCGGAGCTTCTCGATCTCGATCGCCCTCTCTGCCGCTATCTCTTCCGAACGGATGGCGGCCGCCTCGGAATCCTCAGCCTCGCGGATGGTACCCGTTAGCGTGCGGAGATGCTCCTCGGCCTCATAAAGACGCCCTCCGCTGCCGCGCCGCAGCTTGATGGCGGTGCGCTCGGCATCCAAAATGCGGTCGGCCTCGGCGAACCGCCCCAGGTCGAACACCTCACCGACAAGATCGTTCAGCTTGGCAGTGATTCCGAGGGGGGCCGTCCCTCCCTTCGGCAAATGGCGCGGGGTCTCGTAGACCGTCCTCATAAACGAGTCGGCATCCACACCGAAGAGCGCAAGCCCGACCTCCTGCCCGAAGATCGAGGTCTCCTCGCCCGACGTGGTGTCGATCACGCGCACTGTTTCGTCCTTTTTTTCAAAATACCGCTCGATGCGGTACTCTCTCCCCCTCTCAACGAAGGTGAGTGACCCACCAAAGCGCCCCCCCTCAAAGGGGGTATACAGCTTGACCTCGTTGTCGTCGATGGTCTTCTTCCCGACACCTGAAAGACCGTACAGCATCGCCTTCAGGAAGCCGGCTAACGTCGATTTTCCCGCGCCGTTCTTCTCTAAGATCTCGGTAATCCCGTCGCGAAAGACAATCTCACGGTCCTTGATGCCGCCAAACGCGGCAATATAGCAGGAAACAAGCGTCATTCGGGCACCTCCTCGCCACGTAGGGCGGCAAGTCCCACCGCGATCACGGCCTCTTTATCCTCGAGGGAGAGGGAAGAGTCCATCACGCGTCGCAAAAAAGCGCCCTTCAGGGAGATCGCCCCCTCGTAGTCGCGCGGATCGATCAAAAGTCGGGTCTTGTCTTTTACCTCGGCGTAAAAGAAGCGGCCGTCAAGGGCACGCGTAAGGAGAACGGTATCGGGGCGTGCGGCCTCGGGTGATAGGCTACCTACAAGAAGCACACGGAGCATCGCCTCGGGCGGAATATCCGCCGCCGCCTGCAGAGCTCGGTCCTCGATCGCGCGCGCATCGTCCTCCTCGCCGACCGTCACCTCAAGGATCTCGATCGGGCGTGAGCCGAGTGGGAGAAAGCGCGGCTCGATGGGCGACTCGTCGGTATCAATGAGAACCACGCCGCCAGCAAAGGCCTCGTCAAAGCCATGGGGCGAGGGCGTGCCGGAATAGGCGTACACACCGCGCCCGTCGAGCGTCCCCGTCTGAAAGCGGTGATAATGCCCGAGCGCCAGATAGTCGATCCCGCGCCCCGTAAGCCGCGAAAGAAGCACAGCACCCTCGGTGTTCTTGCCACCGTCGCGCTTCTCGCCGTGGAGCATTACAATGTTCTTCCGTTCCTCCTTGAGAACGAGCGTCCCGTAGGGGATCGCCCCCTCGGGCGAGATACCGTGGATAGCGGTATCGCCAAGGCTCACACATCCCCACTCTGTCCCAAAAACAGTAAGATTTTCGGGGAGCTCGACCTCGGGAAAGCGGCCGCCGTCATGGTTGCCCGGTAGGCAGAAAAAACGTACGCCCGGCGTGCGCTTGATCGTGCCGAGCACGTAGTCAATCGCCTCGCGCGAGGGGCGCGCCGTATCAAAGAGATCTCCGGCAATGAGAACGGCCTCTGCGCCTTCCCTCACGGCGATCTCAGCAATACGGGCAAAGCCCTCAAGCAGCTCGCGCCGCCGCAGACGCGCCTTTTCTGGCGTAAGATGCGCCGTACTTCGTGCTCCCAAATGCAGGTCGGCCGTATGGATCAGCTTCATGCGCGCGTCTCCCTTCGTATAAGTTATGGTTATATTATAGGGTAAGAAGCCACTGTTTGTCAAGGACAAGATGTATCTCTTGACTTCCTCCCCTCCCCCGTGGTAGAATGGGAGAAAAAGCGAAAAATGAAAGCGAGGAGCCCCTATGCCAACCACTGTCTTTTTTGATCTTGACGGGACCCTCGTTGATTCTGCCCCCGGTATCTACGCCGGCGTCTCCTACGCCCTGACGGCCCTCGGCTATCCTACCCCGTCCTCCGAAGTCTCCTCCGCCTTCATCGGGCCGCCGCTCTACGGTTGCTTCCGAGACCTTTTTGGGCTTGACGAGACGACTGCGCGCCAGGCTGTTACCCTCTACCGCGAGTATTACGGTGAGCGCGGCCTCTATGAGAGCACAGTCTATGACGGCATCTCCACCCTCCTTGACCACTTGTCGGCGGCGGGCTATCGCCTCTGCCTCGCCACAGGAAAGCCGTGGCCCTATGCCGCGCGCATCCTTGCGCATTTCGGCCTTGACCGGTACTTTTTTGCCGTCTTCGGTGCCGAGTTCGACGGCACGCGCGGCGAGAAGCAGGACCTTCTCGCCTACGCCCTGAAGGCGACTGGCACCCGGCCGTCGGAGGCCGTGATGGTCGGCGACCGCCGCTTTGATATCGAGGGCGCCCTCGCCGTCGGCATCACCCCTCTCGGTGTCCTTTGGGGATATGGCGATGAAGGCGAGCTTTCGGCCGCCGGGACCCCCTATCTTGTCGCTACGCCCTCCGATCTTTTTGATATAATCGTTTCTCTTGCTTAAAAATAAGGAAAGAAGCAAAAAACCTCTCAAAAATGAGAGGTTTTTTGTTATATTTAAAATCTTCAGAAGGATGATGTTACCTTTCCAATAAATACTGGGTCAAAGGAAGGGAAGGAGCAAGGCCATCAGAGGGATCGTCAGGGCAGAGAGCGTCGTTCCGAGCAGAACGATCCCGGCACCCGTCTCCTGCCCCTCGCCGAGCAGCTCGGCGAAGTTCTGGACGATGGCGGCCACAGGGCACGCGATGAGAATGAACAGCGCCTGCGAAAGCTCGGATGAGAGCGGCAGGAGAAGCAAGAGCCCGAAGGTGGCAAGCGGCAGGACCAGCTGCTTGATGGTAATGATAAGGTAGAGCGCCGGGCGGCCGAAGACCGCGCGGTAGGAGGTGATCCCGAGCCGCATTCCCATAATTAGCATGCAGATTGGCGTCGCCATATCCGAGAGCAGGGTAATCATCGTATCCACGTTTTTGCCAAAGCTTGCGCCGAGCACCGAGCCCTCGCCCAGCGCCGCAGCAATGACCTCGCCCGGCGTCATATTCGCGAAGAAGAAGGGGAGCGCAATGTAAAGACCGACCGTCGCCGGGTTCAAGAGGATTTTCCTTGCGCTGATATACCGCCGATCCTGCGAGATCACGGCACACCCTGCCGTCCAGGCCACCACGTTGACAGAAACGGCGCACATCGCCGATACCGCCAGCGTATTCGGGAAGGCAGGCAGAAGCGCCTTGAGGATCGGGATCCCCATAAACCCGTAATTGCCGAGGCAGGTGCCAAGGGTGTAGATGCGGTAGCGCGCGTCCCCCATCTTCTTTTTGAAGATCAGCCAGAAGAGCGCGATCATTCCCACGTGCAGGGCGAGCGTCACGCCGAGGATGATCCCCATTTCCCCAAGGATCGCCGGTGAATACTCGACCCTTGTCATCGTGTAGATCATGATCATCGGCTGGCAGACGTACATAAGGAGCCTTGAGAAGGCCGTGATCGACTGGGCGGAGAGCATCTTATTCTTAATAAAAAGGAAGCCCGGCAGGGCATAAAGGAGCATCATCCCGACCGTCGAAAAGGCTGTTTGCATGGTTTCCATCGGTGTCACCTCAAAGAATAGTACACCGTATTATACCACAGCTTTTGTGCCGTTTCAAGGGAAAACTCACGGCTCTTCGCCAAAAAACAAAAAAGTTTCCCAAAACCCCTTGACAAACCACTCTTCCTTGTGTATAATACTCGTGTTGATCCAAAGACAGCAGGTTCCCGTAAAAGTGCTGTGCACCATCCTGCCGAGGTGAAATGTGAAAATTCCCGCATCTGCGGTGTAGATTCCTTTTCTTTCGGCGTTGGCGTCGGGAAAAGGATTTTTTATTTCATACGGAGGTAAATGAAATGCCCAGTCAGAAGATTCTTGCCGCAAAGCAGGAAGCAGTCGCAACCCTGGCAGGCAAGATGCGTACGGCATCTGCCGGTGTGCTTGTGAAGTACGAAGGCATTACCGTCGAGGACGATACCAAGCTTCGCGCCGCTCTCCGCGCCGCGGGTGTTGAGTACGCCGTCATGAAGAACTCGATCACGGGCCGCGCCTGTGATGAGGTCGGCTTCGGCGCTCTCAAGGAGCATCTCGTCGGTATGACCGCGCTGGCCGTCAGCCAGGACGATCCCGTTGCCGCCGCTAAGATCATGAAGGAGTACGCCGATAAGGTGGAGTCCTTCGAGGTTAAGGCCGGCTTCGTTGAGGGTGAAGTTCTGGATCAGAACGGTGTTCTGGCGCTGGCGGAGATCCCGTCGCGCGAGGTTCTCATCGCGAAGATGCTTGGCAGCCTGATGTCGCCCCTTTACGGCTTTGCTCGCGTTCTCCAGGCCAAGATCGACAAGGACAGCGAAGCTGCCCCCGCCGAGGCCTAATCCCACGCTCCGCGTAGCGTAACAACCCAAAAAACAAAAAATAAAAAAGAAAGAACGATTTTAATCGGAGGTTAATTTATCATGGCTAGCGAAAAGATCACCCAGATTCTCGAAGAAGTTAAGGCTCTCACCATTCTCGAGCTTGCCGACCTTGTGAAGGCGCTTGAGGAGGAGTTCGGCGTCAGCGCCGCTCCCGTTGCCGTTGCCGGTGCCGCCGTTGCCGCTGCTGCTCCCGCCGCTGAGGAGAAGACCGAGTTCGATGTCATCCTCAAGGCGTTCGGCGACAAGAAGCTCGACGTTATCAAGGCGATCCGTAACATCACGGGTCTCGGCCTGAAGGAGGCTAAGGAGATGGTCGAGGGCGCTCCCAAGACCGTCAAGGAAGGTGTCACGAAGGAAGAGGCCGACAAGGTTGCCGAGGAGCTTAAGGCTGCCGGTGCCGAGGTCGAGATTAAGTAATTTTAGCTCAGGCAAAAATTGCGCAATCGAAAAAAGCACTCCCACGGGGAGTGCTTTTTTCTTTCCGCGGAGTCGAACACAACCGTGCTCGCCGTATGTTATATACGGCGAGCAGTGTCCGCCTCCACGGCCTTGCATCAATTTTTTCACCGAGCTGGTCTCGGGCAAAATTTTGGCATAACCGAAAAAGAGGTGCTATGTGAAAAACACAGCCCTCTTTTCATTTGCAATTGTGCTAAATATTTGATTACATATATGAATACAAAATTGATAATTTCTTTCGGGGGGAACGGCCCTTCCTGAAAAAAGCCGATTTATTGCGGCTGGGGTGTCTCATCCTCCATATTATCTAAAGCAAACTCGATACATTGGGTGATAAACTCATTTCTGCTGATACCGACGCTGCCCGCCTTTTTATCAATTGTGTCGAGGGTTTGTGTATCAATTCTGATGGAAATTACTTCTTTGTTATATTTTTTTGGAAGAAAAATAGCCATTTTTTAATCCCCCCTTGACATTATTATAGATGATATGCTATAATTTGTATATATTCAAAAATCGAATACAAAATAGAATACAATTGGCGGGGCGAAAAGGGAAAAACTATTATGAATATGGGAGTATCAAATTATGAAAAAAATCGTAGCTTTGTTATTGGTCGTCGTTGCTGTCTTCTCTGTATCTGCTTGTGGCTTGCTTTCCGGCTTGTCGATACTAGGTAAATGGGAATCCGAGGAAGGTTATATTCGCGGAGACTACGGTCGGCTTGACGATCTCGAATTCTTCGAGGATAAAACCTATACCTCCAGTGATTCCAATTATGCGGGAAATTATTCGATCTCCGGCGGAAGACTTAAATTGCAGGGAATTCTTGCAAGCACGGTCACGTATACCTTTAAGGTGAAGGGAGACACACTCACTTTTTATGACGATGACGGTGAACTTCTGGCAACATACAAGAGGGTTGAAAAGAAGTAATCTCGTCTGATGCGTCGTTTTTGCCTTGTCAATTTGTGTATAAAAAAGCACTCCCACGGGGGTGCTTTTTATGATAGCCTTCTCTGCGGCCGCCGCGGCATTCTACAAAGCGGGGTAGGAAGCTATCAACCAAATTCTCCTCCCCCCCTCTTGCAAAAATTCCTGCGATATGCTATACTGTTTTCATGGTTTTTGATTTCTGTGAGGTACCCGATATGCCTATCCCCGTTTCCATTCAACGCTTGGATGAGCGCGCCAAGCTCCCGACCTACGGGAGCGCCGCCGCCGCCGGAGCCGATCTTTACGCCCTTCTCGATGCCCCTCTGACGATCGCCGTCGGGGAGACCGTCCTTGTCCGCACCGGCGTGGCCGTCGCCCTTCCCGAGGGCACCGTCGGCCTTATTTGCGCCCGTTCGGGCCTCGCCACCAAGCGCGGCCTGGCCCCTGCCAACAAGGTGGGTGTCATTGACGCCGACTACCGCGGCGAGCTGATGGTCGCGCTCCATAACCACGGCACGGCGCCTGCCACGGTCGAGCCCTTCGAGCGTATCGCCCAGCTCGTCATTGTGCCGTATATCACCGCCGAGTTTGCGGAATGCGAGAGCCTTGACGACACCGTACGCGGTGCCGGCGGCTTTGGCTCAACGGGGGTCCTCTGATGCGAAAGGGAAGACCTGCGGTGCCGCTGACCGATTTTCACACGCATTGCTTGCCGGGTGTCGATCACGGAAGCACCACGCTTGCCGTCGGGGTCGAGCAACGCCGCCTGATGCATGCGGCGGGGCTCTCGGCTGTGGTGGCCACCCCCCACTTTTACGCGCATGAGGAGTCCTCGGTCGAGGGCTTTCTTGCACGCCGTAGCCAAGCGGTCCGCGAGCTGCTCACCGCCGCCCCCGAGGGGCCGACCCTCTACCTCGGTGCCGAGGTCCTCGTGGTGCCCGGGCTGGATGAGATGGAGGGGCTCTCGCGCCTTTGCATTGAGGGGACCGACATCCTCATGCTCGAGATGCCGCTCGGCAGCTGGTCGCGCGAGGCGGTACGCACCGTCTCCCGCATTGCAAGGCAGGGGATCACACCGATCCTCGCCCATATCGACCGTTACCCGATCGCCGACCTTGAATACCTCTTTGAGGATTCGCGCCTCCTCTACCAGATCAACGCGGTGGCCCTCCTCGGCCTTTCGCGCCGTGCCGCCTACTTCCGCCGCATGGTGGAGGCAGGGGCGGTGGCCGCCTTCGGGAGTGATCTCCACGGCGCGCACCCGGCCGCCTATCGCGGGTTTTTGCGTGCCGCCCGTCGCTCGCTCGGCGGTACTGCGGGCGTCATGGAGCACACCGACGAGATCCTGGCATTGGCTACACCGGCAAAACTCTGACACTCACCAACAGAAAAGCGATGGCTTGTAAAGATAACCTTACAAGCCATCGCTTTTTACTTTCGATTCCTTTACTTGATCCGCTCGCAGAGATAGGGGATCGCACGCTCAAATTCCACGCCGTAATTGACGTGATCGGGGTTCTCGAGCGTCAGGCGGATGCATTCCACCGTGTAATCGGCGGCCACGCGCAGGGCCTCGCGGTAGTCGCCGCCGCGCACGAGCGCGCCGGTGAAGGCCGAGGCGAAGATGTCGCCCGTACCGTGGAAGGCGGCCGGCAGATGCTCGCGGCAGTAGTAGAAGAACTCGTCGCGCTCCTTGTCGTAGGCCATCACACCGAGCTTGCCGCGCTCAAAGCTGACCCCTGTGAGGACGGCGATCTTCGGGCCGAGCGCCGCCAAGCGACGGAGGACGTCGCGCACGTACTCCTCGTCATAGTCGTTGCCGGGGTAGGGGATCCCGAGCATAAACGAGGCCTCGGTCATATTGGGCAGGATAATATCGGCCTTAGCACACAGCGCGGCCATCTTTTTGGCGAATTCCTCGGTGAAGCCGGGGTACAGACGGCCGTTGTCGGCCATCACGGGGTCTACAATGCACGTAGCGCCCGCGTGAAGGTCAAAGAGGCGGGCCACGGTGTTCAGCTGCTCCTCGGAGCCTAAATAGCCCGTATAGACGGCACGGAAGCCAAGCCCCTCGGCCTCCCAATGCTTGATGATGCCATCAAGATCGTCGGTAAGGTCGCGGAAGGTGTAGCCGCGGAACATCGTGTGGGTCGAAAGGACGGCAGTCGGCAGAATGGCGCACTCGATCCCCATTGCCGAGATGATAGGCAGGGCAACGGTCAGCGAGCATTTGCCAACGCAAGAGATATCCTGAACGGTAAGAATGCGTTCCATAAAAATCCTTCTTTCATCAAAGAGTAGAGCGGAGTGCCGTTGCACTCCGCTCGGTTTTGGATCAGCGATAGCGCTCGGCGTGTGCCTCGTAGGTCGTATGAAGAAGCTCATGCGCCTTGTGGGAGTTGGGTTCGCCGAGGAAGTCATCGTACAGCTTCTTGATCTGAGGATTGTTGTGCGACTGACGGATGACCTGACGCTCATCCTCGCTGTAAAGCGCGGCCGCACGCTTCTCCTTGTAGGTGTCAAGAATGTCGGGAGCCTCGTTCGGGAGGAGCGAGGGACGGACATAGGGCTGGCCGCCGCCGCAGATACAGCCGCCGGGGCAACCCATGATCTCAATGAAGGTGTAGGGCGATTTGCCGGCACGGATGTCGTCAAGCAGGGGCTTGGCGTTCTTCATGCCGTGGGCAATGGCGATCTTAACGTCCATGCCGCCCATCGTGACGGTCGCCTCGCGGATGCCGTCAAAGCCGCGGACAGCGGTGAAGGCGATGTCCTTGTACTCCTTGCCCTCGAGGACATAGTACGCGGTACGGAGGGCCGCCTCCATAACGCCGCCCGTCACGCCGAAGATGACGCCGGCGCCGGTGTAATCACCGAGCAGGTCGCCGTCAAACTCCTCGTCGGGGAGACGTGCAAAGTTGATGCCCGAGCGCTTGATGAGGTCGCCAAGCTCGCGGGTGGTGAGGACCGCATCGACGTCCTTGATGCCGTCCTTCTGGAGCTGAGGACGATCCTTCTCGTACTTCTTCGCCGTGCAGGGCATGATCGAGACCACAAAGATATCCTTGGGGTCAAGACCGTTCTTCTCGGCGTAGTAGGACTTGATGATCGCGCCCATCATCTCGTGGGGCGACTTGCAGGACGAGAGGTGCCCAAGCAGATCACCGTAGTAGTACTCGGCGTAGTTGACCCAGCCGGGCGAGCAGGAGGTGATCATCGGGAGCTTGCCGCCGTTCTTGACGCGCGAGAGAAGCTCGGTGGCCTCCTCCATGATGGTGAGGTCGGCGGCGAAGTTGGTGTCGTAGACCTTGGCGAAGCCGAGGCGGCGGAGCGCCGCGACCATCTTACCGGTGACGGCAGTGCCGATCTTCATGCCGAATTCCTCGCCAAGAGCGGCGCGGACGGCGGGAGCGGTCTGGACGACCACGTGCTTGCCCTCGGCCATCGCCTTGTCGATCTTCGCGATCTCGGAGACCTCCATGAGAGCACCGGTCGGGCAGACGCTGACGCACTGACCGCAGAGGATACAGGGTGAATCGGCAAAGGAACGGTTGCCGGCAGGGGCAACGATGGTGGCAAAGCCGCGGTTCTCAAAGCCGAGGATGCCGAGGCCGTGCGCGTTCTTGCAGCGCTCAACACAGCGGCCGCAGAGAATGCACTTCGAGGTGTCGCGCTCGATCGAGGGCGTGAGGCGATCGACCGTCACGGGGGTCTTCTCACCCTCGAACATGTCCTCGCGCGCACCCGTCAGCTTCGCGACGTGCAGAAGCTCGCAGTTGCCGTTCTTCGAGCACTGCTGGCAGTTCTTGTTGTGGTTGGAAAGCAAAAGCTCGACCGAGGTACGGCGAGCCGCCGCCGCCTTCGGGCTCGAGATGCGGATCTCCATGCCCTCGGCCACAGGGTACACGCAGGCAGCAACAAGGCCGCGCGCACCGGTCGCCTCGACGAGGCACACGCGGCAGGAGCCGCGCGAGCATTCGCCGTGGTTGAAGGCGCAGAGCGAGGGGATCTCATAGCCGCAGATGCGGGCGGCCTCCAGAATGGTCATGCCCTCTTCGACAACGTAGGGCTGACCCTCGATCTTAATATTAACGTTAGCCATTTCCTGATCTCCTCCTTAGTCCTTGATAATGGCACCGAACTTGCACGAGGCGATGCAGAGACCGCACTTGATGCACTTGTCGGGATCGATCGTGAAGGGCGACTTGATCTCGCCCGAGATGGCGTTCACAGGGCACTTGCGGGCGCAGAGGCTGCAGCCCTTGCACTTCTCGGGAAGGATCTTGTACTGCATCAGGTTCTTACAGACCTTGGCAGGGCACTTCTTGTCAACGATGTGAGCGATGTACTCGTCCTCGAAGTGGGCGAGCGTCGAGAGGATCGGGTTGGCAGCCGTCTGACCGAGAGCGCAGAGCGAGTTGGTCTTGACCGTCTCACCGAGCTCGCGCAGCTCCTCAAGATCCTTCATGGTGCCCTTACCGTCGGTAATGCGGGTCAGGATCTCCAGCATGCGCTTGGTGCCGATACGGCAGGGCGAGCACTTACCGCACGACTCATCGCAGATAAACTCCATGTAGAACTTCGCCACGTCGACCATGCAGTTGTCCTCGTCCATGACGATGGCACCGCCCGAGCCCATCATCGAGCCCTTGGCCACGAGGTTATCGAAGTCGATCGGCTCATCGAGGAACTCAGCCGTCAGACACCCACCGGAGGGACCGCCGGTCTGAATGGCCTTGAAGGCCTTGCCGCCGGGGATACCGCCGCCGATGTCATACACGAGCTCGCGGAGCGTCGTACCCATCGGGATCTCGACAAGACCGACGTTGTTGACCTTACCGCCGAGGGCAAAGACCTTGGTGCCCTTCGACTTCTCGGTGCCGCACTCGGCAAACTTCGCCGCGCCCTCGCGCAGGATGTAAGGAACGCAAGCCAGCGTCTCCACGTTGTTCACGATGGTAGGCTTGCCCCAAAGGCCCTTCACAGCAGGGAAGGGAGGACGGGGACGGGGCATACCGCGCTGACCCTCGATCGAGTTCAGAAGAGCCGTCTCCTCGCCGCAGACGAAGGCGCCGGCGCCGAGGCGGATATGTGCCTGGAAGGAGAAGCCCGAGCCGAAGATGTTATCGCCAAGGAGCCCGATCTCGTTCGCCTGCTCGATGGCAAGGCGCAGGCGGCGGACCGCCGTCGGGTACTCGGCACGGACGTAGAAGTAACCGTTCTTCGCACCGATGGCGTAGCCGGCGATGGCCATACCCTCGATGACGGCGAGGGGGTTACCCTCGAGGATCGAACGGTCCATGAAGGCGCCGGGGTCACCCTCGTCACCGTTACAGACAACGTACTTGTCGTCGTTCTCCTGAGCAAAGGCGAACTGCCACTTGCGACCGGTGGGGAAGCCACCGCCGCCGCGGCCGCGGAGACCCGAATCCAGGATCTCCTTGATAACGTCGGCACGGTCCATCGTCAGGGCACGGGCAAGACCGGCGTAAGCGCCGTAGCCGAGGGCCTCGTCGATCGACTCGGGGTTGATAGGGCCGCAGCCGTGCAGGGCCACGCGCTTCTGCTTCTTGTAGAAGTTGATGTCCTCCTGGCGAGCCACGGGCTTGCCGGTCTCGGGCTCAACGAAGAGCAGGCGCTCAACGACCTCACCGCCAACGAGATCCTTTTCAACGATCTCCTCGACGTCCTCGAGCGTTACCAGACGGTAAAGGGTATCCTCGGGATAGATCTTAACGAAGGGCCCCTGCGAGCAGTAGCCAAAGCAACCGACCTGGTTGACCGAAATACGGTCGGAAAGACCCTTTTCGGCAATAAGATCGGTGATCTTCTTCTGGATCTCGGCCGAATTTGACGAAAGGCAGCCGGTACCGCCGCAAAGCACGACGGCGCGCTTGCCGTCCTTGCCGTTGAACTTATCACGGAGAGCGTCGGTGCAAGAACAGATCTTCTTCTCGAGCTCCTGGGTATTCTGGATCTTACTCATGCCTCGGCACCTCCAAGCTTTCTGTATTCGTCAACGATGGCGGGAACGTCGGAAACGGCGAGCTTCGGATAGACCTTGCCGTTGATGGTAACGGCAGGGGCAATGCCGCAAGCGCCGATGCAGCGGAGGGCATCCAGCGTGAAGAGCCCGTCCTCCGAGGTCTCACCGGGAGCAATGCCGAGCAGCTCCGAGAACTTGTCGATGATCTGCTGAGCGCCCTTGACGTAGCAGGCCGTGCCCAGGCAGCAGCCGATGATGTACTTTCCCTTCGGCTTGAGCGAGAAGAACGAATAGAAGGTGACAACACCGTAGATCTCGGCAACCGAGATGCCGGTCTTCTCCGAGACTAACTCCTGGACCTCGATCGGAATATAGCCGTATTCCGTCTGAATGTCGCTGAGGATCATCATCAGAGGGGTGGTTTCGTTGGCGTATCTGTCACAGATCTCGGTGATCTTCTTAACAGCCGCCTCATTAAGATGAGCCATGAGGTTCCTCCTTATCTGTCGCGGTATCCCTACCGCCATTATTACCATCGTTCATTATAACACACGGTGTGCGGAAAGTCAATAGATGCATGCCCCCCTTTCGTAAGAAAGTGAAGGAAAAAATCGAGCCCCGTCGGGTTTTGTCTCAAAAAGAACACGCCTCATCTCTCTGCTTGCGCCCCACGCAAAGAAAAAGACACGGCAGCCGTAGCTGCCGTGTCGGGAATTGTGCGGGGTAGGGATTACTTGCTGAAGAGCTGGATCACCAGCTGCATCCCGGCCTGCTTGGAATCTACCTCCAGAAAGGCTCCCGAAGAGAGGGGCTCGCCGGTGGCAGGATTCAAGATGGTGATAGGATCAGTGTCGCCGTTGATGGGGAAGAGGCTCACACCGCCGCCAAGGGGATATGCGCCTGTAAACACGAGGTCGATGCAGGGAGCACCGTAGTGATCCGGTGTGGAATAGACGTCCGTAGTGAAGCGCGAGCTATCGGCCGCATTGACCGCCAGCACCAGGTTGAAGAGACCGTTCTTCTTACTCACGGCAGGGAGGCCTCCGGCGGTGAGAGAACCGTCGATCAGCTGCTCCATCTTGCCGACGTCGCCGGCAACACCGTAGGCCTGGAACCACGCCTCAGTACCGCTCACGTAGTTCTCAACCGTCGTGCCGGCACCGAAGGTCAGCTTGCTACCGTAGCCGTTGTCGTGCGCCGCCTTGGAGATATCGGTATCCGAGAAGACGATCGCAGGACCGCTGCAACGGGCGAATTCGCAGTTGTAGAGCTCGGCCTGCACCTGACCCCAGGCAAAGAGGGCGTTCGCGAAGGACTCGGTGATCTTCACGTCGGTGAGGATGACCTTGGTCTCAAGGCGCGCAGGCGTACGGGCCACCTTCTGCTCGCTGACCGTTTCGGGAGCGTCGGCGAAGCCCGTCGAGTGGATGGCCTTATGCATGCCGACCATGGTCACGTTGTTCAGGTTGAGGTAACCGCTTCTCACCACAAAGCCGTCAAAGGACATCGAGCCGGCGATAAGCTGGTACTGCTCGCCGGTTACGGGAACAGTTTCGGTTGAGTCACCGTCAAAGTTACCGACGATGTAGAGATCGTTGAAGGTGACCTCGGGCGATTCGGCGCCGGCCGACGAGGTGTCGTAATTGGCATAGCAGGTGAAGATACCGATCTGCATATTGACCGAAGCGTAGCCGGTGCCCACGAAGAGACCGTCATAGGAGCTGGGCTTCTTTCTGCCGTCGACCTTCGGCAGCTTGCTGCCGTCGATGGTGTAGCAGTTGCCGTTGACCGTCAGGGAGTCATACCACTTGTCGTAGGTACGCGTGTAAACGCCGTGCTTGTACTCGTTGATCGGCACGGGATCGGCATCGCTGCCGAGACGCTCGAACTCGTAGCAGCAGCCGACAGGATGGCCGTGAGCGCAGTGCTCGGCCTGCATGGCCGCCGTGATGTTGCGCAGGATGTTGATCACGCGGGTGTTGAGGTTGCTGTATGCGGCGTAGAGCTCGTCATTCGTGTAGACGTTCACACCGCCGTTCAGCTTGACCGTCACGGAGGCGAGAGCCTCGCCGTTTGCAATGTCCTCGGGGAGGGCATACTTCGGGGTGTAGGTGATTCTCAGGGTCGCGCCGATCAAGGTATCATCGAAGTTGATCGCGCCGTTCGGGAGAAGTGTATACTTGTCTTCGGCGTCTTCAAGGGGAGCGTAAATGGGATTCTCGGGGTCGGTTGTGTCAACCGTCTCGATCGTGATGCCTTTGAGAGGGATCTTGTCGAGCGACACGGTACCGGCAACGATATCCGGGAGGAAATTCGTGTGTCCGGCATCAAGGACGGTGTCGATCTTGCCCTTGAAGTTGGCTTCGTTACGGCTCGCGGTGTTGCTGCCCTCGCCGGCCGAGGTGATGGCATATTCCACGCGGCACTTGATGGTGACACCGTTCTGTGTCATGGTAAAGGTACCGGGGGCCTTGGCAAGGAAGCCGTACTTCTCACCGTCCCGCTTCGGCTCGATGGCGTTGGTGTCACCACCAAAGGAGATCTCGCCGCCCGGGAAGTAGAAGCTCTCATTTGTCAAGAAGACATGGATGATCTCACCACCGTTCTCCTCGCGGTAGTAGCCAATAATTTCTCCATCGCTGTTCGTCTGCCAGCCGAGGGCACCCGTCTGGATCTCCCACTTGGCAATGAGGACGAGGTTCTTGGCCTCAACGTCGGCGTAAGCGGGCAGGACGTACTTGTCGCCGTTCTTGACGAGCGCAATGCCGTCGCCGTAGTAATAGCCCACAAAGTTGTGGCCTTCAAGCGTGGGCGTAGGCAACTCGATCTCGGTCGACTCATAGGCCGTGCCGTTCGTCGTCGTGTTGGGGGCAAAGGCACCGCCGTTGGCGTCCACGCTCCAGTTAAAGGTGGGGATCACGTACCACTCGACAATGATGGTAAGATCCTCGGTGCCCTCGTAGTTGCCCGTGAGGGGGAACAAGTCAGAATCGCGCGTAAAGCGGACAAAGGTCTTGCCCTCGGCGGTCGGTGCTTCCAGAGTATAGTCGCCGTCCTGCTCGACGAGGCAGGCCTTCCAGGTCGTACCGTCGTGGAAGCGGATGTAGACCTTCTTCTGGTAGACAGCGGTAAGGGTCACGTCGCCGTCACCGTCAAGATCGTCGCCCGCAAGGGTGAAGGTGCCGGTGATGGTGTCGTTGCCCTTCTTGAAGCCGATGAAGTAGTAGGCATCGGTATCGGCAAGCGTCGGCAGGGTGTACTCGGTCACACCGTCCACGATCAGGATCGGGGCAACGGCAGGGCCGTTCGACTCAAAGACGATGTAGCGGACACCCTCCCAGCTGTAGTAGACCGTGAGATCGGTCGTGCCGGTGTAGACACAGTCGTACTTGCCGGTGGTCGCGTTGTAGGTGGCGGTGAAGCCGGCAGGGCCGGTATAGCCGCGGAAGTTGTTCTCGGCGGTGTTCCCGACGGCATCCAGCGTGAAGTGGCCGTCAGCGGGCAGCGCAAACGTTGCGCCCACCGGCGTCGTGCCGTTCATCACGGTGACCTTCGGGATGTACTCCCAGACGGCCGTGATCGTGGTGGCGGCGCTCCAGGTGAAGGTGACCTCGCCGTTAGCACCGACCGTCAGAGCCTCGCCGCCGACCGTGTAGCCCTTGAAGCGGTAGCCGTCCCTCGTCGGGGCCACGGGAAGGGTAAAGGTAGCACCGGTGGCGTAAGCGGCGGGATCCATGGCATCGTCGCCCTCAAGGCCGTTCACGATGAGCGTGTACTTCGGGACCTCGGTCCACTTGCGGGTGGCCGTCAGGTTGCCGTCGCTCGTGACCTTACCGGTGTAGGTGCCGTCATTCTGCTTCGTGAGAGTCACGCCGGGGATGACGTAACCGCCGAAGTTGTAGCCGGCGTTCGTGTCGGTCACGGCGGGGAGGGTGAAGTTGCCCTCGGCATCGGCGTAGATGACAGTACCGACCTGTTCATCGGTCAGCTCGTCAAAGACGGTGATCGCGGCCAGCTTCTTCCACTGACCCGAGACCGAGATGGTATTGGTCTTATCGTAGGTGCCCGAGAGCGGGAAGGCAACGGGGGCGCCGTCCTGCACGTGGGTGTACCCAAGGAAGACGTAGCCCTCGCGGGTGGGGGGCGTGATCTCATAAGCCGCACCGTAGGTGACGTCCACCTGGCGGTAGCTCGTGCTGTTCGGGTCATCGATCACGATGATCTTGAAGGGACGGGGCTCGTACTTGACGTAGAGCGTCAGATCGGCCGTGGCCGTCGGCGTGCCCTCAAACTTCGCCGTCAGCGCGGCATCGGTATACAGGGCATCGACCTCGTAGCCCGGCTTCAGGAGCGCGGTGTCGTCAAGATCGATCTCGATGGTGGCATCCTTATCAAAGGTAAGGGTTTTGAGGGTCTTGTCGCCATCCTTGATGGTGACGGTAAATTCCGAGGCGCCGCCAAGACCGCACGAGGCGAACATGGCAACCAAGGCGCCGATAAGCAGGACTGCGATCAGCAGCTTTACGATAGTGTGTTTCATAAAAGGAATACCTCTCTTTCATGGCGGCAACGCCGCCGTCGCCCCTTGCGGGGTGAAAAAGTGTTTTTGTACGTAGTAGCACGGCACTCCGGCCGCGGGGCAAGGATAAAGGACCTCCTTTCCTTTCGTTTTATATTTTGGCATCCGGGGATGCAAACGAAACCTTGTGTTTATTGGCCGAAGATGTCGCCAATATCGTGGTTGCCGCCTTCCTTTTCGATGTAAACGCTGGCGGTCTTGGCGCTGCCGTCGTTGGACGCTACGGTGACGGTGACGCTCTTCAGCGTGGGGTTCAAGAAGGTGACGGTGAAGCCGCGGCCGTTCTTGTCCATGCGGACCTCGATCTCCTCGAGAGGGCGGTTCGTGGTCACGGTCACGCTCTTGTCGGTCGCATCGGCCTCAAGCACCTCAAGGGTAAAGTGGTAGTCAAGGTCGCCGGGGAGCGAGATCGCGACCGAGGGGAGATCCTTCCCCTCCTCGGGCACAAGGCGCTCACCCTGCTCGTCGATCAGATGGATCTCGGAGACCAGGACCTTGGCGTGCAGAGCCTCGATCATCGGCCCGAACAGGCTGACGAGAAAGACCGAAAAGACGCATTCCAGCGCTACGATAAGAATAATAAGCTTTTTATTCATGTCCTCTCCTCCTTACAGCTCGATCTCATGGAAGTAGACCTGGAGATTGCGGTAGAAGAGGAAGGCGCGCGCCGCCGCAAAGGCGAGAGCGATCGCCACGATACGCACCCAGCCGGTCACGTAATTGTCGTAGAGCAGAAGGAGCGTGAGCGCCCCGGCAAGCGTTGCGACGATAAAGCCGAAGAGGGCGGCCTTGCCGACGTTCGGATTGTCGACAACGCCCGATGAGCCCTTCGAGGCGTATTCAAGGAACTGCGGCTTTCTGACATCGAGCTGGAAGCTCCAGAGCACGGTCCCCGCGGCCAAAAGCACCAGCGTCAGGACAAAGAGCACAAGGTCGAGAAGGGAAATGCCCGTCGTGAAATAGAGCATCAGAGCGGTCGCCGCAATGGCAATGAAATTCGAGAACAGGGTCACGGTGATCTTGGCCCAGGCGATCGACATCGTGTTACTCGGCGCCGTCTTCAGAACGCAGAACTCGAGTCCCTCCAGCGAGAGGGCACAGGCGCAGTCGGTGTTGAAGGCCGCGAGCAGGCTCGCGCTGATCATCACGTTGAAGGCGATGATGATCTGGTCGCCAAGGGGGTTCGTGTTGATCGTGTCGAGCACGTAGTTCATGATGAACGAGACGAGCGGGAGCACGAAGAAGGAGGTAATGGTGGCCGACAGCTTCTGCACGTCACGCACCGTCAGGATCAGCTCCTTATGCAGGAAGGTGCGGTAGAGCGAGAAGCGGGTCTGCTTTCGCGGCGCCTCCGAAAGGCGCGAGCCCTCATGGAACTTCTGGCGCACACGCTTCTTGCGCGTCGAGCGCTCGGCCGACGAGGAGACGGCGCGGAAGTAGAAGGGGATGATCAGCGAGATACCCGCGAAGACCACGACGACCGTGACGCCGAAGAGGAGCACCCAATCGAGGGCATTGCCGGCACCCGTCAAAATATCAGCTAAGGAGCCGTAATGCAGGGAGAAAACGGCGGTTTTGGCGATCACCTCGGTGATCTTGCCCATGTATTCGGCGTAGTTCTGAATGAAGCGCAGGGGGTTCGGCAGGATCATCAGAAGCTCGTATGCCACGTAGAAGATGACGGCAAAGCCGATCACGAGCGTTATCACATAGAGCACGGGATGCGACTGCAGCCACCGCTTCCCGTAAAGGAAGGCAATGGAGAGCACGCACGCCACAAAGATCGGTGTGGCGGACAGGATGAGGTACGCCACAAGCGAAAAGATGAAGAAAATGGCGCCCTGCTTCGTGGCAATGGCAAAGCCGATCAAGAAGGGGAGAAGGAAGAAGCAGTTCTTTTTCAGCTCGCGCAGGAAAAAGAGGATCAGCTTGGACATCGCGATCTCGCGGAAGGTACAGGGGAAGGTCAGGAGCATGGAGTTTTCCTTGTCGGTGAAAAGCACGTTCTGTATCGTGCCGATGTTGGCAAGGATGCTGATGAGCTGGGTCAGGAGAAACATGACCGCCAGAAGATTACGGTCAAGGGGCACGAAGAAGTAGGACTGCAAAAGGTAACAGATCGCGGTAAGCGCCGCGGTGATCACGAGCGCCGCCAGGACCTGCAAAAAGATCAGGAAGGCATGCTTGCGCTTTTCGCGCTTGTTCTTTTTCCGGAGCTTGTCGCCCATTTGCATGCAAAGCAGGGCGCGGATGCGGTCGGCAGAGCGCTTCTGGCGCTCGATAAAGCCGAGCTGCTCCCCGGGAATGGTCGTAGGGGTACTCATATCACTTCCGATCCTCCGAGCGCGCCCCGGGGGCGTTTTTGGGGGTACGGAGCATCTCGCGGACGGTCGCCTCGGCCTTCTCAATGGCACGCGCCTCCTCGGCGGCACGCTCGGCAGCGCGTGCGGCGGCCTGGGCCTCCTTCTCGGCGCGCTCGGCCTTGATCATATCCCCCTCGGGACCCTCGATGTACTGGAGGTAGATCTCCTCAAGCGATTTGCCCGAGGCACGGATCTCGTCCATCGTCGAGCACTGGCGGATCTTACCGCCCGAGATGATGGCAATGCGGTCGCAGATGCGCTCCACGACCTCGATGATATGGCTCGAGAAGAAGACGATATTCCCGGCATCCGCGTGCTCACGCATGCACTGCTTGATCTGATACGAGGAGGTCGGGTCAAGACCGGTCAGGGGCTCGTCAAGCACCCACACCTTCGGGTTGTGGATGAGCGCCGAGATCACCATGATCTTCTGCTTCATACCGTGAGAATAGCCCTTGATCTCGCGGTCAATGGCCTCCTCTAGGTGGAACATACGGGTGTACTTCTTGAGGCGCTCCTCGCGGTCCTCGGGGGACACGCGGTAGAGGTCAGCCACGTAGTTGACGTACTCGCGCCCCGTGAGCTTTTCATAGACGGCGTGGTTGTCCGAGACGTACCCGATGTGCATCTTGGCCTCCATCGGCTGGCGGGCAATGTCGTAGCCCTCGACCTCGATGCGGCCCTCGGTGATGCTCTGGATACCGACAAGGCTCTTGATGGTGGTCGATTTACCGGCGCCGTTATGGCCGATAAAGCCAAAGACCTCGCCGGCGTGGATCTCAATATTGATATCGTCGGCCGACTTTCTCGTTGAGCCGTTATAAACCTTGGAAAAATGCTCGATCTTGATCATGTTTTCTCCCTCCGGATTGAGTGGTGCCGAAAGCGGGCGGTCGCCAAGCTCGGCTAAAAGGCGCAGATGGTCGTCGCGCAGAATGTGGCGCTTACGTGTCAGCTCCTTGTGGTCGTCGGAAACACGGAAGAGCGTAGCATAGATGCCCCAGAGAAGGAACATCGAGGCGATAAAGATGACGTAGATCGTCAGCTGATAGACGGGCTTGAGAACGATGGTCTCCGAGGCGATGCGGATCACGACCTCGATGTCGTAGATCGGCTTGACAAAGGAGAATTTGTTGACGTAGAAGGCCGAGTACAGGAAGAAGTAGTCGATGAGCTTGCCCTCGGTGTTGAAGGAGGCGTTGTTGAACCAGCCGTCGATGAAGGCGATCACCACAAAGTAGATCGTGAAAACACCGATGGCCCGCAGCACCATCTTGAAGTTCGGCTTCTTGAAAATGCCGAGCGCCACACCGAAGATCGGCAGGACAAAGGCATAAATGTGGTTGTACCAGAAGATGACCGTGCCGGGCTCGGTCAGGACCGTGTTGGTGTTTGGCATCAGGATGGCAAAGAGGGCACCGAGCACGTTGACGAGATAGGTGAAGTAGAAAAGGCCCTTGAGACGGAACACGTAGGTGATGAGCATCATCATAATAGCCGTGTTGCAAAGGTGCAGGGGGAGGCCGGAAAGCCCCGTGCGGTCGACCGAGAAGTAGTTGAAGAAGGCCGAGGCCGAGAGGGCGACCATGGCAAAATGCCGCTCGTCAAAGGATTTGTTGCGCAGGGCAAGATAGAAGTAGAACAGGATGAAAATGCTGGAATACAGGAGGATGCGGTGCTCAACGCAGAAGCCCTCGGGCTCATCCCCCCACATACCGAAGAGGACCCCCGGCGCCCAGGCGGGCATAAAGGGGATAAGGTAGGTGATGAAGAAGAGGCCGAGCGCCCCAAGGCGCCGCCAGCCGCCGCCAAAGGAACGGCGGTGCAGGAGCAGAGCAAGCTCCGAGAGCGAGACGGTGCCGAGCAGGAGGATCTCCACCATAAAGGTGATGTTCCGCCAGGTGCCGAGGGGGTCACCGATCCCTGTGATCGAGATCATGCTTTCTTCAAGGAAGAGCGATGACAGAATGTAAGAGATCGTGCCGAAAAGCGCTACAAAATCGTGGAGCGCGCGCTTACGGAAGAAGGGCGCAAGGATCGCCATCGACACCGCAAAAAGCCCAAGCCAACGGACAAGGGTCGCGGCAAGCGCATCGGTCGAGGTCAGGACAGCCTTGGCAATGTTGGCGGCCATCTCGAGCGGATCCTCCACCCCCTTGCCGCCGTTAAGACCGAATTGGCCGTAGATCGCATCGTCCTTGAAAAGACGGCAGCAGAAGACGCCGAGGAGGAGCACCGACAGCGTGCGGCGGGAGAAATCGCGCCGACCGACCATCGTGAAATGGAGGTTCCACACCTTGCGACTGCGGAGCACAAGGAAGTAGAGGACGGTCGCAAGGACAGGCGGTAGACCGATAAGAAGATAGGAATAAGGACTCAGCATAAGACCTCTCAAAATCGTGTAGTAGGGCGCCGGATCATGTGGCGCGGCGGTGCCGATGGGCACCGTAAGCGGTGATAGACCCCCCGGCCGCGCGGCAGCCGATAAGGGACACTGTCCGTTGCGCTTTTGGGGTACCCATACGCGTGCGTGCGCATAAGCGCGCCCAATCACGCGTGCGTATGCGCGCACATACGGACCTAAGCCATTATAGCACCGCCCCACCGAAATGTCAACCGCAAAAGTGTGGAAACTCGCGCGCGCGTATAATTTTTGTCGAAAATGTACAAAAAACGCCCGCGCGCGCCCAAGCTCACGCGCCCCCCGCTCCCGCGCACGCTCACGCGCGCCCGAGCGCGGCCCCACCGCCTCCATCCTTCCCGCCGCCCC
>JAZNAD010000020.1:0-14025 GCA_045586345.1 Eubacteriales bacterium
CGGGGGATCAGCGCGCAACGGTCAGCGCAATGAGAAGATCGAGGCTGTCCTCCTGCTCGTCTCCCGGGCGTTGTGTCGCGCGGTTGCGGACGCGCGCGCCGCACACCTCGCATTCATGCGTAATAATGTAGCCGCGCCTGGCATCCGGCTCGGCAAAGAGCGGGCGCATCGTGCCGCGGCAGGGATTTTGGCGGTCGCCGGGCATCACGTCAACGTGGAGAGAATAAAGACAAAAGGGACAGTGATTACGCGAGGTATAGCCGAGCGGGGCGACCTCAAGGCCACAATGGGCACAGACAAAGCCCGCGTCATTTTTTGAAAAACGTTTGCTTTCCATATAGTGTCAGCTTTCTCCTTGATAAAAGGGCGCAACGGTGCTCATACTATAGCCGAGTGAAACCCAATTCGTTTCACATGGCCAGCCAAGGCCTTGGAGGATAATTTTAATGAAAAAACAGATGCTTGCTCTTCTGCTCGGTATCTGCCTGCTTCTTTCCCTGACCGCTGTCACGGCGCTTGCCGCGCCCATGGACGGGAACGTGGGAGACGATAATGGTGTGGTGACCGAGGGAGAGGATACGGGACTTTTGCGCGATGTGACGACTGCGGCACCCACGACGACTACGGTCCCCACGACAACCACGGCACCTACGACGACCGTGCCCGGTACCACAACGGCACCCGGTACGACCTCGCCCATCACCACGATGGGGGATGCCGCCGATGACGGCGGGAGCGTCTTGGGGATCGTGATAGCGGCACTCATTGCCGCAGCGGTCGTGGCACTTGCCGTGATCTTTATTCCTAAGATGCGGAAGAACAGATAACGAGACACGGAGGCAACGCCTCCGTGTTTTATTTTCCGACGCAGAAGTGGCGGAAGATCTCGTCGACGATCTCCTCGTTTACCGTGCGGCCGTCCACCTCGCCGAGCGCGGAAAGGGCCGCGCAGAGGTCGGCGGTGTACATATCGGCGGGTTGCCCGGCCCTGAGGGCGTCAAGGGCCGCGAGGAGGGCATCCTTCGTCTTCGAGAGGGCGGCGTACTGCCGCGCCGAGGAGACAATGGCGTCCTCGCCGATCACAAGGTCGCCGTCCGTAAAGAGGCGCACGATGAGGGCTGCGAGCGCCTCGGTCGTGCCGTGCTTTGCCGAAAGGTCGATGATGTGGTCGAAGTGTGCCTCGAGCTCCGTGCGCTCGATGCGGGGAGGGAGGTCGGCCTTATTCAGGACGGCGACCCGCGTGGCGCCCGGCTTCAGCGGGAGCGAAAGGAGAGAGCGATCCCCATCGGTGAGGGGGAGGGAGGCATCGAAGACGCAAAGGACGAGGTCGGCTTCATCAAGCGCTCCCTTGGCACGGGTGACGCCGAGCTGCTCGATGGGGTCGGTCGAGTCGCGAAGCCCTGCGGTATCAAACAGACGGAGAAGAACGTTGCCGAGTGGGACGGTGCGCTCGAGGATATCGCGCGTTGTGCCCGCGATATCGCTGACGATGGCGGCATCCTCGCCGAGAAGCAGGTTATAAAGGCTGCTTTTGCCAACGTTCGGGCGACCGGCAATGACGGTGCGGATGCCCTCGGTAATGGCGCGCCCTGTGTGATAGCTGGAGGTCAGCGCCGCGATACGTTCGGTGAGCGCGGTAAGACGGGCAGAGAATTCCTCGGTGGGGATCTCGGAAAGATCCTCCTCTGGGAAATCAATGATCGCCTCGGCGGAGCTTGTGAGGGTCAGGAGCTCGGCATAGCAGTCACGAAGGAGGTCGGCGAGCAGTCCACGGGCCGCCGAGAGCCGCACCTGCGCCTCACTCTTGGCGTCGAGCAGGGTAGCGATCGCCTCGGCCTCGGTGAGGTCGAGGCGCCCCGAGAGAAAGGCGCGCCGCGTGAACTCGCCCGCGGTGGCAGGGGTGGCACCCGCCACGAAGAGAGATTCAAGAATGGTGCGTGTGATCAAAAGCCCTCCATGACAACAAAACTCTACCGTATCCTCGCCTGTGTAGGAATGGGGGGCGGGGAAGGCGGTCACCAATCCGTCGTCAACACGCACCCCCTCGGAGAGGAAGTCGCCGTAGACGGCAAGGCGGGGGGCATCCCAGGGGAGGCGCTTGCCTCGTGCGCGAAAGACACGTGCGGCGATGGGGAAGGCCTCGGGGCCCGAGAGACGGATAAGGGCAACCCCGCCCTTACCGGGCGGGGTTGAAATAGCGGCTATGGTGGTACTCAATTCACTCATCGTCCGAAGCGTCGGGGGTCTCGGTGACCTCGATCTCGATCTCATTGTCAATCTCGACGTCAACCGCTTCGGTCTCCTCGATCTCGGTAACCTCGGCCTCGGCGGCAGACTCGGCCGCCTTCTTGTCGGTGAGGTAGATCACGATCTTACGGTTCGAGTCGCTCCCCACAGAGTTCGTGGAAACACCCTCGATGCCCTGGACCTCGGAGTGGATGATGCGGCGCTCATAGGCGCTCATAGGCTCGAGCATGACGCTACGGTTGTTCTTGAGTGCCTGGGCAGCCTTGCGGCGTGCAAGAGCACGGAGCGTCTCCTCGCGCTTGGCGCGGTAGCCCTCGATGTCCACGGTGACGCGGAGCTTGTTCTTTTCGCCGTTGATGTTCTTCTGGGCGGCGGCAAGGTTGGCAAGGTACTGGAGGGCGTCCAGCGTATCGCCGTGGTGGCCGATCAGGACAGAGGCGGCCTCGCCGGTGATCGAGATGCGGAGGGTCCCGTCGCTCGAGGAGTAGAGGGTAGCCTCGGCGTCGATGCCCATATTGGCAAGCAGGGTGCGGATGAAGTCGAGCGTGCGGTTCTCACCCTCGGCGACATCTAACTTCTCAAAGGTCAGATCGCTTTCGGGAATGACAACGCTGCGCATCGCAGTGCTCTTGGTCTTAGCGTCGCGCACGGCCTCCTCGATCTCGGCGCGGCGGCGGCTGGCGGCTTCGTCGCTTCTTGCACGGTTGCCCGAGGCCGAGCGGCGGCCTCTGTTACGGTTCCCACGGCGGCCACCGTCACGGCTCTCGCGGCCCTCACGCTTTTCCTCGGTGGGCTTCTCCTCACCGCCGCGCGAGCGGCGCTCGGGGGCGTCGGGAAGCTCGATGTAGGCACGCACCTTTGCGGGGCGGGCGCCAATACCGAAGATGCCCTTGGTGCCAAGGTCGATCAGCTCGAATTTGACATCGTCCTCGGCAGAAGCGCCGAGGGCGGCAAGGGCGTTTTCCTTGGCAATGGTATAATCCTTACCGGTTGCGGTAATTTCCTTTATCATAGTCGTTTCCTTCTTTCTTTACTTGTCGGCGTCCTTCTTGTCATCCTTTAGAGGAGCGGTGGCGATCGCCTTCGGTGCCGGCTTTTTGGGAGCAGGCTTCGGCGGTGCGGGAACGTCATAATCGTCGTCGTCGATGTGGTGGAGAGAGCGAGGGCGCGGCCGTTCCTCGGTCGCGGTTTCCTCGTCGGTGTAGGTGGCGGTGGAGACGGGGCCTGTACCGATCACACGCTTCTTTTTGCCGCGGAGAGCGCGCTCGGCGGCCTTCAGCTCTTCCTCGGTGAAGGTGGGCAGGGGCATAAACTTAGCGAGCAGGAGCATCTGGCCGATGGCAAGGACCGACTGATAGATCCAGTAAAGGCCGAGAGCGGCAGGGAGACGGAAGCCGAGAAACAGCGTCATAGCGGGCATCGCGAGGTCCATGATCTTCATCGACATCGCGGCGTCCTTCGACTGGTTCTGGGCGGCCATTGCGGGGTTGAGCCAGCGCGTCAGCTTCATGCTGAAGAACTGCGAGACGAAAACAAAGATCGGGATAATGGCGGCCCAGGAGATGATCGCGGGGGCGGTAGAGAGGTCGATGATGCCGAAAAGATTAAAGTTTGGAAGATCAATACCGGCAAGCTCAGGGTAGGTGGCACCGCTCTCTACCACCTTACCGATGATCGTGATCTGCTCGGTGATGCTTTTGACACCCACAGCCTCGGCAAGCGACTTGATCTTCTCGTCGTCCATCATGCAGAGGTAGGAGAGGGGGCGCTGAATGATGCGGTAGAGGATAAAGATCAGGGGGAGCTGGATCAGCATCGGCAGACACCCGGCGAAGGGGGAGTAGCCCTCCTTCTGCTGCATTTCCATGATCTCCTGCTGCTTTTTGCGCAGGGTGATCTGGTCGGTACGGCCGGCGTATTTCTTCTCGATGGCGTACATCTTCGGGCGGAGCTTGGCCAGCTTGATCTGATTTTTTTGCTGCTTGATGCCGAAGGGAAGCAGGAGAAGCTTCACGATCAGCGCGAACCAAAGAAGTGCCAGCGCATAGCTCTCAAACCCGATGGTGTAGTAGCAGAAGCGCATGACATATCCAAGGCCCTGAAAAATAAAATCCATGGTTAGTCCTCCGGTTTTGGTTGTTCCTCATCGTCCTCCATTGGTCTGCTAAAGGGGCGTATTCCGTGAAGCGGTACGGGGTCATAGCCCGCCCGACAGAAGGGATTACAGCGCAAGATGCGCCACACCGTCAGGAAAAGCCCTACAAAAAAGCCACGTTTCTCGAATGCTTCAATCGCATAGGCAGAGCAGGTCGGAGTGAACCTGCAGCAGGACGGTTTAATGGGGGAGATGAACTTTTGATAGAGGCGTACAAGCCAGATGCAAAGGTGCTTCATGCTTCGTACAGCCCCAGCTTGCGGAAGGCGCGTGCAAGGTCACGCGCGATGTGCTGGGCTTTGGCGGTGACGGCCGCTTCACGCGCGGCGATCACGATAAGGAAGCCCGCCTTCATGGGGTACTCGGTCATCGCGGTACGATATCCCTCGCGCAGGATGCGCTTGGTGCGGTTGCGCTCCACCGCCCCGCCGAGCTTTTTGGAGACCGTGAGCCCGATCCGATTGACCCGCTTTTTCTCGGGATGCGCCTTGGCAAGACGCGCGGCGGCATAATCGGGCAGGACGTAGACGGCAAGACGCTCGGTCACGTAGCGCTTGCCCTTTGAATACGCTTTTTGGAACAGATGGTTTTCGGTAATCGCAGAGAATTTCAACAAAATCCCTCCTTGATAAACAAAAACTCCGATAAAGGCAAAGGCTTATCGGAGTTTTTGCCGGCATGATCAATAGGTAAGCTGAGCTCTGCCTTTTGCGCGTCTTCTCTTCAGAACTTTTCTGCCGTTAGCGGTTGCCATTCTTTTTCTGAAACCGTGCTCAACTTTTCTCTGTCTCTTTTTGGGCTGGTAGGTTCTCTTCATGGCGGCACCTCCTTCTTTGGGATAAGGGTTTGATTTATATAATCAAGTTATATAAACGTTCGGGACTTGTCCTCGCGTATTCATACTCATTCATTATACTTCAATGTCTTCGCGTTGTCAAGTCTTTACGAAAAAGTTTTAAGGAAGGATCCGGTCTTTTTTTAATATTTTGGGGAGTGGGAGGCGGCGCCGCATTTTTGCGTCAAAAGAGCACGGCAAGGGAGCCGTGCTCTTTTCTCAATAATATTTGGCGCGGGAGCGCTTGCGGAGACACAAAAAGAGGATGAAGCCTCCAAGCGAAGCCAGGATCGCGCCGGCGAAGATGTAGATGCCGAGGTCGCCACCGCCACCGATCTTCAGCTGCTCCCAAAGAGAGTTGGAATATTCCAGCATTTCGCTCGGGAGGTTGCGGAAGTAGTAGGTGTTGTAGCCCTCGAGATCGGGATAGAGGATCTCGTCCTCGAAGTACTCGTACTCGGGGTCGAGTGCCACCTTGTCGTTCGGGGTCGCGTAGCAGATGTACTCGGCGATCTCCTTGGCGACGTTATACTCCTCGCCACCGACCGTAAGCTCGGTCGAGAGGGCAAAATTGATAAAGCGCTCGGCAACCAGCTTGCGCTCGGCAGGAGTATCCTTCGGAATGCAGAAGGCGTCAACGAAGATGTTGGTTCCCTCCTCGGGATAGACGAGAGCAAGATCCTCGTTCTCCTCCTGCATGGTGTAGAAGTCACCCGCATAGTAGGGGGCCATCGCGGCGGCGCCGCTTTCCATCTTGTTGAAGACCTCGTCCATGACGTAGGCCTGTATGAGGGGCTTTTGCGCCTTCAGCATGGCCAGCGCCTCGTTCCAGCGTGTCTTTTCTGATGTGTTGATGTAGTTGTCGTCCTCGGCGGTCTTGCCTTTCTCATACGAAAGGACGTACTGCGGGATACCAAAGGCGTCACGCGAGTTGTTGAAGGTCAGCATCTGCCCCTTGTATTTCTCGTCCCAGAGGATACGCCAGGAAACGTCACCCTCGAAGTCGGCCTCGTCCACCATCGTGGTGTTATAGATAAGACCGACAAGCCCGTAGGTGTAAGGGACGGAGTAAGCCCCCGTCGGATCGTAGTCGGGGCAGTGGAAGCGCTCGTTGATGTTCTCCTCAAACTTCGGGATGTTCGAAAAATCGAGAGGGGCCAGCTTCTCCTCGGCGATCAGTCGCTCGACCATATAGTCCGAGGGGATGATCAGGTCGATCTTCGACGAGCCGTTCTTCAGCTTGGCGTACATCTCCTCGTTCGATGAGAAGATGGAATAGACAACCTCCACGCTTTCTCCGTAGGTCTCCTCGTAATATGCCTCGAAAAGCTCAAGCACATTCTCCGAATCATCGGCACCGAGGGGCATATATTCGCCCCAGTTGTAAATGTAGAGTTTTGTTGTCTTTCCACCGCATGAGGTGAGCCCCATAGTGAGGGGAAGGAGGAGACATCCAAGCAAAAGGAGCGATAGGACGCGTTTTTTCATCGCTTTGCCTCCTTCCTCTTTTTGCGGGCGGCGCGCACCTGCTTGTTCTCGGAGCGAGTCTGCAGAAGGTTCGAGAGCACGAGCAGAAGCAGCACCGAGCCGAAGATGAGCGTCGAGAGGGCGTACATATCGGGGGTCACGGTGCGCTTGGTCATGCCGTAGATCACGATGGGCAGGGTCTGGAAATCCTCGGTGTTGAAGTAGCTGATCACGAAGTCGTCAAGCGAGAGTGTGATCGCCATAATAAAGCCCGAAAGGATGCCCGGCATAATGGCGGGCAGCTCAACGCGGAAGAAGGACTGCAGGGGCGTACAGCCGAGGTCAAGCGCGGCCTCGGGCAGGCTCTTGTCCATCTGGCGGAGCTTCGGGAGGACCGACAGGAGCACGTAGGGGATGTTGAAGGTCACGTGCGCGATCAGGACGGTCCAGAAGCCGAAAACGCTCTTAAGGCCGAGCGCCGTCATCACGAAGGTGAAGAGAAGCGCCAACGAGATACCCGTGACGATATCGGGGTTCATCATCGGGATATTGGAGACCGACATCACGCTTGCCTTCAGGTAGCGGTTCTTCATCTTGGAGATCCCAACCGCCGCCGCCGTACCGATGACGGTGGCAATCAGCGAGGAGAGAAGTGCGAGGACGAGGGTGTTCTTCAGCGCTTCCATGACCTCCGCGCGGGCAAACAACTCACGATACCAATGGAAGGAGAAGCCCGAGAAGACCGAAAGGCTCTTCCCCTCGTTGAAGGAGAAGAAGACCATAATGGCGATCGGCGCGTAGAGGAACAGGAGAACGAGCCCCGTATAGATACGCGAGACGGTTTTACTCATACCACGATCCCCCCTTCGTCATCGCCGAAGCGGTTCATGACCGCCATCGAAAGCAGAACCAGCACCATCAGAACGAGCGAAAGGGCAGCCCCCATATTGTAGTTCGTGTTGGCCATGAACTGACGCTCGATGGTGTCACCGATCAGGTCGAAGCTGCCGCCGCCCATCTTCTGCGAGATGTAGAAGGTGGAGATCGAGGGGACGAAGACCATCGTCACCCCCGAGATGACGCCGGGGAGCGACAGGGGCAAGACGACCTTGAAAACCGAGAGGAAGGGGTTGCACCCGAGATCCCCCGAGGCTTCAAGCAACGACGCGTCGATCTTCTGCATCACGGTCGTGAGAGGCAGGACCATATAGGGCAGGAAGTTGTAGACCATACCGAGGATGACGGCGCCGCTCGTGCCGAGCATCTGCCATTCGGTGCCGAGGAGGGTGTTGATAAGCCCGTTGGTCTCGAGCAGGTTCATCCAGCAGTAGGTGCGGATCAGAAGGTTCATCCACTGGGGGAGCATCACAAGCATGATGAGGATACCCTGGGTGTGCTTCTTCATCCGCGAGATAAAGTAGGCAAGGGGATAGCCGATCAGGAGGCAGAGGAAGGTGGCGATCACCGCGAAGCAGAGCGAGCGCAGGAAGATAGTTACGTAATCGGCCGTAAACAGGTCGGCAATGTTGGTGAAGGAGAATGCTCCGTCAATATCGGTAAAGGCGAAATAGAAGACAAAGAGCAGGGGGGCGACGATAAACAGAACGCTCCACACAATGTGGGGCGCGGCGGCGACCGTGCGCCGCAGAGAGCGCGCGCCCTGCACGTCAGCCCTCCTCGGGGTCGGGGTTCGACAGCTCGTCCATCTCGTCGCTGAACGTGCTGTAATCCCCGAACATGCCGGAAAACTCTGACTTCTTCATGATGTGGATGGCGTCGGGCTCAATATAGAGGCCGATCTCGGCGCCAACGTCGACAAAGTCGGTCGATTGGATCATCCACTTGAAGCCGTGGATGTCAACAATGATCTCGTAATGCACGCCCTTGAAGGTGACCGACGAGACCGTGCCGGAGAGCATACCGCGCTCGACGGGAACAACGTCCACGTCCTCGGGGCGAACGACGACGTCAACGGGCTCATCCTTTGCGAAGCCGCCGTCAACGCAGTCAAAGAGGTGGTGCGCGAAATAGACTCTGCGGTCCTCGCGCATCACGCCGTCGATAATGTTGCTTTCGCCGATGAAGTCGGCCACAAAGGCGTTCTTCGGCTCATTGTATATATCGGTGGGGGTGCCGATCTGCTGAATGACGCCGTTCGCCATAACGACGACGGTATCCGACATCGAGAGAGCCTCCTCCTGGTCATGCGTGACATAGATGAAGGCGATCCCGGTCTGCTTCTGGATCTTTTTCAGCTCGTTCTGCATATCCTTACGGAGCTTCAGATCGAGGGCGCCGAGCGGCTCATCAAGGAGAAGGACGCGCGGCTTGCTGATAAGAGCACGCGCGATGGCCACGCGCTGCTGCTGGCCGCCCGAGAGAAGGGTCACGTTCCGCTTTTCAAAGCCGCGAAGCGCCACAAGCTCAAGCATCTCCTTGACGCGCTCAGAGATCTCTGCCTCCGGCACCTTCTTAAGGCGCAGGGCAAAGGCAATATTCTCATACACATTAAGATGAGGGAACAAGGCGTATTTCTGGAATACAGTGTTTACCTGACGCTTGTAGGGAGGCAGATCGTTGATCCGCTTGCCGTCAAAGTAAACCTCACCTTCATCAGGGGTGACGAACCCGCCGATGATACGCAGGGTCGTGGTCTTGCCACAGCCCGAGGGACCGAGAAGAGTAACAAACTCATTGTCCCTGATATAGAGGTCGATCGAGTTGAGCACACGCTCCCCGTCAAACTCCTTGGTAATTCCTCTTAACTCAATGATTCTTTTCATTTTTTGTCCGTCAATGACTCCTTTCGGTCAAAGAGATTTTCCGCATATGGGAAATCGAATAGAATTATAGCAGAGCGACCGACAAAATGCAATGATTTTTGAGAAAATAATCACAAAACTTTTCCTACTATATATGGGAGGCTGAGTCAGCACATGCAGTTTTTTCTTATTTCGTGCCGCTTTTAGGCGGTAAGGCGCGAAATAAGAGAGAGGAGAGGAGAAAGAGCGCGGCGCCGCCTCCCGGGAAAAGCAGGAGCCGGAGCGCGAAGAAAAGCAGGAGAAGGGCGGTAAGGAGACGTGCGGTCCGGCGGATTGCTTCGGCTACGTGAAGAGGGAAGAGAAGGGCGGAAAGATCGAAGAGGAGAAGGTCGCCGTCGTTACCGCCGAGAGGGGCGAGATTGGCAAGCGCGGAAAAGAAGTGGACCGCGCCGAGGGCGCGGAGTGACGGAGCCGCCCCGTGCCAAAGGAGTAGAGGGAGGGCGAGGAGAAGATTGAAAAGAGGACCGAAAAGGGCGATGATCGCCTCACGGCGATAAGGGAGGGGGCGGCGCGGGTCAAGCGTCAGTCCGAGCGCCACGGCCGAAAGCCCCGGGGACGGCTCGCCGAGGAGGGCAAAGGCAAAGACATGCCCCCCCTCGTGGAGAAGCACGGCGGAGGCAAGCATCAGGAGCTCGGTGGGACCGGCAAAGAGCAAAAGGGGCACTCCCCACACCAGCATGGGGAGTGCCCCGCGGAGCTTATTCATCGAGGCCAAGAAAGGCTACGACGGCATCGTTTTCCATCACTTTTTCCACGATCGTGGGGGCGGTGCTCTCGCGCTGCTCAAGCTGGCTTCCGGCGATGCCACCCAAAACGAGGGAAAGCGTTACGAGGAGCGCGGAGACGAGCGATACCGCCAGTGCGCGCCCCCCCTCCGCAAGCGGCAATCGGTTCTTATCAAAGGGCATAGATCTCCCTCCTTTCCGTTACAATTATATGTGCCCGCCCCGTGAGATATGAGCGGGTTGCGAGCACCTGTGGCGGCGCTTTTTGCTCACCTGAAAAGTTTTTTTCAAAACTCTCGTCCCCCTATTGACAAACCGTAGGGGGGAGGGTATAATAAAATTAATGATAGAGGCGCGCACGACAAGAGTACCGTCGGTGGGATACCCTTCGCAAGGGGTTGCCGTCGGGAAAGGGGACTGTGCCGAAGGAGACCGCGCGAGGGTCGTCCTGGTAAAGGGAATAACATCCTGTTTACTGTCGCATTTTGCGGAGTGCTATCGACTTTTAGGAGCGTTTTTTTCTGCTCTTTGATGGCCGTCCGCAAGGATAGGCTTATTTTTTTGCAAAATAAAATTTTCAAGATAAAGGAAGAATGACCATGACTAAGAAACCCATCTTCGAGGGCGCCGCCACCGCGCTTGTCACACCGCTTACCGCCGAGGGCGTGGATTACGCCGCCTTCGGGCGCCTCATTGACTGGCAGATCGAGTCGGGCATTGATGCGCTTGTCATCTGCGGCACCACGG
The DNA here is from genome assembly GCA_045586345.1 of Eubacteriales bacterium. Taxonomy (GTDB): domain Bacteria; phylum Bacillota; class Clostridia; order Oscillospirales; family CAG-272; genus UBA1740. Next base: position 10,999 of record JAZNAD010000020.1, read on the forward strand.
GCGAGTCCTCCACCCTGACCGATGAAGAGCACCGTGAGGCCATCCGCTTCGCTGTCGAGCGTGTGGCAGGGCGTTGCCCCGTGATCGCCGGTACCGGCTCGAACGATACGGCCTATGCCGTGGAGCTTGCGCGCTTCTCCGAGGAGGTCGGTGCGGATGCCCATCTCGTTGTTACCCCCTACTACAACAAGGCGACCCAGAAGGGGCTTGTCAAGATGTACGAGACGATCGCGGATGCCTGCTCGCTCCCGATGATCCTTTACAATGTTCCCTCGCGCACCGGAGTCAACATTGAGCCTACGACCTATGCAGCGCTTGCCGACCACCCGAATATTGCCGCCATCAAGGAAGCCGGCGGCAATATCTCGAAGATCGTGGAGACGGTGGCGCTCGTCGGCGACAAGCTCGATCTCTATTCGGGCAACGACGACCAGATCGTGCCGATCCTTGCCTGCGGCGGCCGCGGTGTGATCTCGGTCCTCTCGAACCTTGTGCCGGGCGAGACCTCCGAGATGTGCCGTGCCTTCTTCCGCGGGGATATCCGCGAGAGCATGCGGATGCAGACCCACTATCTTCCTCTCGTCAACGCTCTCTTTGCGGAGTGCAACCCGATCCCCGTCAAGGCCGCGATGGCCGCGATGGGCTTCTGCGAGGACTATCTCCGCCTTCCGCTTACCAACCTTGAGGACGCCCATCGCGAGACGCTTTACGCCCTGATGCGTAAAGAAGGGCTCATCGCTTGACGGAGGTTGCTATGAAGCTGATCGTTACGGGCTCTGCCGGGCGTATGGGGCAGGAGCTTCTCTCTGCCATTGCCGCCACGGAGGGACGCTTCACGGTCGCCGCCGTTGTCGATATCAGCGGTAAGGCTGTACCGGGGATCCCCTCGTACATCTCGCTTGCCGAGGTCACCGAGGAGGCCGACGCCCTTATTGATTTCTCGCACCATGCGGCCACTGCTGATCTTCTTGCCTTCGCCGCGCGCCGCGCGATGCCTCTTGTGATCGCGACGACGGGGCAGACCGAGGAGGAGCGCGCCGCGATTGAGACGGCCGCCGTCACCCTCCCTGTCTTCTACTCGGGTAATATGTCGATCGGGATCGCCCTGCTCGTTTCACTGGCACGGCAGGCGGCGGCCGTCTTCCCCGAGGCCGATGTTGAGATCGTTGAGGTACACCACAATAAGAAGCTCGATGCTCCCTCGGGCACCGCGCTGATGCTTGCCGAAGGGATCCGCGAGGTGCGGGAGAACGGCGATATCGTCGTCGGTCGCCACGGGCACAGCCCGCGCAGGAAGGGCGAGATCGGGATCCATTCGCTTCGCCTTGGCAATATCGTCGGTCGCCATGAGGTGCGTATCGACACCGGAACGCAGACCATCGTCCTCGGTCACGAGGCGCATAGCCGCGCTCTCTTTGCTGAGGGAGCCCTGCGTGCCGCCGAGTATCTTGTCGGGAAAGCGGCGGGGATGTACAATGTCCGCGACCTGCTCGGCGTTTCGGGCGCAGAATAAAAATAGGACACAGATATGATTGCAAGTAACTTAAGTGTAAACGAAACCTCACATCTTTGCTTTGCCGGTGTGGACGTTACCACGCTAGCCGAACGCTACGGAACCCCCCTCTATCTTTTGGATGAGGGGCGCATCCGTGAGCGTTGCCGCGTCTACCGCCGCGCGATGCGGGAGGCCTTTGGCGAAGCGTCGATGCCCCTTTACGCGGGCAAGGCGCTCTGTGTCAAGGACATTTACCGCATTATGCGTGAGGAGGAAATGGGCATCGACGTCGTTTCTTCGGGCGAGATCTTTACGGCACATGCGGCCGGCTTCCCGATGGAGCGCGCCTATTTCCACGGCAACAACAAGACCGATGCCGATATCGCTTACGCGATGGATTGCGGGGTCGGCTGCTTTGTCTGCGATTCAGTGGATGAGCTGGATGCCATTGAGCGCGAGGCCGCCCTGCGCGGCATTCGGCAGAAGGTGCTCCTGCGCCTTACCCCCGGGATCGATCCGCATACCCATCGCGCCATTTCGACGGGGCGTGTGGATTCCAAATTCGGTGCTGCCATCGAGACCGGGCAGGCCGAGGCGCTCTGCCGCGAGGCTTTAGCAAGAGAGCATGTCGCGCTTTTTGGCTACCATTGCCATATCGGGTCGCAGATCTTCGAGACTGAGCCCTTTGAGGCGGCGGCGCGCATTATGCTTACCTTTGCGCGGGACATGTGGCGCTCGCTTGGCTTCTTGGCGACCGAGATCAACCTCGGAGGCGGCCTTGGTGTCCGCTATCTGGCTGAGCATCCGACACTCGATTACGCCGCCTGCATCGCGAAGATCGGTGCTACGGTGAAGTCGGTGGCCGCTGAGCTTTCGCTCCCCCTCCCGGCCTTCCGTATGGAGCCCGGGCGTAGCATCGTGGCGGACGCCGGCATGACGCTCTATACCGTTGGTAGCATTAAGACCATCCCCGGCTTCAAGAATTACGTCTCGGTGGACGGCGGTATGCCTGATAATCCGCGCTTTGCGCTGTATGAGTCGCCCTACACCGTCGAGCCGGCCGGAAGGATGAACGACGTGCGCGACTTTGTGTGCAGTATCGCGGGGCGTTGCTGTGAAAGCGGCGACCTGATCCAGGAGGGGGTCGTTCTTCCTCGCCCTGTGCGCGGCGACCTTCTCGCCGTCCTGACGACGGGGGCGTACAACTACGCGATGGCCTCGAACTACAATCGCATCCCCCGTCCTCCGATCGTCCTGATCGCTGAGGGCGAGGATCGGCTGATCGTCCGCCGCGAGAGCTTTGAGGATCTTATCCGGAACGAGCTTTAAAAAGAAAAACGGAAGCAGCTGCTTCCGTTTTTCTTTTTATTCACTGAGCGTCGGCTTGTGTGAGCGCCGCGGGTCGTACAGCTCGGAGACCGAGTGGAGAACCGTGCTGCCGCCGCGCCTTGGCGCCACAACGAGCCCGGCATCGTCGTCAATACCGAGGACGGTAGCGCGCGTGTAGCGGCCGTTCTTGGCGATACGGATAC
>JAZNAD010000021.1:0-2708 GCA_045586345.1 Eubacteriales bacterium
CCGGTCTCCTCGCGGAGCTCGCGCTCGGCGGCCGCATGCGGATCCTCGCCGGGGTGATCCAATTTGCCCGCCGGAATTTCGTAGATGACGCGGCCGAGCGGGTAGCGGTATTGGTGCTCCATAAGGACGGTGCCGTCCTCAAAGAGGGGCACGATGGCAACGGCACCGTTATGCAGCACGGTCTCCCGCGTGGCGGGCTTGCCGTTCGGCAGAGTGACGGTGTCGCGCACCAGATGCACGATGACTCCTCGGAAGATCTCCTCGCGAAAGACGAAGTCCTCGCGCAGCTCGTTCGTATGGTCCTTTGCCATGGTCGGCTCCCTTCTTACGGATTGAACTTAATCATTATAGCACATCTTGGTCCGCGCCGCAAGGGGGCGGACGTTTTTTGGCTTTTTTTCATAAAGAGTGCGCACCTCGGGGAGGATCGCAGCCGGAAGAAGGGCGGTAAGGTCGCCCCCCTCGGCCAGCGCCCGGCGGACGGCGGTCGAGGAGATGGCGTCAAGGCCCTCGTCGGCCGGGAGGAGGATAGTTGGCACGCCGCCGCGCTCCTCGTTGTAGGCGGCCATCGTTTCCTCGTAGGCACGGTCCGCATCGTTGCGGATACCCTTGACAATGGCGGCGTAGCCGCCGGCCTTGGCATAGTCGGCTACCATCCCGTCGGAAAACACGACGTTGACCGTGGGGAGATGGGCGGTGGCTAAGCGCAAAAGGCGAACGCGCTCCTCGTAGGAGAAGAGCCCCTCCTTCCTCGGGTTGATAAAGACGGCCACTGTCACACCGTCATAGGTTGCGGCAGCACGTTCAATGAGGGCGAGGTGGCCGCGCGTGCAGGGGTCGTAGCTCCCCGGCATCAGGACACGCATCACGCCCCCTCCCATTCGTAGATCGAGACGTAGGAGACTGAGTAGCGCGCCGCCTTGCGGAGCACGAGTCCCTCGGGGAGGGGAGAGAGGGGATCGGGCTTGCCCGATTCGGCCACGAGGATGGCACCCCGACCGAGGATATCGGCGGCGAGGATCCTTGCGATCGCATCACCGGCGGCATCCGCGGCGTAGGGGGGGTCGATAAAGACAAGGTCATAGCGGTCACGGCCTGCCGCCTTGCGGATCACGTTGCGGTAGTCGCTGACAAGATAGCGGCAGACATCGAAAAAGCCGGTGTGCTCGGCGTTCCTCTTCACGATGGCCATGGCCTCGGGGGAGGCGTCGGCAAAGGTGCAGGAGGCGGCGCCGCGCGAGAGGGCCTCGAGGCCCATCTGTCCCGAGCCGGCAAAAAGATCGAGAACACGGCGCCCCTCGAGCTCAAACTGCATCGAGGAAAAGATCGCGCCCTTCACGCGCTCGCTCGTCGGGCGTGTGGCATCCCCCGGAAGGGTATCGAGACGGACGCCGCGTGCGCGCCCTGTGATAATACGCATCATTGTTTTTTGTCGCTCCTTTTGCTTTCAAGGTAGTCGCGAATGGCCACGGCATCGCTCCGCGTGATCTTCGGGAGGGCCTCCAGCTCCTCAACGGTTGCCTCGCTAAGGCGCGTAAGGCTCCCGTAGTGCGAAAGGAGGAGCTTGGCCTTGACGGCACCGATGCCGGGGATCCTCTCAAGCGAGGAGTGGCGCAGGGCCTTCCGCTTTTTCTCATGCACGCTCCTGACGGCGAAGCGGTGCGCCTCCTCCTGTATCGTGTAAATGAAACTGTACAGTCCGCGGTCGGCGGCGATGCTGATGTCGCCCTCGCCGTCCGAGAGGGCGCGGGTCTTGTGGTAGTCGTCCTTGACCATACCGAAGACGGGGATCTCGATACCCACGGTGGCAAGCGCCTCGCGGGCGGCGGCCACTTGGCCGCGGCCGCCGTCGACAAGGATGAGGTCGGGGGCCGTGCCGAGGGAGGGCGAGCCGTCACCGATGTGGGCCGCACGGCGGCCGATCGCCTCGCGCATCGCGCCATAGTCGTCCATACCGTCGGTGGTTTTGATGCGGAAGAGACGATAGTCGGTGGGGTGGCGCTTGCCCTCTCGGAAGACCACCATCGAGGCGGTGATCGCTTCGTTGCCGAGCTCGGAGATATCAAAGGCCTCGATGCGCTCGGGAACGACCTCAAGGCCGAGGAGGGAGGCAAGACGGACGACCGTCTTATCGCGCATCTCGCGCTCGGCGGTACGGCGCTCAAGGGTCAGACGGGCGTTCTCGCGCGCCATATCGCACAGCTGCTTCTTTTTGCCGCGCTCGGGAACAAGGACGTGGATGCGACGCCCCGCGAGGGAGGACATGCTCTCGGCAAAATCGGTGATATCGTCCTCCTCGGCATCAAAATCGAGGAGGATCTCGCGCGGCAGGCTTTCCTTGCCGTAAAGACCGCCCAGGAAGGTAAAGATCGAGGCGGGATCGGTCAGCTCCCCCTCGTGAAAGGAATAGTCGTGCTTGGCAATAAGCGCTCCCTCGCGAATCGAGAGGAGCGAGAGGACACCGCCTCCCCCGCCGCCAAAGAGGGCCACGGCATCGCATTCGACATCACTGTCCGAGACCACCCGCTGCTTCTCGCGCAGACGCCGAAGGGCGGCGGCGGTATCGCGCAGGCGAGCGGCCTCCTCAAAGCGCTCCTCCTCGGCGGCCTTCAGCATTTCAGCTTCGACCGAGGCGAGGGTATCGCCGACGTGGCCCGTAAGGACGTGGCGGACGTTGCGGATGAGGGAGGCGTACTCCTCCTTTGGGG
>JAZNAD010000022.1:0-2045 GCA_045586345.1 Eubacteriales bacterium
TCAAGCCCGACGTGGTGCATATCTGCCCCCCCACGACCTGCATAAGGAGATGGCCTGCGAGTCTCTCTCCCGCGGGATCCACGTTTACCTCGAAAAGCCCGCGGCCATCACCCGAGAGGACCTTGAGGCTCTGCTTGCCGCCGAGGCGGCAAGCACGGCGAGGATCACGGTTTCCTTCCAAAACCGCCGCACGGCAGTCAATCGCCTGTTCTGCCACCTCATCGAGGAGGAGAGGGGCGCTGTTGCCGCCCGTGGCATGGTCACCTGGTGCCGCGGAAAAAGCTATTATACCGCCAACGATTGGCACGGACGCATGAGCCGCGAGGGAGGCGGCGCGATGATCAACCAGGCGATCCACACGCTCGACCTCCTCGTGAACGCCTTCCCTTCGCCCATCGTCTCAGTGCAGGGACAAACGGCGAACTGGGAAAATGCCGCCTTCTCCGAGGTGGAGGACAACGCAGGCTTTATCGTCACCTTTGCGGACGGCGGAAGGATCTGCTTCTATGCCTCCAACAACTACGGCACCGATGCCCCCAACTTCTACGAGGTGGTAACAAGGAGCGGCGTACGCATTACGTCGATGGACGGGCACATCTACAAGAACGGCGCGCGCGTTGACACCGAGGAGGCACTTGCCCCCCTCGTTGGAAAAAACTGTTGGGGGCGCGGTCATGCGATCGCGATCCGCGAATTCTATGAGGCTGTCACAACGGGTGGCCCGGTTCCCGTTTCTCTTTCCTCGGCCGCGCGAGTCATGCATGTTTTGTTTGCTCTTTACCGTTCAAACGGCGAGAAGATCCTCTTGACGGACAACTGATTTCATGTTAAAATTAAGTAAAATACAAAATCAAAGGAGATTTTCAATATGAAGCTGCCCTTTACTATTGACCTCAGCGGCAAGGTTGCCGCAATCACCGGCGGTGCCGGCGTTCTCTGCTCGTCCTTTGCCGAGGCACTCGCCGCCTGCGGTGCCAAGGTCGCTATCCTTGACCGCAACAAGGAGATCGGCGACGCCGTCGTCGAGAAGATCAAGGCTACCGGCGGTACCGCCATCATGGTGCCCACCGACTGCCTCGACTATGACAGCCTTGAGGCTGCCCACGCAACCGTGCTCGCCGAGCTCGGTGAGGTCGATATCCTCATCAACGGGGCCGGCGGCAACAACCCCCGTGCCACCACCGACAACGAGTACTATGAGACCGAGGATCTTCCCGATCCCGACAAGAAGGACTTCTTCTCGCTGAAGCCCGACGGCATCCGCTTCGTCTTCGACCTGAACGTGACGGCCGCCTTCCTTACCACCCAGGTCTTTGCCAAGGGCATGGCCAAGTCGGGCAAGGGCGGTAACATCCTGAACATCTCGTCGATGAACGCCTACCGTCCCCTCACGAAGATCCCTGCGTACAGCGCAGCGAAGGCCGCCGTCTCGAACTTCACGCAGTGGCTGGCCGTTCACTTCGCGGGCACGGGCGTTCGTGTCAACGCCATCGCCCCCGGCTTCTTCGTTTCCAAGCAGAACCGCGCCCTTCTCTTCAATGAGGACGGCACTCCCACGGCTCGCACCGGGAAGATCCTGGCCGCTACGCCCATGAAGCGCTTCGGCGAGGCCGATGAGCTCCTCGGCGGTCTTCTCTGGCTGCTCTCCGATGGTGCCTCCTTCGTCACCGGTGTGGTTCTCCCGATTGACGGTGGCTTCTCTGCTTACTCGGGCGTCTGACCGATAGCAAAAGGAAGCAGGCACTGCGACGGACATTCTCATCAAGCGGATGTCGGTCGTCTCGTTCGTTCTCTTCCCCGCGCTCGTCGAATACACGTCGCTCCGGGATCGTACCGTCAGCCAACTTGAAGCTATCAAACAAAAACAAAAGCGGTGGAAATCCACCGCTTTTGCTTTTACCCGCCAAGCTCCGCGCACACTGACGGACGGACTTGCGTTTTTCAGGAAAAGATGCTATAATGGTTAAGTGTTCCCAAAATTCATCTATGCGAGGCGACTATGAAGGATTTTTTTCGCTATTTCTTTGGCAAGGGCACCGAGGAGG
>JAZNAD010000023.1:0-6499 GCA_045586345.1 Eubacteriales bacterium
CCTTTTGTTTAACCAAGGCTCCCCCTCCGGGGGAGCTCCTGCGGAGCAGGTGAGAGGGCTACAAGCCTCCCCCCGTTTGCGCCTCCGGTGCAACACCGTAACATCATTGGGCGAAGCCCACATCATTTGTGCCCCACCGCACATTTTTACAAAAAAATTTTCCCTATCTCTTGACAAACGGAAAATACTTTGTTATAATAACACGTGCTTGCTGCTATGGCTCAGTTGGTAGAGCACATCCTTGGTAAGGATGAGGTCATCAGTTCGAATCTGATTAGCAGCTCCAAAAACGGCAGACCTTGGTCTGCCGTTTTTTGTCTTTTCAAAATAAAAAGCAAGCAGCCCTTTCCAAGGCTGCTTGCTTTTTTGTTGTCTTACCGTAATCCGGCCTTCTTATCCAGCATATAATTGCGGACGTACAGCAGAAGATCGGCCCCGACCATTAAAAGGTTCAGGACGTAGAAGAAAAGAACGTACCATTTTGAGGCAAAGCTCGCCATATAGGCATCGTTCACGAGCTTAGAGATGATGCCAGCGATGTAGCCGAAGAAGATCAGGCACAAAAAGGGAAGACTCTTTCCCTTCGTGGTTCTCGACCTCCAGGATTTCATCACGTTCAGCGGCCAGGAAGCCCCGAAGCTTACGATCATAATGATTTCAAGGATTTCAGCTAACATAACGTTCACTCGCCGGTCCTGCCGAGGTACTTGCAGAACTCGGCGTAATACTTTTCAAACTCCTCGGGCTTTTCGGGCTCGTAGATAGCAAGCGGCGTCGAACCCGAGATGATGGCACGCGCCTCCTTCACGTCGGCGATCTCACCGAGCGAGATCAGCTGCTCGGCGATGTTGCCCATGACGGTGGCCTCGACGGGGCCGGCCACGACACGCGCGCCGGTGGCGTCGGCGGTCATACGGCAGAGGAGAGTGTCCTTAATGCCGCCGCCCAGCATATTGATCTGCTCAAACCTCTTGCCCGAAAGCGCGCAAAGCGTATTGTAATTCTGCTTGTACTTCATCGCAAGGCTCTGGTAGATGCAACGCATGATCTCACCGCGATCCTTCGGCACGTACTGTCCCGTCACCTCACAGAATCTCTGCACGCGGCGCGGCAGGTCGCCCGCAATGGCGAATTCCGGGGCGTCGCAGTCGATGAAGCAGCGGTACGGCTCGGCGGCCAGCGCCTCGCGCTCGAGATCGGCGTAGGAGACGTCAAAGCCCTCCTTCCTCCACTGGCGGCGCGATTCCTGGATCAGCCAAAGGCCCATGATGTTCTTGAGGAAGCGGGTAGTCTTCGAGTGGCCACCCTCGTTCGTGTACTGGATCCTCTCGCTCTCCTCGTTGATGAGGGGGGCCTCAAGCTCGGTGCCAAAGAGGCTCCACGTGCCGCAGGAGATATAGATCATCTCACGGTCGGTCGGTGCCGCTAGGACGGCGCTCGCCGTATCGTGCGTGCAAACCGCAATGACGGGGATCTTGTCACAGCCGAGCTCCTCGCAAAGGGCGTCGGTCAGCGTGCCGTACACCTCGCCGGGCTCGATCATTTCGGGGAGGATCGAGGTGGGGATACCGAGCTTCTCGAGAAGCTCGGTCGAAAACTCTCTCGTTCTGGGATCGAGGAAGTTCGAGGTTGAGGCAATGGTCTTCTCGGCACGCATCTTTCCTGTCAGAAGGTAGGCCAAAAGGTCGGGGGTAAAGAGGATCTTGTCGCATCTCTCGAGGAGCTCGGGGCGGTGCTTTGCCAGATAATACAGCTGATAGAGCGTGTTGATGCGCATGGTCTGCGTGCCGGTCAGCGCATACAGCTCGGAGGACGGAACGATCTTCGCCACCTCCTCGGGCATGCCCACCGTGCGCTCGTCACGGTAGTTGACGGGGTTCCCGATCAGCTCGCCGTTCTTGTCGATCATGCCGAAGTCAACCCCCCAGGTGTCAATACCGATGGCATCGATCCTGTCGGTGGCGGCCATCGCCTTGAGGATGCCCTGCTTGACCTCGTGGAAGAGGCGCAGGATATCCCAGTACATCGTCCCGTGCACGATCACAAGATCGTTCGAGAAGCGGTGGATCTCGGTCACCTTGATCTCCTTGCCGTCGAATTCGCCGAGCATAGCACGGCCGGAGGACGCGCCGAAGTCAAATGCCAAAACCTTTTTAGACATGGGTATTCTCCTTTTGCGATAATAAACTTGATTTCATCTATAACATTATACAACGGGAGACGGAAAAAGGCAAGCCTTTTCCGGAAAGGGGAAGGGAAGAATGCATTTTATTTGCAAAAGCCCTTGACAGAACAATTTTTTGTGATATAATAAGTGATGCTGATTATGGGCTCGTAGCTCAGCTGGGAGAGCGCAGCGTTCGCAACGCTGAGGTCATGGGTTCGATCCCCACCGGGTCCACCAAAATGAAAAACCGCCTTTTGGCGGTTTTTCATTTTGACGCCCCCGGTGGGTGATCGATGATGTTTCCCATCTTGCGCGAGCGTAGGCGAAGCGCAAAGGGTTCGATTGCCCGCCGAAGAGCGGCGGTAGCTTGCTGACCGGCGGCGAGGCGAGGCAAAAGGCGCGTAGCGCCTATCCCCACCGCCTTTTTGCGGTGGACCCGGTGGGGATCGAAGGGGAGCGGTAGTGAATGGACGCAGAGCGTCCAGAGCCGCGACTGACCGAGCCGCGGAGAAAAGCCGAAATTCTCTCGGCTTTTCGTGGCCGCGGTGAGACCGATCCCCACCGTGGGTGATTGATGATGTTTCCCATCTTGCGCGAGCCGAGGCAAAAGGCGCGCAGCGCCTATCCCCACCCCAACGGCAGGAGGACTGCCGCCCTTGTATCTTATCACGCCGTGCGCTTTTTCCCTGCGCGCCAATGACGACCTCGAAAGGAGCAACCATGAAGGAAAAAATCTCACTCTCCGATCATTTTACCTATCGCCGCCTCTTTCGCTTTGCCCTCCCCTCGGTCGCCATGATGATCTTCACCTCGATCTACGGTGTGGTGGACGGCTTCTTCGTCTCGAACTTTGTCGGTAAGACCCCCTTTGCCGCCGTCAATCTCATCATGCCCTACCTGATGATCCTCGGCACCCTCGGCTTTATGTTTGGCGCCGGCGGCTCGGCGCTCGTTTCCAAGACACTCGGGGAAGGGAACCGCGAGCGCGCCAATAGCCTGTTCTCGCTCTTCGTGTACGCCTCGTTGGCGTGCGGCCTCCTTCTGACGGTCATCGGCATCCTGGCCCTCCGCCCTGCCGCCCTCCTCCTCGGCGCCGAGGGGGCGATGGTCGAGGACTGCGTCACCTACGGCCGTGTGATCCTCCTTGCCCTCCCCGCCTATATGCTTCAGCTCGAGTTTCAGATCTTCTTCGTCACCGCCGAAAAGCCGAAGCTCTCGCTCGTCTTCACCCTCGCCGCAGGGCTTGCCAATATGATCCTCGATGCCCTCCTTGTCACCGTCATCCCCTTGGGTCTTGTCGGTGCCGCCCTCGCGACCGCCATCAGCCAGATGATTGGCGGCATTGGCCCCCTCATCTATTTTGCGTGCAGGAACTCGAGCATTTTGCGCTGTGGGAAAACAAAACTTGACATTCGCGCCCTTGGCAAAGCCATGTGGAACGGCTCCTCCGAGCTGATGTCCAATGTCTCGATGTCGCTTGTCGGAATGCTTTACAATCTCCAGCTGATGCGCTTTGTCGGCGAGGACGGCGTCGCCGCGTATGGGGTTCTGATGTATGTCAACTTCATCTTTATCTCGGCCTTTATCGGCTACACCATCGGCGTCTCCCCCGTCGTCAGCTACCACTACGGCGCCGGCGGTTTTGACGAGCTTGCGAACCTTCGCAAAAAGAGCCTTGTGATCGTCCTTGTATCCTCCCTCGCGATGACGGCGACGGCACTCCTCCTCGGACGCCCCCTCTCCTACATCTTCACGGGATACGATCCGGCCCTCCTCGCTCTGACCGTGCGCGCCTTCCGCATCTTCTCCTTCTCCTTCCTGTTTTCAGGGCTCGCCATCTTCGGCTCCTTCTTCTTTACCGCGCTCAATAACGGTCTCGTCTCGGCCGTCATGTCCTTCCTCCGCACCCTCGTTTTCCAGGTCGCGGCCGTCTTCCTCCTTCCGCTTCTTCTCGATATTGACGGCATCTGGCTCTCGGTCGTCGTCGCCGAGCTGTGTGCCGCCCTCCTCTCGGCCGCCTTCCTCGCCGCGATGCGGCGCCGCTACCGTTACTAAAAAAGAGCAGAGAACGCCGAACGTTCTCTGCTCTTTTTTTATTTCACCTCTCCGAAGGCCTCCTCGTACGCCTCGTCGATCGCCTTGAAATGCTCGAAGAAGCAGGAGTAAAAGCCCTCGCTCGCCTCGGTGATGTACGGCACCTCGGGCGGTCCCTCCATGCGGAGCGCATCAAGATGGTAGTCGCCGTTGACGCGCCACTTGTCAAGGAGGCCGATGCGGATGGCATCGTGCGGACAGTGGAAGGAGCAGCGCATGCACATATCGCACCGATGGCCAAAGGTGACCTCACGCCCGATCACGAGGATGTTCTCCTCGGGGCAATGACGGGCGCACTTGCCGCAGCCTGTGCATTTCGCCTTGTCCACCCGATAGAAGAAGGAATTGACGTTCCCCCCGATCTTCTGGATCGCCACAAAGGCGGCTCCGAGATTATAGAGCGGCCGCGACTTGATCCCGACCACCTTCCCGTTTTCGAGATTGCGCACAAGGACGGCGAGCAGCTTTTCGTCCTTGGCTAAGATCTCACGGACGAAGTCACGCTCAAAGCGGAAGTGGATGTTGTAGGGCATCACAAAATGATACTCCCCGCGGAAGAGCGCCCCCGCCCGGCGGAAGCGCCGCAGGATCAGGCGGCTCGAGGCGTTGTTCATCGCAAAGGTCTCGCCGCTGTTCTTGTAAATGAAGAAGCGCTTACCGCGCGGAATGAGGAGCATCTTAAGATAGCGTTCGAGGGGCGCCGGCGCATTGAAGCCGTAGATCGGGTACCCGATCCCCACCATGTCGTACCCCTCAAGCGAAACGGGCACCGTGTCAAGCTGTACCTCGACGGCCGTCACCGTGTGCCCGTGCAGGCGCAGATGCTCCTCAAGCCGAGCCGTGAGATAGCGCGTGTTGTATGTGCCTGTATAATAAATGAGCAGTATGTTCATGCGGTATCCCTCCTCGGCGATCGATGCTTCTACCATTATACTCCAAAGTCCGAGTGGATGCAAGTCAAAACGCAAAAATCCCCCCGCGCATGCGGGGGGATCGCTTTATTTCTCTCTCATGCCGAACAAACGGCGGAGCGCACCTCGGAGGAACCTCGGCGCGCGGAGAACGACGATCTTCATAGTCGGTACCTGCCTATTTCTGTATAAAGCAAAGCACTCCTACCGCCATAATAAGCAAGGCCTCGATAATTACGAGCACTCCCTCGGGGATAAAAAAGGAAAGGATGATCCCAAGCCCAAAGGAAAGCGCGGCGATGCAAAGGATCTTTGTAAGGTTTCTTTTACACATGCGACACCCCCGAGTTGATGTGGCGGAGGACCGCCCTTGTTAGCAGTATATGCCGGGGATGGCGAAGTATGACTATTTTCCGAGATAAATCAGAAGAACGCTGATATCGGCAGGGCTGACACCGCTGATGCGTGCCGCCTGTCCGACGCTTGCAGGGCGCATCGCAGCAAGCTTCTGTGCCGCCTCGAGGCGGAGTCCCCGGATCGCGCCGTAGTCGATGCTGTCGGGCAGCCGCAGGCCTTCAAGCTTCTCCTGGCGGTGCACCTCGGCTTCCTCGCGCTTAAGATACCCCTCGTACTTGACGTCGATCTCGACCGTCAGCACGACGGCGGGATCAAGCTCCTGTCGCCCGGGATCGAGCGGCGCCAGCACCGCGTAGTCCAGCTCGGGCCGCCGCAAAAGCTCGGTGAGCCGCACCCCCGTCGAGATGGGGGCTGTGCCGAGCGAAGCGAGGATCTCATTGTTCCTTGCCGATGGCGGCACCACGGTTGCCTCGAGGCGCGCACGCTCGGCCGCAATGGCCGCCTGCTTTTCCTCGTAAGCGGCAAACCGCGCATCGCTGATCAGCCCGACACGCCGCCCAATGGGAGTCAGCCGGCTGTCGGCATTGTCCTGCCGCAGGAGAAGACGGTATTCCGAGCGCGAGGTCATCATGCGGTAGGGCTCGCGCGTTCCCTTGGTCACAAGGTCGTCGACCAGGGTTCCAAGGTAGGACGAGGAGCGCGGGAGGATCAGCGGCTCCTCCCCACGGACCGCGAGGGCGGCGTTGATCCCGGCCAGGATACCCTGTGCGGCGGCCTCCTCGTAGCCCGAGGTGCCGTTGAACTGGCCGGCACCGTACAGCCCGCGCACTCGCTTGCATTCGAGGGTTGAAAGGAGCTCGGTCGGGTCGATGCAGTCGTATTCGATGGCATAGGCGTAGCGTGTCATCTCAGCGTGCTCCATCCCGGGGAGCGAGCGGAGCATCTCCCTCTGCACCTCGGGCGGCATCGA
>JAZNAD010000024.1:0-42240 GCA_045586345.1 Eubacteriales bacterium
CCGCAGTCGGGCTGGGAAACTAAGAGGTTATTGATGTCGACGCCGAGCTTCTTGGCGTAGACCGGGTCAAGGGCGTGCTCGGCATCAATGAAGGCGGCTTCACCGCCCGCCTTCTGTACCTCGGCGATCACGTGGAGCGCCACCGTCGTTTTACCCGAGGACTCGGGACCGTAGATCTCGACCACGCGGCCGCGCGGAACACCGCCGATGCCGAGGGCGAGGTCGAGTGTCATTGAGCCGGTCGATACAGCGCTGACGTTCATGGCGGCGTTCTCGCCGAGACGCATGATCGTCCCCTTACCGCAGTCGCGCTCGATGCGGGCAAGCGCGGTCTCAAGTGCCGCGCGCTTATCGCTCCCCGAGGCCGAGGCTTCGGGCTTTGTCGTCTTTTTCGTAGCCATGTATTTACTCCTTTTCGGTGTTGTACTTTTGGTTTTACACTTACAGTATACCAGCATCCATGTACCGTTTTTGGTACATAGAAGAGATCCTTGGGCGCAGGGGGCGCAGACTAAGGGAAAGGGGCACGCGGCGCGAGCGCAAAAGCGCCGGCGTAGGGGAGGAAAATGCGGGCGTGGGGGAATGGGACGTCAGGGACGGATGCGGGTGGCGCCGCCTTCGCGGATCGAGAGGATCATACAGGCGTCTTTGCCAAAAATCGAATCCATAAGGGCGGCATAGGAGGCGGCGAGGTCCCGGCGGACGAAGGTCTGAATCGTGCCCGCAAAGCCGCCGCCGTGGACGCGCCAGGCACAGTCGCGGCCGCCGAGCGCCCCCTCGGTCACGGAGAGGGCCAGCGAGAGCCCCTGCTCGGCAACGTTCTTGGTGGTATAGACGTTCTGGAGATATTGGAAGCTCGAGCGCCCCGAGGCCAGCTCCCCCTCAAGGAAGGCAGAAAGATCACCGCGGCGGAGGGCCGCCGCCTGAGCGAAGACGCGATCGTTTTCACGGACAAAGTGCAGAGCGCGCAGAAGGGCGCGGTCGCCAACGGCACGGCGGAGGACGGCGGCATTCGCAAGCAGCTCCTCCTCGGTGGTGCCGCGGAGCACCTCACGGCCGAAGTAGGAGGCCACGGCGCGCATCTCGGCGGTGACCGAGGCGTAGTCATCGTTAAGGCCAGAATGGCTACCGCCGGTATTGACGATGGCGAGGGCGTAGCCCGCCTCGGTGAGTGAGAAGCCGAGCGGCTCAATGGCGGGATGCTCGGGTTCCTTGAAGTCGATGAAAATGAAGCCGCCGACGGCGCAGGCCATCTGGTCCATAAGGCCACTGGGCTTTCCGAAGTAGACGTTCTCGGAATACTGGGCGACCCTGGCGATCTCGGGAGCTTCGACCGTGCCGCTGTTATAGAGATGGTTCAGGATGGTACCGACCATCACCTCGAAGGCGGCCGAGGAGGAGAGCCCCGAGCCCTTCAGGACACGGGTGGTGGTGTAGGCATCGAAGCCCCCGACCGCAAAGCCGCGGTCAAGGAAGCCGCCCACAACACCGGCCACGAGCGCCTCGGAGCAGAAGCGGTCAAAGCTCGCGGGGTCACCGGCCATCGAGATGGCTACGCGGTTCTCGCGGTAGCCCTCGCTCCGGACGCGCACCACCCCGTCGGTATTCCTGGCGGCGACGGCAATAATGTCACGGTCGATGGCACCGGCGATCACGGCGCCGCGGTTGTGGTCGGTATGGTTGCCAACGATCTCGCTGCGCCCGGGCACCGAGAAAATACCGACGTCACGGTCGGCACCGTAGTGCCTCTCAAAGGCTCGGATAGCGCTCGCAAAGCGCTCCTTGGCGGTGGGGTCGTTGGCATAGAGGCGGTTGAAGTCCGCCGAGGTCCCGTTCTCGAGCACATTCAGCCATTCGGTAGTTTTCATAGCATCTCCCTTTTCTTCCCTAGGGTTACCGTTTCGCAAGAAATGCAGAGATATCGGCAATCGCCGCGTCGCACGACGAGGGGGTCACTCCGCCCTCATCGGTTTCAAGAGGAATGATCCCCTCGGTGGCGCGAAACCAGGTGAGCTGGCGGCGCGCGTAGTGGCGGCTGGCCGCCTTGATCTCGTCAATCGCCTCGTCCAAGCTGCACTCACCCCGAAAGGCGGCGCCGAGCTCCTTGTAGCCGATGCCTTGGGCGGCCGTTGTGCCTTCGGCGAGGGCGCCGCTCTCGTAAAGCGCCCTTGCCTCGTCGATAAGACCCTCGGCGACCATGGCGTCAACACGGCGGTCGATACGGGCGTAGAGGGCCTCGCGATCGGTCGGAAACAGGCCGAAGACGAGGAGCGAGAGGGCGCGGGGACGCTTGCGGCTTTCCTCGTCGAGATCGCTTTTGCGCCGTCCCGTGGCACGATAGATCTCCAGGGCACGAAGGGTGCGGCGCAGGTTGTTCGGGTGGATGGCCGCGGCCGCAGTCGGATCGACCGCGGCAAGAGCCGCGTGCATCGCAAGCGGACCGCGCTCCTCAGCCTCGGCAAGGAGAGTTTGGCGGATGTCCGGAGCGATGGGGGGGAGAGCCCCATGTCGGTCACAGCGGGCGGCCTCAAGGTATAGCCCTGTGCCACCGCAAAGGATGGGAAGGCGGCCGCGTGCGGCGATAGCACGGACGGCCGCGCGCGCATCGCGCGCGTATTCGGCGGCACTGTACGGTGCGTTCGGCGGCAGAAGGTCGATAAGATGATGGGGGGCCGCCGCCTGCTCAGCAGGGGTCGCCTTGGCAGTGCCAATATCCATACCGCGGTAGATCTGCATCGAGTCGCAGCTGACGATTTCACCGTGAAAGCGCTCGGCAAGCCGAAGTGAAAAGGCAGTCTTTCCCGAGGCCGTCGGCCCTACCACAGCAACACCGCGCGGTGCGCCGTCTTCTTCGTACAGTTTTGTTATCATCAAGCTTTGATCAGTTGCGCTCGAGGAAGGCAAAGACCTCCTCAGCGGTGGGAGGCGAGATGGCTTCACCGCGGCGCGTGGTGGTGAGCGCCGAGGCGGCGGCCGCGAAGGTGAGGGCAGGGAGGATCTCGCGCTCGGGGCGCATATACTCAGCAATGAGGGCGGCAAAGAAGACCTCATCAGCGCCGCGGCTATCGGCCTCGCGCACGATGTAGGAGTTCACCATATGGCAGTAGATGCCGTCGTAGAGGAACGCGCCGCGCTCGCCGAGGCGGATGATAAAGTAGCGGGTCTTGATCCGCTTCTGTAGCTCGATCGCCACCTGGAGACAGGTATCGGCGTTGCCGGGGCGAATTCCCGTCATGGTCTCGGCCGTCGGCTCGTCGGTCACGAAGGCCTCAAGGGGGGGCAGGGTGGGTGGCTCGACCTCGCCCGAGGTATGGAGCAAGAAGAGGGGGATTCCACGCTCCGCGGCCAGGGCAGCAATGCGGAAAAGGGCGGCGGCCGGTACCTCGGTGGTAACGGCGACCCCGTCGGGCGAGGTCAGGAAGGCATTGCTCACCTCGTCCTCGGAGAGGCGGCTGTCCGCCCCCGGAAACAGGATGCGCCGCGTAACGCTGCCACCGACCGTCTCGGAAACGAGATGCCCGGTCTGTGCCGCGCGATCCACGTGAAAGGCCGAAAGATCCACCCCGGCGCTGTCGAGAAGACGCGCAAGACGCTTCCCGCCCGAATCGTCACCGACGCGTCCGCAAAAGACGCTCCGCGTGCCGAGGCGTGAAAGAGCAACAGCGACCGTCTCCCCGTGACCGCCGAGGACGGTCTCGTAAGAAAGCCCCTCTATGCCCGTTGCCGGTGCGACGGTGGGAAGGGTCAGCGTCTCGACCGTGCGGGCCGGGCCGAACACCAATATTTTACTCACTGTTATGTCTCCTTTCAAGAGGGATGCGCCTCGTCTCGTCACTCACGCGGACGGCGATCGTGGCCTCGCGATCGTGGCAGGTAAAGAGGATGCTCTGCATTCCCTCGGTCTCAGCGATGGTATCAAGAAGCACAAAAATATTCTCGGTGCGCCCGTCGTCCTGGTGCGCCATGCTTTCATCGAAGCAGAGCGGAGGCTTTTCCTTATAAAGCATGTCAATAAGGGCCAGGCGAAGCGTGATGTACGCGATCTCACGCGTGCCGCCGCTCATGCCGGGCAGGGGACGGCGTATCTCTCCGTCAAGATAGGACATCGAGAGACGGTTGGTAACCTCAAGCGAGGAATAACGGCCGTCGGTCGCCAGCGACAGAAGGTTGGCGGCGTAGCCCGAAAGACGGGGCGAGATCTCGGCGCGGAGGCTATCCTGGGCCGAGGCGATCGCATCGGTCGCAATACCGTACGCGCGGAAGCGCTCCTGGAGAGCGCGGATGCGCTCGGTGGTAGCGGCGAGCTCAGCCCGCAGCTCGGCCGGGTTCTCGGCGTGCTTGCGGTATTCGTCCAGCTCATCGAGCAGAACGCGGTACTGCTTATGGAAGTTGTCACAGGTCGTGCGGTAATAGGAAAGCCCCTCCTGCACGGTCTTGTGATTGATGCGCTTCATCTTCTCGCGGTTGTGGGGTGAGAGCTGACCGCGGATGGTGATCTCGCTGACGCCCTCAAGCTCGGCGCGTAGGGCATCGACCCTGCCGCGCGCCTCAGCCACCGCCTCGGCAAGACGCCTTTCCTCGACGAGGTAAGCGCGCACCTCGGCGCTGACTGATTCAACCGCTTCCTCGGGCGAGCCGAGCAGGCGGCGCTCCCGCCAACGCGAGATCAGCGCTGAAAGCTCCGAGCGAATCTCCTCAAAGTTCCTAAGCGAGATGGCCACGTTCTCCTCCGCGCGCAGAATGCTCTCGCGGCGCTCCGCGAGCATCCGCCGCGTGGTCTCCACATTATTGAGCTTACACAGGAGGTCGGCTCCTGTAGCCGCATCGTAACGGCGGCAGAGCTCTCCGATCCTTGCCTCGGTGCGCGCCCGTGTGCGGAAAAGAAGAACCGAAAGCACCGAAGAGGCAATCATGAAAAGAAGCAGGATCGCGAGGACGGGCGAAAAGGCGAAGGGGCGGACGGTGACGGCACCGATCCCGAGGAGAGCCGCACCGAGGATGGCAAAGAGCCACGCCGTAATACGAAGGGTCAGGGCATTCTTATAAAGGCCGGTGTAGGTATCGGCGATCGCCTCGGCGCCGCCCCCCTCGTCGGTCTCGCGGAGAAAGTCCTCGGCCTCGGGCGTGATGGCCGTCTCCTCCTTAACGCTCTCAAGCTTTTCGGCACTGCGGAGATAGTTCTTGCGTGAGATCTCGAGGATACGCTCGGTGCTGACGAGCGAAGCAAGGTACTCCTCGTCGGGGAAAAAGCCGTTCTTCCCGCCCTCGCGGCGGAGCGCCTCGTGCTCGGCAACGAGGGAGGCATGGGTATTCTCGACCTCGTGGAGCTTATCAAAGGTGCAGATGGCTATGTAGTTGCCGTAGTCGCGGTCGATCTCAGAAAGACGGTCGCGCTCGCGCTCGGCGGAGGCGATCTTCTCCCGAAGCTTATGAAGCTCGGTCTCGGTCCTGTGGATCTGCGTATTCAGACGGAGAGCCTGCGAAAGGCGGAGGCTGGTGGCCTCGGCCTGGGCCTTGAGCTCGTAGATCGCGCCACCAACGCCACTCGGGTGCGAGAGCGAATTCCGCGCCTGCCGGAGGGTACGCAGGGCACGGAGCGAGCTAACGCGCTCATCCCCCGAAAAGAGGATGTTTTCCATGGCCTGGGTCATCTCGCCCTCGCTGACCTTAGCATCCGAGAACTGACCGAAGAAGGCGGTATTGACGTAGACCTGCTCGGGCACCGAGAAGAATTCCTCACCCGGCAGGGTGCGGAAGCGGGCAACGCTCCCATCCGAAAGGTCGATAAGGCGGCTATCCTCAAGATAGCCGATGCGCCCCGTTCCCTCGGTAGCCTTCGTGCTCCGCTCAATGCGGAAGCGGCGGCCGTCGGCAAGGCGGACGTCCATCGTTCCCTCGGCGACCGCGGCCGTCCAGCTGACGCGCTTCTCGCGCTCGGGCAGATCATCCGGGCTATGGGAGGTACCGAAGCCGTATAGCATATAGCGAATAAAGGCAGCTACTGTGCTCTTGCCGGTCTCATTGTCACCGACGATGACATTCAGCCGGGGGCCGAGGTCCACCGTGACACCGTCAAGATTACCGAAGTGCCCTATCGCCAGGCGTTCAATAATCATAGCTCACCTTTCCGCACTGCTGAGGAAGGCAATGGCCCTCTCGACCGAATCCTTGGCGTTGTACCAGGGCTCTTCCCCATAGCGATAATCGAATTTTTTACAGAACCAGCTGACGTCCCCCTCGAGCGCCTCAAGATAACGGTCGACAGGAGCCATCACGCTGCGGGCAAAATCGGCGTATAGCTTTTTGGGGAGATTGGCACGGCCGCATTCGAGAAGGCGGCGAAGGTGCGGCAGGCAAAAATACGGCTGCCCCTCCACCTTCTTGCGGAAGGCGGTATCCTCCTCATAGAGGACGGCCACGGTGGCCGTCATCCCTGAAAAATTCTTTTCAATACGCTCGCAGATATAGCAAGAATCGGAGAGGCGCTTCGCGGCCTCGGTCACCTTCTGCGCGCGGTTACCGAAGAGGGCGGCGGGGGCGAGGCCCTCACGCACCGAGGCCAGGTGGCTCTCAAGGATCAGCGCAAGGCCAAGGCGGTTCTTGCGGGCAAACAGGGCATCAAAATGCGTGCCGCAGAAGCCAAGCTCGTTCGTTCGGATACGGATATCGGGCTCCATCATGGCACCGCCAAGGATCAGGTCGAGCTCATCCTCCTCGAGCTTGCGGTACAGGGCGCACATCGGGCATCCGCAGGCAGGGTCAGCAAAAGAGGCGTCAAAGGCCTCATTGACGGGGATGGTGTAGATGCGCTCCATGTGCTTGCTCCTTTTTGATCAGCCACCCTTGACATCCGGGGGCGTCGGTTGTATAATGTGGGTACGCGGATCGCGGCGCTCCACCAATGGGCGCGTGCCGGGGCGCGCACCACGTGCGCACGCGAGCAGGCACGTATACATAATCATTATAGCACAAAAAAGAGTTTTTTCAAGGCTTTCTTTTGCCTTATGCAAAAAAATCCCGGCGGCACCCGTCGCCGCCTGCTTTTCGAGGAGGTCTCTTATGTATTCTTCACACAAAAAAATCGCCTTGGCGGCCATCGCCTGCCTTTTCCTCCGTCTTCTTGCCCCGGCGGCATCGGCAGCCTCCCCGCTTCCTCTGGGCGGCGAGGGGGAGGCATCCTCACTTTCACCCCTTTTCGGTCAGCTTTCGCTCTTTTTCTCAGCCGATAATCTCGGGCCGAGCGTCACGCCCCTCGTGCTTGCGGTCGCCCTCATCGGTATTCTTCTCGCCTTTTTCGGCTACCCGCTCCTTCGCATGACTATCTTCCTCGGCGGCTTTGGAACGGGGATCGCCGTGGCCTCCCTCCTCCTTGCGGGAGGGCGACTCGCCGCAGCCCTCACCTCTCCCTGGATGCCTCTCGTCGTGATGCTCCTCTGCGGTGCGCTGTTCGCCTGGCTCTTTTGCAAGCTCTTCTCCCTGGCGCTCTTCTTCACCGTGGCCGGTGCCGTGCTTCTGATGGGAATGGGACCGATCAAGGCACTGTTTCCGAATCCCCTCGCGGGTATCCTTGCGATCATCGCTGCCGCTCTCGTCCTCGGTCTCCTTGCGACGCGCTTCGTCCGCCCGATCATCGTGCTGACGACTGCCGCTCTCGGCGGCTTTCTCGTCTCCTTTGCGCTCTCGGGCATCATCCCCGTTCCCTACATTAAGCTTGTCCTGTTCGGCCTCGTGCTGATCCTCGGGCTTTCGATCCAACTCCGCACGAGAGGACGTCTTCCGAGAATAGACTGAACGCAGCAATATAATAAAAAAGAGCAGACCCACAGGTCTGCTCTTTTTTGATTAATGCTTTGCGGTGAGGCCGAAGGATGCCAGCGCTTTTGCGATTTCTTCGGTGGCGGTGCTGACCTCGGGCTTTGAGAGGGTCTTCTCCGCCGACACGAAGGAGAAGCGGAGGGTGATCGTCTCTTCCCCGTCACGGGCGAAGTTTCCGACGAAGCCGACCCCGGCAAGGAGGTCACTGCCGGCGGCCATGGCGGCCCGGGAGACGGCGACGTAGTCGACCTCGGAGAGAGTGGCGGCGAAGGTCATATCAATGTCGATCCCAGGGAAACGCGAGGCCTCACGGTAGCGGATCGGCGAGGGCTCGACCGAGGAGAAGAGATCCATGTCAAGCTCGGCGAAGGCGATGGCCGCCTTCTTGTCGATGGCCGTAGCCACCGTGGGATGAGGCACCGAGAGGGTGCCGCACTCGACGCCGCCGACCGTCACCGCAAAGGTGTTGACGGGGTGCTCAAAGGCGTGGTCGGGGGTTTTGGCGGAAAAGATCGGGGCCACGTGCTTCTGCATCGAGACAAGCGAGGTGAGCATATCGCGCACACGGAGGAAGACGGTCTCCTCGCTCTCCTCGCGGCTGTAAACGGCAATGCCGAGGATGCGGCGCTCGTTGCAGTCGCCATCCGCACGCTTGCCCTTGACGACGCGGCCGACCTCAAAGAGACCGTAGCTGTCCGAAATGCCGCGGTTCTCGGCGAGGAAGGAGAGCAGGGTGGGGGTCATCGAGTTGCGGAGCACGGCGTGATCGGGCGTGCCGGGATTAAGGATGCGGACGTTCTCCTCGATCTCAATACCGATCTCGCGGTACTTCGGAGCGTCACACCAGATATAGGAGTGCACCTCGTGGAGCGAGAAGCGCTCCACGAGCAGGGTCTTGACGGCAGCCTCGTCTGAGGCGGGAAGCTCGGGAAGGACGGGAGCCAGCTTGCTTTTGGCCGTAAAGATCTCGAAGTTATCGTAGCCGTAGATGCGGGTGATCTCCTCAATGAGGTCCGCAGGAATAGTCACGTCCTTGGTGGCACGCCAGGAGGGGACAGTCACGCGGAACGCATCGCCCGTGCGGTCGACACCGAAGCCGAGAGAGACAAGGGTGTTCTCAATGCGGTCGGAGGAGATGTCAATGCCGGTATAGCGGTCAACGTAGGCCTTGTCGATCGTCATCTCGATCGCGGGGTAGCGCGTTTTGTAGCAATCGGTGACGGCGCTCGTAACGCGAGCCACGGGGCAGATGGAGAGGAGTAGGTCGAGGAAGCGCGCGGTGGCGGTGAGGCAAAGCTCGGGGTCGAGCATCTTTTCATAGCGCATGCTGGCGTCGGTACGGAGGCCGAGGCGCGCCGAGGAGCGGCGGATCGAAATACCGTCAAAGCAGGCGCTCTCGAGGAGGAGCGAGGTGGTATCGTCCTCGATCTCGGAGGCGAGGCCGCCCATGATGCCCGCGACGGCGACAGGAGTGCCGCCCGATGTGATCATCAGGGTATTCTCGTCGATCGGGCGGCTTTGGCCGTCCAGGGTATCAAAGCTGAAGGAAGCATCGAAGCGGCGCACCTCGACACGGTCAACGCGGCGCAGGTCAAAGGCGTGCATCGGCTGACCGAGCTCGAGCATTACGTAGTTCGTAAGGTCGGCGAGAAGGTTGATGGCGCGGCTGCCGCAGTAATAGAGGCGGATGCGCATATTGACGGGGCTCGTGTGGACACCGATGTTCTCGACCTTGACGCCGACGTAGCGGTAGGCGTGCTCGGTGTCGAGGATCTCGATGGCGACGGGAGGCAGGGCGTCATAGGCACTCGTATCCACGCCGGGAACCGCGCGGAGCGGACGGCCGGCGAGAGCGGAAAACTCCCGTGCGACGCCAAAGTGGCCCCAGAGATCGGGGCGGTTGGTGAGCGACTTGTTGTCGACCTCAAAGAGGATGTCCTCGATGTCGTAGACCGACTTGAGGTCGGTGCCGAGCGGAATATCGTCAAGAATCTCAAAAAGCCCGGAATTATCAGCGCTGATGCCGAGCTCGGCCTCCGAGCAGCACATACCGAAAGAGGGGTAGCCGGCGACGGTGGCCTCACCGATCGGATGGCCGGCCACAGCACCGCCCGCCTGCGCGAAGGCAACCTTCATCCCCTCGCGGACGTTCGGCGCGCCGCAGACGCAATCGACAAGCCTCGCGCCCGTGTCGATCTTCAGAAGATGGAGCTTTTTGGAATTCGGATGGTTTTCGACCGAGGCGATCTTGGCTACGATGACACCGTAGGTATCGGTGCCCTTCTCTATTATGTCCTCGACCTCGGCGGTCGAGAGGGTGAAGCGGTGGATAAGTGCCTTCTTGTCAAGGCCCGAGAGATCAACGAAATCGCCGATCCAATTCATAGAAAGTAACATCGCCGTCCTCCTTACTCACTCACAAACTGGGAAAGCGCCGCAAGGCTCCCCGAGTTGAAATCACGGATATCCTTGATGCCGTACTTCATCATGGCAAGGCGGGTAAGGCCAAGGCCGAAGGCAAAGCCGGTGTACTCGTCGGGATCAATGCCGCCCTCGCGGAGAACATTCGGGTGGATCATGCCGCAGGGGCAAAGCTCGAGCCATCCGCTGTTCTTGCAGGAGGGGCAGCCCTCACCGCCGCAGATGAGACAGCTGATGTCAAGCTCAAAGCCGGGCTCGGTGAACGGGAAGAAGCCCGGGCGCAGACGGACGTTGATCGGACGGGCGAAGACCTCCGAGAGCATCGTCTTCATAAAGTAGATGAGGTTTGAGATCGAGATATCCTTGTCGATCATCATGCCCTCCATCTGAAAGAAGGTATTCTCGTGGCAGGCGTCGGTCGCCTCGTTGCGGGAGCAACGGCCGGGGAAGATCGCACGGAGAGGCGCGCCGTACTTCTTCATAATGGCGTTCTGCGCCGCCGAGGTCTGGGTCTTCAAAAGCTGGCCGTTCTCAAGATAGAAGGTGTCCTGCATGTCGCGGGCGGGATGGTGCTTCGGAATATTGAGCGACTCGAAGCACTGGTAATCGTTGACGATCTCCTGGTAATCCTCAACAGTAAAGCCCATCCCCGCGAAGATGCGCTCAAGCGAACGACGGACAAGGGTGATGGGGTGATAGGAGCCGATAGCGCCGGACGAAGGCAGAGTGGGGTTGTAGCGCTTGGCGGCAGCAAGCGATGCTTCCAGTGCCTTGGCGGCCAGTGCCTCGCCATGGGCGGTGATGGCCTCCTCGGCCTCGGTCTTAAATCGGTTGATCAGCCCTCCTGCCGTTTTCTTCTCCTCCACAGAGAGATCACGGAGCCCCTTCAGGAGCTCGGTCACAAGGCCGCGCTTGCCGAGAAAGGCAACGCGCACCTCATTGAGCGAGGCGGCATCGGTCGAGGTCGCAAGGCGGGCCGATAGCTCCTCGCGCAGGGCAGAGATCTTGCTTTCCATAGCTGTGACTTCCTTTCCGCAGGCGCACACCGGTGGGCGCCCGTAAGATTAATAAACAAGCATATAAGAGTATAGCAAAAAAAGACGCGCATTGCAAGAGGCTGCCGCAATTTTTCCTTAAAAAGCATGGGAGCCGAGGATTTCGGTGGCACAAGGGGGCGAAAAAGCGCGAGAAGGCAGCGTCCTTTGGGAAAGAGAAAAAAAGAATTGTGCGGCAATGTCGCGAATTCCGTGTGTTCCTGTTGCCTTTGAGATATTCCGGAGAACAGCCAGGAGAGGCCGCGCTATGACGGTGGGAAGCAGCCAGGGACTTGAAATGCGGGCCGCCGGATACGCTGTACGCGGAGACAGACCGGGGCGGCATCCTTCGACTGAGCGCTTACCGAATGCGACCTCCGGCCGCCTCTCGCATTGCAACGTATTGTTTACTTCAAGACGAAATAGTCGTTGTCCGCGACGATATAATGGCGCAAAAGCTTAACGCCGACGCCACCGAGCGTCTCCTCGATCGCCACGGTAGCCTCGCGATCCTCACGGGAGGGCTCAGCTACACCGCCGTGGTGGTTATGGGCGAGGATGGCAAAGGACGCATCGGCGTATACCGCGCATTCGGCGATTTGACGGCGCGAGAAGGGAGCCTCCGCAATGCCGCCCACCCCTACGGTGCGCTCGGCGACGGGGTTTCCTTTTCCATTGAAGAGAAAAAGGAGTAGCTCCTCGGAGGAGCGATAGCGGTAAAGGTCAACAAGGTAGGCGCCAAAGCCACCGACATCATCAAAGCGGGGCAGGCCGCGCTCACGGACGCCGTAGGTATATAGAGAGAACGGCAGGGCAAGGAGAGCCGCCATACGGTCATTCTCGGTAGGAGCCAAACGGCGATCGGCCGCGAGGGAAAGCAGTCGGTAAAGGCCGCCGTACCGCGCAAGGAGAGCTGCAGCATCCTCAGAGACACCGCCCGCCGCAAGAAGGGATGTAAGAGCGATCTGCCCGGCCTCCTCGGTGGGGGCGAAGGGAGCGGACTCTTCCTGCGAGCATCCGGAGGTACGATAGAGTAGCGTGCTGTACCGCCGACCGCTAACGATATACACCTCAAGCAGATGCACACCGGCACCGTCAAGGGCGTGGCGCGCGGCGCGCGCCATATCGAGATCGGCGCTCACGGGGAGGGCCAGACCATCGCCGTGAATATGGGCGATGGCGCAATGGGCGGCACAGAGACGGATGGTTTCCTCGCTGACGGCCGCAAAGGAGAAGCTGGGCGCGTGCGGCGAGACACCGGGAAGCACACGGTGCCCGATGACGCGGAGGGAGTTATCAAGAAAGACCGCGGCAGTGGCTTCGTCCTCATAGGGAGAAAGCAGGCGGCAAAAGAGACTGCCCAGCGCCCCGGCGTTTGACGCGCGCTGCCTTTGCGTGCTCCCTTCGTCCGCCGTGGTGAGGATCTCGCGGAGTGCCGTGAGGAGACGGACGGTGCCGTCGCCTATGCCGGGCACCACGAGAAGGCGGCTCCTCTCGGCAGCAAGGGCAGCGGACACCGATCCGAAAGCGTCAAGGAGCGCGTGGGCAATGGGATTGGTATCACGGCGCGGAATCGAGTAAAAGAGGACAAGCTCGAGGACATTATGCGGGGCAAAATCCGAGAGCCCCGAAGCGAGGAAGCGGCCGCGAAGACGCGAGCGGTGATCCTTATGCGGATGGTCGGCGGCAACGGCCATGACTCTTTCCTCCTTTCATTCGTTCTTTTCTTCTCATTATACCCGAGCAACGGTGAAAGGTCAAGAGAAAACGCACCGGGCTGCAGGCGTGCGCCGAACGCGCGCGAGGTTTTTGGGAATTTTGACGGAAATGTCTTTACTTTTTTATTAAGCTATGCTATAATTTTTTGGTATGGGATGACACGAGGGAGGGAGAGCGAATGACCAAGCAGCAGAAGGCGGCCGCACACCGTACCGTTCTCCTTGTGACCCTCGGCTGTAAGGTCGCGCAGTACGAGACCGAGGCCATCCGCGAGTCCTTCCTTGCGGCGGGCTACCGCGAGGCCGAGAGCGACGCCGATGTTGTCATCGCCAACACCTGCACCGTCACGGCCGAGAGCGACCGCAAGTGCCGCCAGGCCATCCGCCGCCTCGCCCGTGAGAATCCGCGGGCAAGGATCCTTATTTTCGGTTGCTACGCGCAGTCGCATCCCGCCGAGGCGGCCGCCATCTCCGGCGTCTCCTTTGTGGGAGGCACAGCCGGGAAGATGCGTGCCCTCGCTGTTGCCGAGCGCCTGCTCATAGAGCCGCCCCATCCCGCCGAGATCGCGGTGCGTCCACTGGACGGTGAGGTCTATGAGGCGATGTGCGTGTCGGGTGCGCCGCGCACCCGCGCTTACGTCAAGATTGCCGACGGCTGTGACTGCCGTTGCACCTACTGTGCCATCCCCGAGGCACGCGGCCCTGTGCGCTCGCGGCTGCGGGAGGAAATCCTTGAGGAAACCCTGCGGCTTGCGGAGGGCGGGGTACGCGAGGTGGTGCTGACCGGCATCGAGACCGCGTCCTACGGGCGCGACCGTCACGACGGTTACCGGCTCATTGATCTTTTGGAGGAGGTCGACCGCCTCCCCATCGACCGCATCCGCTTAGGCTCGCTGACGCCCGAGATCCTGCACGGCGACTTCGCATCGCGCGCCGCACAGCTCCGGCATTTAGCGCCGCACTTCCATCTTTCGGTGCAAAGCGGCTCCGACCGCGTGCTCGCCGCGATGAAGCGGCGCTACAACCGCAGGATGATGCTCGAGGGGATCGAGGCGCTCCGCGCGGCCTTCCCCGACCTTCAGCTCACGGCCGATGTGATCGTCGGCTTCCCGGGAGAAAGCAAAGAAGACTTTGCGCTCAGCATGGATCTTGCCGAGAAAGCGCGTTTCCTTTCGATGCATGTGTTTGCCTTTTCCCCACGGAAGGGCACAGTGGCTTACAGCCTCCCGGGGGCGATCCCCGAGGATGAGAAGGCCGAGAGAAGCCGCGAGCTCATTGCTCTTTCTGAACGCCTGACGCGGGAGAATCTGGCCGCCGTCCTTGCCGAGGGAAAGCCGCTCACCGTCCTTTTTGAAACCGAGCGTGACGGTGTTTTCACAGGGCACACCCCCTCCTTCCTTGAGGTGAGTGCGCCGGCCGCGCGCGATTTGCGTGGGGGGATCCACCGCGTCATACCGACCGCGATATTCGGCGCCCGGCTTATGGGAACCGTCATAGAAGAAATAAAAAATACAGACATATAAGAGAGGTAGTTATGGAAAACACGCAGAAGACCATGGA
This sequence comes from Eubacteriales bacterium, assembly GCA_045586345.1. Lineage (GTDB taxonomy): Bacteria > Bacillota > Clostridia > Oscillospirales > CAG-272 > UBA1740. The sequence continues at coordinate 14,549 of JAZNAD010000024.1, forward strand.
AAAGATTGTCGGCCTTTGCAAGTCGCGCGGTTTTATCTTCGCCGGCTCCGAGATCTACGGCGGTCTTGCCAACTCGTGGGACTTCGGCCCGCTTGGCGTCGAATTCAAGAACAACATCAAGAAGGCTTGGTGGCGCAAGTTCGTCCAGGAATCGCGCTACAACGTCGGCCTTGACAGCGCCATCATCGTCAATCCTCAGGTGTGGGTGGCCTCGGGCCACGTCGGCGGCTTCTCCGACCCCCTGATGGACTGCAAATCCTGTAAGACCCGTCACCGTGCCGATAAGCTGATCGAGGAATACGTGGCCGCCGAGGGGCTTTCGGATAACCCCGCCGGTATGTCGAACGATGAGATGGCCACCTACATCCGTGAGCACGGCATCGCCTGCCCCGACTGCGGTAGCCACGACTTCACCGATATCCGCAAGTTCAACCTGATGTTCAAGACCTTCCAGGGTGTGACCGAGGACGCGACGAGCGAGCTCTACCTCCGCCCCGAGACGGCGCAGGGCCTCTTCGTCAACTTTAAGAACCTCGCCCGTACCACGCGCAAGAAGCTCCCCTTCGGTATCGGTCAGATCGGCAAGTCCTTCCGCAACGAGATTACGCCCTGAAACTTCATCTTCCGCACCCGCGAGTTCGAGCAGATGGAGCTTGAGTTCTTCTGCAAGCCCGGCACCGATCTTGAGTGGTTCGCCTACTGGAAGCAGTTCTGCAAGGATTTCCTCCTGAACCTCGGCATGACCGAAGAAAACCTGCGTCTGCGTGACCACGACCCTGAGGAGCTTTGCTTCTATTCGAAGGCGACGACCGACTTTGAGTATCTCTTCCCCTTCGGCTGGGGCGAGCTGTGGGGCATTGCCGACCGTACCGACTACGACCTCGGCCAGCATGCCAAGCATTCGGGCGAAGCGATGGATTACTTTGATCCCGAGACCAACGAGCACTACACCCCTTACGTCATCGAGCCCTCGCTCGGTGCTGACCGCGTGACGCTCGCCTTCCTTTGCGACGCCTACGACGAGGAGGTCATTGACGCCGAGAAGAACGACGTCCGTACCGTCCTGCATCTGCATCCCGCGCTCGCGCCGATGAAGGCCGCGGTTCTTCCCCTCTCGAAGAAGCTCACCGAGGACGCTCTGCCGCTGTACGACGAGCTCTCGAAGTACTTCGCCGTCGACTTCGACGATGCCGGCTCGATCGGTAAGCGCTACCGCCGCGAGGACGAGATCGGTACGCCCTTCTGCATTACCTACGACTTCGACTCCAAGGAGGACGGCTGCGTGACCGTGCGCGACCGTGACACGATGGAGCAGGTCCGCATCCCAATCAGCGAGGTGCGCGCCTACATTGAGGCTCGCATGAACTTCTAAAGTGGGGCGGCAGATTTCCACATAACCGCAAAAGAAAAGAGGTATTTGGTTCTACCAAGTACCTCTTTTTTGTGAACAAAAAGAGTAGACCGCTGTCTGCTCTTTTACTTTTTCAGTTATGCCCGGATCAAGGATCCAAACCGGGGATAAGGGAGGTTGCCGACTCGATCTTCACAGCCCACAGGCGGAGGGTGCCGTCCTCCTTCATGGTGACCGAGAAATCAAAGCGGAGCTCGACCTCGCCCACCGTACCGAAGCCGCCAAGGGCGTAGAGGGGGCCGTCGGCCGCCTCGTCATGCCAGGAGCTGTACGAGCTCATAAAGGCGTCGATCACAACACCGTCGGCAAAATCGGCACCCGAGGTGTTCTCAAGGGCACGGATGTACATTTCAAGATACTCAGCCGAGATCTCGGCCTTTTCGTCAAAGAGGGCGACCGCCTCGGTGTAGCGGCTGTTCACCACATGGGTCAGGAATTCGCGGAAGATCTCCTTCGCATCGTCATGCTCGATCGAGGAGCAGGAGGTAAGAAGGAAGGATGCCAGAAGGAGCACAAGGAGTGCTAAGGCTGCAAGCCGTGTTTTTTTCATAGAAGCCTCCGTCGGTATGTTCGTATTCAGTATAGCACAGGGGCGAGCAAATTGCAAGAGAGCGAGCGGAAATAGAAGAAAGGAGGACTTGCGTGCCCCTTTCTTGTTTGATAACGACGAACATTACAAGGCTTTAAGAGGGGAGGCGAGCATGGGTATGCTCGCAGCGGCGGAAGCTATTTTTTATCGAGGCAACCGGCGGTTGACAAATTGAAAGCTCGTCACGGTGGATTTTTTTCTTTTCTTATGCTATACTGGCATTGTTATGGGGGCACCCCCAAAACCAAGGGAGGACACGATCTATGACCTTAGCCGATAAAATTATAAAGCTCAGAAAACAGGCGGGGTGGTCGCAGGAGGAGCTCGCCGAGCGACTGGGAGTCTCTCGCCAGGCAGTTTCCAAATGGGAGAGCGCGCAGGCCACACCCGACCTCGACAAGATCCTTTCGCTCAGTACACTCTTCGGTGTAACGACCGACTATCTTCTGAAGGACGGTGCCGAAGAGGGGGAGATTTCCGCAGCGCTGGAGGGAGTGGCCACCAAGCGCATTTCGCTCGCGGAGGCGACCGCCTACCTTGACGAACGGCGCCGAGCGGCATGGCACATAGCGATCGCTACCTTCTTATGTATTTTGTCACCGATCACGCTGATCCTCCTCGATGCCCTGGCAAATCCCCCGCACGCCTTAGTTTCGGAAACCGTGGCGGGGGTCGTGGGGCTCTGTGTCCTGTTCGCCCTTGTACTGTGCGCCGTTCCGCTGTATCTTATCTGCGGCTTCAAAAACGAGCCGTACGCTTTTCTCGACAAAAGCATACCGTTTGTAGCGGAGCACGGCGTTAGCGAGGCCGTCGCCGCGCGCAAAGAAGAGTTCCGAGGTGCCTATGTCCGATGGAATATTATCGCCACCTGTCTTTGCATCCTGTCACCGATCCCTCTGATCGCCACGGCCTTTGCCGACAAGGATCTGCTTTCCGTGCTGATGCTGGCGGTCATGCTTGTTCTTGCGGGACTTGGAGTCATGGCCTTTATTGTCGTTGGCGTGCAAAACGCCGCTATGCAAAAGCTTCTCCGGGTGGGCGATTATACCGATGCCGAAAAGGCGCGGCGGGCTCTGCGCGAGGCAGTCGGCTCTGCCTATTGGGGGATCCTGACCGCGATCTTTCTCGTATGGAGCTTCATGGCGGCGCAGTGGCATATTTCGTGGACGGTGTTTGCCGTCGGCGGAGTTCTCTTTCCTATCGTGATGCGGATATGCGATGCGATCGCCGATCGGCGCCGCGACCGTTAAAAGGTGAAAAAGGAGCACCTGCGTGCTCCTTTTTCGCTTTCCGACTATTCAGCTTTCGTATTCCGTATCGACCGTCAGGGAGGCATTTTTGCTCTCCTCGCTGATATAGTCGAGGGGATCGACGGCGACGCCCTTGACCGTCATTTCAAAATGGAGGTGGGGCTCGTCGGCGCTTTCAATGAGGGCGGTATCTCCCACCTCACCGATCACCTGACCCGCGATGACGGTAGCCCCCTCCTTGATCCCGTCGGGCAGGACGGCGGCAAGATTCTTATAGATTGTGACACCCTCGCCGTTGTGCAAGATCTTGACCGTAGTGCCCATCATAGGATCGCTGGCGACCGAGAGGATCTTCCCGTCGGCGGCGGCATAGACAGCATCCCCGAGGCCACAAGCAATATCAATGCCGTTGTGGGTACGCCAGTCACCCGTGGTCATCGAAAAGACGGGCAGATCTGTGGTATGCTCCTTGGAGACACTGCCAACGGTAGGGGCAACAAAGGCGGGGAGCCTCGAGGTATCGGCAGCGGGAGGCACAGTGGTCACGGGCGGGGCGGTAGTCACGGGGGCTGCTGTCGTTACCGGGGCAGTCGTTGTGGCAACGGGGGTCTTGGAGCCGCGGTTCGCGGCGGCGGTGATCCCAATCACGACGGCCGTCACGCAGAGGACGGCAACGATCACGATATAGAGGATCCGGCTGAATTTTTCTTGCTTCTGGTTCTTTTCCATTTGGGCTTTGCTTCCTTTCTCGGTTTCTCTACCCCTATTCTTGCCACCCGCCCAAGTTTTATACAGTAGCGGGTAATTTTTTCGTTTTTGGGGTAAAAACCGAAAGAAATCCCCCCCGTGACCGTATCTTTTGGAAAAAAACAAGAAAATTTCAAAAACCCTCTTGACTTTTCCGCCCGGTGTGGTTATAATATAACCCGTCAGCCAAATCATGCACCTCTAGCTCAGTTGGTAGAGCAACTGACTCTTAATCAGTGGGTCCAGGGTTCGAGTCCCTGGAGGTGCACCAAACAAAGAAGCAACCCTTGCGGTTGCTTTTTTGTTTTTTAACGGTCACCGGAAGGGGCTCGAAGGGGAGCGGGAGTGAATGGACGCAGAGCGTCCAGAGCCGCGACTGACCGAGGAACGGGAAAAAGCCGAAATCTAATCGGCTTTTTCGACACCGTTCCGAGACCTAGTCCCTGGAGGTGCACCAAACAAAATCCGCTTTCATGAGAAGGCGGATTTTTATTTGTATTATTCACTTTTCATCATTCATTATTCATTTCCCTCAAGCGGATTTTAAATAAATTAGTGAAGAATGAAGTCGCTTCGCTAATGAATAATGAATAATTGCACTAGCTTTTCGCCCACGGATCCAAAAGCCGGCTGTTTTATGATATAAAATGAGTTGTTCTGTGAGTTGTCATTTTCACCTCCAAACACAAACAAAAAGAAAACCGCACTTCCCTGAAGTGCGGTTTTCTTTTACCTTAGTTCCCGGCGAAGATGGCGTCGGCATTGCCGAGGCCGTAGACGAGGAGGCAATTGCCGTTGATGCGATTCTCCTCCTTAGCCTTCTTATAGGCGCTGTCATCCTTCACGCCGTCCTCCTCCTCAATGAGGAAGTCCTTCAGCTCAAACATATGGGGGAATTTAATGATAAGGGCCGACGGGACGACGCTCTTCCAGCAAAGGATCAGCTCGTAATCGTCAAGCTCGTCGATCTCCTCCTCCGTCATGCCGATGGTGCTGCAAAAGACCTCAGCCTCTTTGCTTTTCCCCTGAACGACCTGAACCGTGTATCCGGCTTCCATATATGCTTCCTTCAGCCCCTTCGACTTATCACAGCTGACGAGCGAGGCAAGCAACAGAACGGCCACAAGGGTAAGAGCCGTCAATTTCAAAAGCTTTTTCATCACAATATCCTTCTTCCTTTCGTATTCCGCTGTGCGGTTTCTACTTTCATTATAGAGAACAATTCTCGATTTGTCAAGAAGAAATTAAGAAAAAACGGTGAAAGGCTGAGGGAAGGACGCACCGATGACACAGAACAGGAGGCGTTGATCCTATTCGACGATAAGATAGGAGATCCCGTCAAGAAGGGCGGGGTCGTCGGCAAAGGCTCCCTCACCGAGGGGGAGAGAGTTGATCTCGGCAAGCGCTCCCGGCGTCGTGTGATAGCGCTCAGCGATCGAGAACAGGTCATCGCCCGCCTCGGGGTAAACGACGGTGACGGTGCCGCACCTTGCGGGGTAGCGCTCCTCGGGGTAGGCGGTGACCGACGATACCATCGTAAGCGGAGAGGCGGAGTACGCAGTCAGCAGGAGACGGAGCTCGGTATCGGCGGCATAGCCTCCCTCCTCGAGCCGTGCACGGGCACCCACGGCATCCACGCGACATTCGTATGTGACATCGCAGCCTGCCGGGATAGCAAGCTCGCTGACAAGTCGGAAGGGATAGGTAAATTCCACCGAGAAGCAGGGTGTGACGGCCCCCTCCTCGGCAGGGAGCCCCGCAAGAAGGAGACCCACCTTGACGTCGCCAAGCACCACAGCGCGGCCGCCGTCCTCGGTGACCTTACGCACAGCAGCGACGACTGAGGTATCGAGGATCGAGGCAGCGGTCTCTTCCCCGAGGCTCCCACTGCTCCCCGAGACGGTATATGAGGTGCTGACCGAGCCGAGCACATGCTCACAGGGCAGGCGCTCCCGCGTTACCTCGGTGCGATGGGTGGGGGAATAGCAGGCGAGGATGGGGGAGATTTCGCCGTTTTTTGCAATACGCACGCGACATTCGGCTGCACCGTCCACCTCAAGGCGGCACCCACCCTCACCGTCACCGAGGGCACGGACATTGAGAGCCGTAATATGGCCGCAAACGAGAGGAAGATCCGTGGGCTCGGCGCCCGGGAGCGCTACCTCACGCTCAAGCGGGATGTGCGACGAGAAGGACATCGGACGGCCGTCCCCATCCTTCGCAACAATACGGAGATCGGCAAAGCCCACGACTGTGACGCCGTCGGCGGTGGCGCGACATTCGGTGGGCCGGAAGCTACCGTCCGTAAAGAGAGGGTGCAGGGCATCGGGCAGGAGCCCGGGAACCGAGATCGCGTCGTAAAACGGGATCTCACCGCTTTCAGCAAGAAGGGTGCGACGTGCCGGCCGCGGACGGTGCACCACCTCGCATCCCTCCAACTGGGGTGTGGGAACTGGAGTCGCGCCTACGGCGTGAGCGCGCGCCCTGAGGGTCGAGCGGAGCGTAAGGCTCCGCGGGCCGCCGAGACGGCAGACAGTACTGTCCACCTCAACGTCGGCATAGGCGCCGACAGGCGTAGCGGCGGCATCCCCGTGGGCTGTAAACGTATAATCGCCGTTGACCGTTACCGCACTGAGCGCCCCCTCACCGTCGGTATAGATCACGGTGTAGGCAACGATCCCTGAAAATTCGGTGCCGCGGTCACCCACGTATTTTCCCGAGGGGATCGGGCGGGCATCGATCCTTCGGAGCTTGCGGATCTCAGGCATATAGTCGGGGAGGGTATGATCCACGGCGCACTCTGCCGTGATCGCCTCACGGCAGACGTCACGCTCGATGCTGCCGAATTCCATAGCGTTCTCTCTCGTTTCCATACTTCTTTTCTCCTTTGTACTCGGCGGTTGCCGACGGTTCTTGCTACCACTCTATGCACACGGAAATAAATTTATGAAGCGAGAGCAGGAAGCGAAGAGAAAAAACATCTTGCATGAGGCAAGGGAGTATGGTATAATGGCCTTGTCTACTATTAGATAAAAGCATCAGAAAAGGAGCACTTCATGAAGAAAAGGCTTTTATCCCTCGCGCTCTCGGCACTCCTCGTGCTTGGCTGCCTGTCTCCCCTTGCGGTGCCGGCTACGGGTTCCGCGCCCGCTTATCCCGAGATCGGCGAGGAGGCATATAACGCCCTGTACGTGCAAGACGGCCTCATCGACGCCTACGACTTCTTCCGTCTGAACGAGTTCTGGTCCGATACGTGGGCAGACGGTGAGGCTCCCACGCTGCCTCCGGCCCCCGGCCTTGACTCACAATACGATGACAACCGCCTTGATTCGACCGCTCCCTTCATCATCGTTCGGTACGCGAAGTCAAGTCCGAATACGATCAATAGCTCCTGGGGTCTCGACGCCAACGGAAACAAGGCATGGTACGACGGAAGCTCCGGGCTCGCATACTCCGAATCGGCTACAGGGACGAAGAAGATCTTCACCTTTACCGATGAGGCGACCGCCCGGGATGTGCTCACCGGCATCGAGGGCAAGAACGAGATTGCTTATACTTATGCTGTCATTCGCCAGCCGAAGGTGTCGAGCACCTACAAAACGGCGCGAACGAACTACGCCACCACCGTTGAAAATGACCTCAAGCTTTTCGCACACCGCGGTACGGTCGGGATGCAAGTTTATTTGCCCGAGATCTCCCCAATCAGCTATCATGACCAAACCGGTCTGAAGCAGGGCGCCAACGTTTACTACGTTTCCGCCGATGCGGAGGGCACCGAGCGCGGCGGCTATCTCCAGATGACCAACGCCTTCTCGAGCCAGTCCTACCTGCAGTTTACCGGTCTCCCGACGGCGGGTACGATCGTCGGCGAGTACGTGATGACGGGTGGCCCTGCGACAACCTCGAGCGGAGCTGACAAAAAGTGTAACTTCCTCACCCTTTCCGAGGTGGTCCTCTATAAGGAGGGCGATGCGCTCACGCGCTTCGACGGCTACAACGGAGTTAAGTTTACCGGCAAGGGGGATAACGAGGGCTGCACGATCTCGTCGAGCCGCCTTTACTTAAAGACGAAGGCGATCACCCTGGCCGATCCCAATGCCGTCAATGTCTACGGCATTCACGTCAAACGTGACGGCGGCGATCTTACGGCCGGCCTGTGGTTCAACGGCAAGGAGATCATTTCGCCCGCTACCGCTACCGATAGCTCAACTACGGGCATCAGAAGCCAGCTTGGCTTCTCCTCTACGACCGAGGCGCGCGTATACGCGGTGCGCTTCTACGAGCAGGAGCTGGATGCCAACGGCTATGCACAGAATCACTTCGCCGATCTTTGCAAATATTTCCGTCTTGACATCACAAGGATGTCCGCTCTGCATGCCAGCGACATCGCGTATCTTGCCGTACGGATGGCCGACTTCAGCTTCACCGATGACCGCGATGCCGTCGCCTCGGCGCTTGACTCGCACCTTGACTATCTCCTTGAGGACTCGCTCACAGGCAGCGGTGCCTCCCTTGAGATCTTCCTTACCGCCGTCCGAAACGGCGATGTGGACGCCTCCGCCGTCCGTGCTCTCCCCTCTGCCTATCAGGCCGAGGTCATCACGGCATATGCCGACCTTCTCGAAAAGACCCCTGAGGCCGATACCGCCGAGCGTCAGAACGCCGTCGACAATGCGGTAGCAACGGTCCTCAGCAGAGAATTTGGCGACTACTATAACAAAACGCCTCTCCTTTTGGCCGAGGATTTCTTTGCCGAAAAAACACTGTCGGCGGCGGCCGCGCACTTCTTTGAGGTGGCCAAGGCCAACAATATGGATATGAAGCCGCTCGAGGACGTGGATGACACCATCCTTGAATACCTTTACCTCGACTTTGCCGACGTCATTCCGTCCCTCCCCTCGCTGACCGCGGTCCTTCAGAAGCGGATGATCGATGCGCTGGTTCTGTACCGCGAGCTTTATTACGGTGTGTCGGTCGTTGAAGGACTTCTCTCCTTCTACGGCTACCAGCTGACAATGCACGGTGATACCGGCGTGCGCGCCGTCTACACCGTCAACCCCGACGTTCTTGCCGACCTTGAGTCTCACGGCTTCACCGTCCACTTCGGTGCGATCTTCACCACCGAGTCGGAGGAGCCCACCGTGAAGCGCGAGGGGAATGCCTACGTTCCCGCGACGAGTGATGTCAAGCAGGAGGCCGTCTACAAGACTGGCGTCGGCTACTCCGGCAACCACTTCACGCTCGGCGGCAAGACCGCCTTTGCCTACGAGCATATGTCGGAAAACGTACAGGAATCGCTTCGGTTCGTGGCCTACGCCGTCCTTGAGCGTACCGGTCAGGAGCCCTCCATTCACTATTTCACCCCCAAGGGTGAGACCATCAAGACCGCATCGGTCACGCTGAATACCCTTGCAAGAGCCTGCCGCGATACCGTCGGTACCGTGTACCCGAACGTACAGAAGATCCTCGTCCGCCGCGGCGCTACCGAGGCCAGCCCCTCGGTCTATCTCGGCTCCCTGAACCTGACCGAGCAGCGCCCTGTGATGGATAACGAGCACAGAACGATGGTCAAGAGCTTCCAGGCATCGATCCGGGCGTACACTCAAGCTCCCTCTGCAATGCCCGAGATCTCGATTGCCGATGCCACCGGGACAAAGCTCATCCGCTTTGAGACCGGAGATGCCGTCTCCTTCAAGCAGGCCGATGACGGCTCGCTGGTCTTTACCTACGTGAAGGATAAGGAGGACGCGGCCATCGCACTCCTTGAGGCCGAGCTTGAAAGAACGAAGGAAAACCTCTATGCGACCGGTACCCCCGCGCTTCCCACTGCATTCCTTGTCCTCGGCGAAATCAAAGAACCCAAGAAATAATATCAAAAGGAAGTTACAACAATGGAAAAGCTGACTCGAAAGTATGGGCTGATCACGGCGATCTGCATGGTCGTCGGTACCGTTATCGGCTCGGGCGTCTTCTTCAAGGCACAGAACGTCCTCACCGCCACGGGCGGTAACATGCCCCTCGGCATCGCCGCATGGGCGATCACCGGTCTTATCATGATCCTTTGCTCGGCACAGTTCGCCATTATGGCCACCAAGTACGAGAAGGTCAGCGGCGTCGTTGACTACGCCGAGGCCACCTGCGGCAAGGGCTACGCCTACTACCTTGCCTGGTTCATGGTCAATGTTTACTACCCTGCCATGACCTCGGTACTTGCCTGGGTCTCGGCCCGTTACTTCGGCGTGATCCTCGGCTGGGATATCGTCGGCCCTCGCGTTATGGCACTCTCGGGCTTCTTCCTCGTAATGTCCTATACCATCAATGCCCTCTCGCCGAAGCTCGCGGGCAAGTTTCAGGTCAGCGCAACCGTCATCAAGCTGATCCCCATTACCCTGATGGCGATCGTCGGCTCGCTCGTCGGTCTCTTCAACGGTACCCTCGGTGACAACTTCACGACGGTGGTCTCGGAGGCGGTCGGCGGTGTCGGCGGCGGTCTGTTTGCGGCCGTCGTGGCAACGGTCTTCGCCTATGAGGGCTGGATCGTGGCGACCTCGATCAACGCCGAGCTAAAGAACCCGAAGAGGAACCTGCCCCTGGCACTCATCATCGGCGCGGCGATCGTGGTCGGTGCCTATATCCTTTACTACATCGGCGTTGCCGGCGGTGCCTCGAACAAGGTGCTGATCGAGGAGGGCGCCACCACCGCCTTCTCGAACGTGTTCGGCAAGGTGGGCGGTACCTTCCTTAACATCTGCATCGTCATTTCCTGCCTTGGCACGCTGAACGGCCTGATGGTCGCCTCGACGCGCGGTATGTATGCCATCGCTGTGCGCGGTGAGGGTCCGAAGCCCGAAACCTTCCGTCAGATCGACAAGACGAGCAATATGGCGACCAACTCCTCGGTCTGGGGGCTTTTCGTCTGTGCCGCCTGGCTCCTCTACTTCTACGGTGCCAACCTCGCTCCCGAGGGAGGCTGGTTCGGTCTTTTCAACTTTGACTCCTCGGAGCTCCCGATCGTCACGATCTACGCGCTCTACATCCCGATGTTCATTATGTGGATGATCAAGGAGAAGGAGCTTAAGCCCCTTCAGCGCTTCGTTCTCCCCTCGTTCGCGATCGTGGCCTGCGCCTTCATGGTGTTCGCCGCCGTCTGGGCGCACGGTGTCACCCCGCTGAAGGCCGCACAGGAGGCCGGCAGGTTCTCCTTCCCCGTGCTCTTCTACCTCATCATCTTTGCGGTCGTGATGATCGCCGGCTTCTTCTTCTCTGACTTCTTCCGCACACGGTGCCTCAAAAAGGCACCCGCGACCAAGGCGGTCGACGGAGAGGACGCCGAGTAACAATAAAAGAAGAACCCGCAGAGCGGGTTCTTCTTTTATTTTTCGGGGATGCCGATCGAATCCATGATCCGTTTATTGAATTCCTCAGCGGTGTTGTAGCCCATCTTCTTCTGACGGTTGTTCATGGCGGCGACCTCAATGATGATCGAGAGATTACGGCCGGGGCGAACGGGGATGGTGATCGAAGGGATCGAGATCCCAAGGATCTCGGTGCGCTCCTCGTCAATACCGAGACGGTCGTACATCTTTCCCTGTACCCAGGGCTCGAGGTTGATGACGAGGTCGATCTTCTCGGAATTTTTGACAGCCCCCATACCAAACAGGCGTCGCACGTCGACAACGCCGACGCCACGCAGCTCTACGTAGTGACGGATGATCTCGGGCGCCTGACCGACGAGAGTCTTGGCCGACACGCGCTTGATCTCAACGGCATCGTCCGCGATCAGACGGTGGCCGCGCTTGACGAGCTCGATGGCCGTCTGACTCTTACCGACACCGCTGTCGCCAAGCAGCAGGATGCCCTCGCCGTAGACCTCGACAAGCACGCCGTGGCGCGTTATACGCGGGGCAAGACGAAGATTCAGAAAGGCGATGAGGGCGGCCATAAACTCACTCGTACGCACCTCGGTCGAGAGGACGGGAACCCCGTAACGCTCGGCAAGGGCGAGGTCACACTCACGGAAGGAAAGGCCCGAGGTGATAACAACGACGACCGGCCGGGTAGCAAAAAAGGCATCGAGGCATTTCTTGCGGAGGGCTTCCTCCATTCCATCGAGATAGTGGATCTCGGATTTACCGAAGATCTGCACGCGCCCCGCCTCGTAATAATCGTAGAAGAAGGCCAACTGAAGCCCCGGGCGATTGATGCGCGGCACCGAAAGCCAGATGTCTTCGGGCGACTTCGGCAAAAGGACAGGCAAAAGCCCAAGCTCCTTAACCGTCTCGGCCAGCGATACGGTATAGATCTCTTCACTGCGGAAATCTTCCATCCCTGTCTCTCCATTTCCTTTATTTTTCTCCAGTATAGCACATTCACCCGCGCTTTGCAAGAAAAAGTCGCACAGGCAGGCATGACTTTCCTTTTATTCATATAAAATTAACAAACGTATGCTACAATATAGCTTGGATATTTATGTGCGTGCGCGCGAATACTTTAATCAAGGATACTTTTTATGAAAAAGATGTTTCGGGGCCTTTTGGCACTTACACTGGCGGTGCTCCTTCCCATCTCTCTCCTTGCGGGGTGTGGCAACGGCTACTATAAGCAGGTCGAATCCACCAAGAGGGAGGCGACGCCCGTCCTCCGCCTTGGGGAGTACACCGTCAATTTTGAGGTGCTGCGCGCCTTCTTTTACAGCGAATGCGTGAATGCGCCCGGCTTCTCGGACGCCTACTTCACGGGGGCGGAGGGTGAGGCACGCTTCGCCGCTGTCAAGGAGGCGGCCGTCCGCGACATTGCCGAGATCTACGCGCTCCTCGCCCTGTGCGAGGAAAAGGAAATCGACACCGAGAGTGAGGAGATCTTGACGGCGGTGGACGAAAACATCAAAACCAGTGTTGACGGCGGCACCTTTGGCGGGTATGAGATCCGTGGCTTTGACTCCTATAAGGACTATCTTGCATATCTTGAGCGCGAATTCCATATGAACGACGCCGTCAATCGCCTGATGGTGCGCTACGCCGTTTGCGAGGATGCGCTCTCTGACTATTACAAGCTGGGGCATCCCTACACCGAGAACGATGTGCGCACCTTCTTCGAGAGCGAGGACTGCGTGCGGCTCTTGTGGGTCAGCCGCTTTGAAAACTCGGGCGGCCTCGACCGTGCCGCCAACCTTTCACTGATGGCCTCGGCACGGCAGAAGCTGATGGGCGCGGATCCCAACAAGGCTCTCCAGTATTCGCTCGAGCCGACCACCGACTTCTATATGGGTCGCTACACGCTGGATGAGGCCTATTATGCCCCCCTCATCGAGGCGGTCTACGCTCTGCCTTTGGGCGGCGTCACCGAGGTGCTTGACCTCGGCTCGGAGGGGCTGTTCGTGGCACGTCGCATGGAGCCGAGTGCCTCGCATTTTGAGGGACGCTACGAGGAGCTCACACGCGTCTATCTCGGCGATGTGATGTATGGCGAGGTCGATCGGATCACAGCAGAGCTTTTGCAAAGTATTGTTTACGAAGATTTGTACAGCACACTGACAGCAGAGGATATTTTAGCAGGATCATGACAAAGGTTCCCTATTTTTACAGTCAAGAGGCCGAGAGCAAGAGGACGCACGGAAGGGCGCTGCCCGGCGGCGACTTTACAGGCAGCCCACGCTTTGTGGCGGCCGGCAATGCCTTCACACCCGAGATGCGTGACTATCTCGCAACGCTACCGATCGAGGATATCCTCACCGACGTATGCCCACCCGCCGAGCGAATAAGACTCCGGCGGACAGCGCAATACTTCCCGGGGCTTTACCGTCTGCTTTGCGAATACGCACGCGAGTATCCGCGCGTTACGGTCCTCGAGCCAAGCCTGCCTTTCAGCGGTAGGACGATCGCCATTGTGGCGCATGCCCTGTTCTTCTCGGTCGGCGCCGTTCTCCGTGCCGCCGATGCCGTGCTTGTGGACTGCACGCTTTCGGCCGAGGAGGGGGACGATGAGATCTCGCTCTGCATACGCTCATCACGTCCGGCCGTGACCTGCGAGGAGGTCAAGGACGCCTTTCATCTTTCGGCGCGCGAGATCCTGGTAATGCAGGCTCTTTCCGATACGGCCGGATTTTCAATCGTTTTCCGTGCGGGGGATAACGCGGAGATCGCCTTCCGTATCCCGCTGAGGGTCGCGGATCTCGGGAGCATGGCCGCCCACACGGATCGGCTCCTCTACCGCGCCTTCTTCCTCCCACGTCTTTATTTTTCCTGATTTTTTGTGGCAGAATTGTCTTTGGCAATTCTGCCACTTTATTTTGGGGGATGCCTGCACATAAACGCCCTTTGCCGCGTACAAATTAAAGGGGAAAGCATGAAAGGCGGCACAAGGCATGAAACAATTGAAACAACTTATTTCCGACGTCTCCTTCCTTCTTCTCCTCGCGTTGGTACTTATCGCGGGAGTGATGGGGATCGCCGATTTTACTATCCCCGACTCACTCTCGGTCTTGCGCGGCGAGGATCCGTCGGTCTCGGGGCTCGTCTCGTTTTCGAAGGAGCAGGAGGTCACTCTCGGTGAACACGCCACGCGGGCCAATGCTACGGCGCGGCTTTTTGGGATCCTCCCCTTAAAGGAGGTCGAAATCACGACCTTCGATACGCTGGCACTCTGCCCTGGCGGCGATGTATTCGGCATCCGCGTTTTCCTCGGTGGGGCGATGGTTACGTCGCTCACCAAGGTTACCGACGCCGACGGCAACGAACGGTGCCCGGCTCGCGAGGCGGGGCTGACACCCGGCGATCTCATTACGGCAGTGGACGGCAAAGCGATCCGCGATGCCGCCTCCCTCTCGTCAAGCATCGCGGCCTCGCAGGGGCACGCGCTAACACTCACCGTCCTGCGCGGCGAGCGCACGCTCACCCTTCGTCTTACACCGCGCTATTCGGCCTCTGCGGGGGCATATCGCGCAGGGATCTTAGTCAAGGATCAGGCAGCAGGGATCGGGACGATGACCTTCATTGACCCGAGGACCGGAGCTTTTGGAGGGCTCGGGCACGGCATCTACGACACCGAGAGCGCGGCAATTTTACCCGTCGAGCGTGGCGTGGTAAGCGACGTCAGGCTCTCGGGGGTGATCGCGGGGGCCCCGGGGGACCCCGGAGAGCTGCGCGGACAGCTTGGCGAGAAGCGACGCGGCACCCTGCTCTCAAATACCGAATGCGGCGTCTTCGGTGTGCTCGGCGACACGGCGGGGCTCCATGAGGCCATTCCGATCGGGCTTGCCTCCTCAGTGCACGTCGGGAGGGCCGAGATCCTTTGCACGCTAAAGGACGGTGAATGCCGCCCGTATGATATTGAGATCACCGAGCTCCGTGACCGACGCACGACCACGAAATGCTTCACCATCCGGGTGACCGACCCCGACCTCATCGAGGTGACAGGTGGCATCGTGCAGGGAATGAGCGGCTCGCCCATCATCCAGGACGGCAGACTTATCGGTGCTGTGACGCACGTGATGATCAACGATCCGACCTGCGGCTATGGCATATTTATCGAGAATATGTTAGCGGCGGCCGAGGACAGTGTCCAAAAGGCGGCGTGAAGCAAATTGACAGTTGTAAAATTAAAAGAAAAAAAGAAAAGGCAATATCATTCCCGTTTGGGTTTGATATTGCTTTTTTACGGAAAATCTATTTTATAGTTTTTTCCGATGCAGGTTTTCGTGAGGCGCTTATGTATTTTATAAAAAGCTATGGGTAGAAAATGTTTTTTAACACGGAAATCGCATATTCCGAACAGGTAGGCATACAAAGGCAGGCGCGGCGGATATCAATGCGCGCATAATGCTGATAGCACTCTACGAGCTTGATACATAAAAGGTTGGAAAAAAAGAAGAATACGCAAAAAAAGCACGCGATGTATAGCGGCAATGAAGGCAACGTGTATATTATAATATCCAATATGAATGCAAGCAAAAAAGAAAAGACTATGTGCAACAAAAGGATCAATGCAAGAGTTGAATAATTAGTTTTTGGCTTATGAAGGGAACGCCGGATAACATAGCTTCTAATGTCCTGCTCCGTGTATTTTTTTGCGCACTTCACTTCGTTTTGGCTTTTCTTTTCATTGAGCATCTTTTTGAACATACTGATTCTCCTGTGATAATGTTTTGAAAAAAGCAACGCTATACCTTACATATAGCGTTGCTTTTTGATTGGACCGACGTTGTCAGCTAATAAGCGTCAAAACCTTGTTTGCGGTGCTGGCAATCAAGCGAAGTGTTCCCTCTTCGCCATTCTTCATTACTATACGGTAGATATTGACGATATAGGTCTTTCCTCCGCCACTTCCAAGGTCGGTAATAGTAACGCCCGGCACGCTAAGCTCCACCGATGCTACGTTTTCCTTCCAAAGAACGATATCGCCCGCGTTCATTATCCAAGCAATTACTTTGCCGTCCTCGATGGCAATGGTAAGCTTTCCGCTTTTAAGCTTAGTCATCGCCCCTTCCAGATCCCCGTAATTTGCCATATTCGCTCTTTTCAAGCTTTGAAGACATCCTCCCATTGTTGTTTTTCCTTTCGTTTTTCATTTTATTGGTTTAACCACCAAGTAATCATCATCGTTTGGAAAATCTATAAATTTATCACCACTATAATGAATTTCCGAAATTTCCATTACAATTTCGATATCGTCGATATCACAGTTCCACATTCTCTCCGCACCGATATCATTTGAGCTTGTGGGAACCGAAAATTCCACTTCCCATGTTTCGCCTTTCTCAAGATAATCGTCAGTCGCCGAGGGAATAGAAAAAGGAACATTTATTACAAATCTTTCGTCCTCAAAGAGAACGTTTCCCTCTCTGTCCTTAAAATACACACGCCCTTCGATTTATTCGATCTTTCCACTACCGTTATTGGTAACAGTTCCGTAAAACAGGATGTGCACGCGCATATTATTATTTTCGGAATTGTATTTTTTGGTAATTTCAAATTCTATGTGCTTGGGATTATATTTTTCTGTAAACGCAGCTCCAGTGGGCAAAGAAATTACCCAAGAAACAATAAAAACACCGGCGATAACAATAGGTAATTTAAAGAAATGAAGCTTCCCTTCCTCATCCATCTTGTCTGTCAAATACTTTCTGCACCCTTCCCACTCTGCCTGTCTGTCATCGGAATGATAAATTCTTACACCTTCGATAATAAATTTAAAAATTCCGGTAATACCTATTATTATTGACATTAAGGCCGTTACAAGAAGATGTCCGCCAGACGGAACCTCACGTTCACGAACGTAAATGCTTCTTTTGCCCGTAAAAAGATTTTTAGGCCCATAAGAATAATCGATCTTCTTTATCGGCTCTCCGTGATACTGATTTACATCAAAATCCCAGCGTGTCGGCGAAAAAAGAGAAAGTCCGTAATTTTTTGTAAAAAGTGCAACGCAAAGGAAACCAAAAAGTATCGCAATAAAAGCCACAACACCTACAAAAGCATGAACTGTACTGTTATGCGCTCCAAACCAATACGCAAAATAAGCAACCGATCCTAAGAGTGACAAAACAACGAATTGCGGTACTGCCGTCAAAAGAAAAACATATAACAATGTTTCCAATTTGCTTTTTTCAACCATATTAAATTGTCCCCTATTCGTCTAAAGCTCAAATTGCTGCGAAATTTGTTAAAATTGCCATTTAGACTATTTATAGCCCATATTGTATCATATATATAGCCCACCTTATCAAGAGGTTTGGGCTATAGTTAGTCCAGAAATGTCAAAATATATTTTTGGAGGATTGAAAAATGAACGCTTATACGGCTACGAAAAACCGAATCTTAGAGCTTCTTGGGGAACACAAGATGTC
Organism: Eubacteriales bacterium; assembly: GCA_045586345.1. GTDB lineage: Bacteria > Bacillota > Clostridia > Oscillospirales > CAG-272 > UBA1740. The sequence goes on from JAZNAD010000024.1 coordinate 32,389, forward strand.
TATTCACAAATTGGCTATGGAGTCAGCGGTCGCCCCGTCTTCTATAAAAAATATTTTATATGGAAAAAGCAAAAACCCCGGAATTGTGACAGTAAAAATGCTCTGCGATGGATTCGGAATTTCTCTTATAGATTTCTTTAGCACAGAGGATTTTAAAAAACTTGAGCAGGAGATAAAATAATATTCCGCGCCTTCCCAAGCAATCAAATATATCATGATCAACACCGTCGAAAGCAACCATAACAAATTGCCTCGGCGTGTTTTTGACAAAAAGAAAAAAGCCGCCCGAAGGCGGCTTTTTCGGTTATGCCGATCCGGCGCGGTCTCACGGTGCAGAGAGCGATGCGAGGGTTTGGAAACGGGCACTGCGAAGGCATCGAAGAGCGATTTCACGAGGCATAAATCGAGCAGAAATCGGCGATCGTGCCACGACGGCGTACGAAGGTACGTCAAGGGGCACGAGCGACGATAGAAAAAAGCCGCCCGAGGGCGGCTTTTTCCGGTTATGCCGATTTATGCCCGTGAAAATTAGAGCTCGGCGAAGTACTTGATGGTACGAACCATCTGGCTGGTGTAGGAGTTCTCGTTGTCGTACCACGAAACGACCTGGACCTGGTAGGTGTCGTCGTCGATCTTGGCGACCATGGTCTGGGTGGCATCGAAGAGCGAGCCGTAGGTCATGCCGATAACGTCGGACGAGACGATCTCATCGGTGTTGTAGCCGAAGGAAGCCGAGGCCTGAGCCTTCATGGCGGCGTTGATGGCGTCAACGGTGACGTCCTTACCCTTAACAACGGCAACGAGGATGGTGGTCGAGCCGGTGCAGGTGGGAACGCGCTGAGCCGAGCCGATGAGCTTGCCGTTCAGCTCGGGGATAACGAGGCCGATCGCCTTGGCGGCACCGGTGGAGTTCGGAACGATGTTCTGAGCGCCGGCGCGGGCACGGCGGAGGTCACCCTTGCGGTGCGGGCCGTCAAGGATCATCTGGTCGCCGGTGTAGGCGTGAACGGTGGTCATGATACCGCTCTGGATCGGGAAGGTATCGTTGAGGGCCTTGGCCATGGGAGCCAGGCAGTTGGTGGTGCAGGAGGCAGCCGAGATGATCTTGTCATCGGCGGTCAGGGTCTTCTCATTGACGCTGTAAACGATGGTCTTGAGGTCCTTGCCGGCAGGAGCCGAGATAACGACCTTCTTCGCACCGGCGTTGATGTGAGCCATCGACTTCTCGGTCGAGCAGTAGAAGCCGGTGCACTCGAGCACAACGTCAACACCAAGCTCGCCCCAGGGGCAATCGTTGGCATCCTTGCAGGCGTAGATCTTGATGGTCTTGCCATCGACAGTGATGCTGTCCTCACCCGCGACAACGGTATCGGCGAGAGCGTATCTGCCCTGAGCGGTGTCATACTTCAGAAGGTGGGCGAGCATCTTGGGATCGGTGAGGTCGTTGATGGCGACAACCTCGTAGCCCTCAGCGCCGAACATCTGACGGAAGGCGAGACGACCGATACGGCCAAAGCCGTTAATAGCAACTTTTACGGACATTTTTGTTTCTCCTCCAAAAAATTAATTATTTATTGAATTTCACCAACTTATTGTAGCACAGACTATCAGATTTTACAAGGGGATTTTTCATTTTTTCAAAATTTCGTCAAACTTATCATATTTCGGGAGCACCGCGGGCGCTTTCTTCCTTATTTTGTCGCACACGCGTGCGTTTGAAAAAAAGAAGGCATTTTCAAAAAAGGACTTGCTTTTTCGGGAAAGCTATGATATAATACCTCTGTTAACGACGGCCCGTTGGTCAAGCGGCTAAGACATCGCCCTTTCACGGCGAAAACATGGGTTCGATTCCCGTACGGGTCACCACACAAAAAACAGGAGTGCTTCGGCACTCCTGTTTTTTGTGCTAACCCGACGCGAACCCACTCGGGGCGGAGAGTGTGCGGATATTCGTGCGGAGCACGAAATTCCTCTACGTCCATCGAGCACAGCGGTCGGTGCGGGAAGGGATATTGAGAGAAGAAAGAGGAACCGCCTGGCGGTTTTCCTGTGTTTCCTAAGTAAATAAATGGTGAAAGGTGTTGACAAAAGCTGCGCGCGTAGTATATAATATCTCCATATTATATAATAATTCGCGTGCGCAGATACACACGAAAAAACGAAATGAGTAACAGTGCAGCTATGATTTTTTCCAAAGAAGAAACCCTTGAAAGAGCCGATATCCGAGCCATCCAGCTCGAGCGTCTTAAGGAGACGGTCGGGCGCGTGTACGAGCGCGTCTCTCCCTACCGCCGCAAGATGGACGAGGCCGGCATCCGCCCCGAGGACATTGGGACGCTCGACGACCTCAGGAAGCTCCCCTTTATCACGAAGCAGGATCTCCGTGATAACTATCCCTTTGGCTTTTGTGCCCTGCCGCGTGAGCAGTTCGCGAGGATCCACTCGAGCAGCGGTACGACCGGCAAGCCCACCCCCACGGTCTTTGCCAAGAGCGACCTCGAGGTATGGAGCGAATGCACCGCGCGCATTGCGTGCGCGGGCGGTGCCACCCCCGAGGATATGGCGCAGATCTGCTTCGGCTTTGGTATGTTCACAGGGGCCGAGGGGCTTCAGCGCGGCCTCGAGAAGGTAGGGGCGGCGATCGTTCCCTCGTCGTCCGGCAACTCGGAAAAGCAGATCCTCTACATGCACGATTTCAAAACGACCCTCCTCGTGGCCACCCCCTCCTATGCGATGCGCCTTGCCGAGGTGGCACACGAGGTGGGCTACGAGCCCTCGCGCGACCTCAAGGTCAAGACCCTGCTCGTCGGGAGTGAACTCCTGACCGATGCGATGCGCGAGGAGATGAAGCGCGCCTGGGGCGAGGACGTCAAGATCACGACCAACTACGGCATGAGCGAGCTCCAGGGCCCCGGCATCTCGGGCGAATGCCTCGAGGGCAGCGGCTTACATATCAACGAGGACTTCTTTATCCCCGAGATCATCGACCCGAAGACGGGAGAGATCCTCCCCGAGGGCGAGCTTGGTGAGCTGGTCATCACCTGCATCAAGCGCGAGGCCATGCCGCTCATCCGCTATCGGACGGGCGACCTGACCCGCCTCTTCTACGAGCGCTGCGTGTGCGGACGCACCACCTGCCGGATGGAGAACCTCCAGGGGCGGAGCGACGATATGCTGAAGGTCAACGGCGTCCGTCTCTTCCCGAGCCAGATCGAGGAGATCGTGCTGTCGATCCCCGAGTTTGGACCGCATTACGAGATCGTGATCGAGCGCGAGGGCTACAGCGACCGCATGACCGTGCGCGTCGAGCTCGCGACCGTGACCGACTCCTTCCGTGTGCTTGAGGAGATCGAGCGCACCGTCAAGGCCAAGCTCAAGACCGTGCTCGGGCTCACCGTGAGAGTCAAGCTCGAGTCGCCCAACACCCTTCAGCGCTTTGAGGGTAAGGCCAAGCGCGTGAAGGACCTGCGAAAGATGCAATAAAGGAGACATACGATGAACGAAAAGAGAATTATGCTCGGCAACGACGCCATCGCGCGCGGTGCCTACGAGGCGGGAGTCAAGCTCTCGAGTGCCTACCCCGGCACCCCCAGCACCGAGATCAGCGAGGCGCTCGCGGGATATGCCGAGGTCTATACCGAATGGGCCCCCAACGAAAAGGTCGCGCTCGAGGTAGCCGCCGGCGCCTCGATCTCGGGGGTGCGCGCGCTTGCCTGCATGAAGCACGTCGGCCTGAATGTGGCGAGCGACCCGCTCTACACCCTCTCCTACACGGGGGTGGGCGGCGGCCTTGTCATTGTGGTAGCGGACGACCCCGGCCTCGCCAGCTCGCAGAACGAGCAGGACACGCGCATGATCGGCCGCAGCTCGCACATCCCGGTCATTGAACCCTCCGACAGCCAGGAGGCCAAGGACTACCTGAAGCTCGCCTACGAGATCAGCGAGGAATACGATACCCCCGTCATCCTCAGGACCACGACAAAGCTCGCGCACTCGCAGAGCGTTGTCGAGCTCGAGGAGCGGAGTGTCCCCGAGGATAAGGTCTACGAGAGAAACGTGGCGAAGTACGTCATGATGCCCGGCTCGGCCATCGGTCGCCACCGCGTGGTGGAGGCGCGCGAGGATCGCCTCGCCGAGGATGCCTCCTCCCTCGCCATCAACCGCGCCGAATACGGCGACCGCCGCCTGGGCTTTATCACCTCGGGCATTGCCTATCAGTACGTCAAGGAGGCCGCCCCGACGGCGAGCGTCCTGAAGCTCGGCATGGTGCATCCCCTGCCCCGCCGCCTCATTGAGGAATTTGTCGCCGCTTGTGACGAGGTCTACATCTTCGAGGAGCTTGAGCCCGTCATCGAGGAGCAGGTCAAGAGCTGGGGGCTTTCGGTCAATGGTAAAGAATACTTTACGAAGCAGGGCGAGTACAGCGCGAACATGCTGAAGGCTGTGCTTACGGGGAAGGCGCCCGAGATCGCGGCCAAGGCCGACGTGCCCGCGCGCCCGCCGATCCTCTGCCCCGGCTGCCCGCACCGCAGCGTCTTCTCGGTGCTGAACAAGCTGAAGATCCACGCGGCCGGCGACATCGGGTGCTACACCCTCGGCGCCGTGGCCCCCCTCAGCGTCATCGACACGACCGTGTGCATGGGCTCGAGCATCTCGATCCTGCACGGCATGGAGAAGGCCAAGGGCAAGGATTACGTCAAGAACTGGGTGGCGACCATCGGTGACTCCACCTTCCTGCATACAGGCATCAACTCGCTGATCGGTATGGTCTACAACAAATCGACGGCGACCGTGATGATCCTTGACAACCGCACGACGGGTATGACGGGGCATCAGGAGCATGCTGCCACGGGCAAGACCCTAAAGGGCGAGGACACCTATGCGATCGACCTTGCCGAGCTTTGCCGCGCTGTCGGTGTGCCGAACGTCATTACGGTCAACGCCTTTGACGTTGCCGCGCTTGAGACCACCATCCGCGAGAGCGTGGCGAGCGACGTCCTGACCGTTATCATCGCGAAGGCACCCTGCGCGCTCCTGAAGGGACAGAAATTCCCGAACGTGTGCGTTGTGGATAGCGAAAAGTGCAAGAAGTGCGGTGCCTGCCTGAAGATCGGCTGCCCCGCCCTCACCAAGACCGAGGACGGCACGGTCAGGATCGACGATGCGATGTGCAACGGCTGCGGCCTTTGCATGAGCCGCTGTAAGTTCGGTGCCATCACCTCGGTACCGAAGGCCTGAAGGGAGAGAGTGCAATGAATATTATGATCGTCGGTGTCGGCGGCCAGGGGACCCTCCTGACCAGCCGTATCATTGGAAAGACCGCACTGGCCGCAGGGCTTGACGTGAAGCTCTCGGAGGTGCACGGCATGGCCCAGCGCGGTGGCAGCGTTGTCACCTTTGTCCGTTACGGCGAGCGCGTTTTTGAGCCCGTCTGCGAGGAGGGCGAGGTTGACGTCCTCATCTCCTTCGAGCGCCTGGAGGCGCTCCGCTACGCCCACTTCCTGAAGAAGGACGGCGTGCTCATCGTCAACGATTGCCGCATCGACCCGATGACGGTAGTTATCGGTGCGAGGACCTATCCCGAGGGGATTCTCGAGGAGCTGTCCGCCTCGCACACCCTCTACACGATCGACGGCGGTGCCATCGCCCGTGAGCTCGGCAACAGCCGTGTCCTCAACTCGGTCGTTCTCGGCCTTGCGGCCCGTCACATCGGCTTTGCGAAGGAGGCCTGGCTCGAGGTCCTACGCGCCACAGTCCCTCAAAAGACGGTCGAGATCAACACAGCCGCCTTCGAGGCCGGGTACGGCGCTTAAAGGCAAAATGTAAAGGAGACTTCGCATATGACAGTCAAACAGTTGTCGGTGTTTATCGAAAACCGCAAGGGCAGACTCAGCGAGGTGCTAGCAGTTCTCCGTGAGCACCACGTCAACATCCTCTCGATGAGCCTGGCCGATACCACCGAATACGGGCTCCTCCGCCTGATCGTCAATCACCCCGAGGAGGGCTGTCGCGTTCTGCTCGACGCCGGCTTTTCCAGCATGCTGACCGACGTCCTCATCATCAAGATCCCGCACGTGGCGGGGAGCCTGCAGGAGACGGTCACGCGCATTGCGGCGGGAGACGTCAATATCGAATATTTGTACGGGCTCTCGGTCGAGGCAGAGGATGCCTCGATCGTCATGAAAACGAGCGAGCCGGAGGCCGCCTGCCGCGTTCTTCGCGAGGCGGGCATCTCCACAATGACGCCTGAGGAGATCAGCGCACTGTAATTACTACCATGATCATCGATTTTCATACCCATATTTTTCCCGATAAGATCGCCGAGACGACCGTATCCGCCATCGAGAAGGGGGCAAAGACGCCCCGTCACTCGGACGGCACTGTCGCGGGGCTGATCGCGGCAATGGATCGGGCGGGCGTTGACCTCGCGGTCAACCTGCCTGTCCTGACGCGCCCCCGCCAGTTTGCCCACATTGCCGACTTTGCCGAGGAGGTCAATGCGAGGGACTATCCCACCTCGCGCATCCTCTCCTTCGGCGGTGTGCATCCCGACGACCCCGAGGCCCCCGACCGCGTGGACGAGCTGGCCGACCGTGGCTTCCTTGGGATCAAGATCCATCCCGACTATCAGAACACCTTTATCGACGACGGGGCGTATCTGCGCATCATGGCACGTGCCAAGGCGCGCGGTCTCATCACTGTCACCCATGCGGGCGTAGACGCCGCCTACGTGCGTGGCGAGCTCCATTGCACGCCAGAGCGCGTTCTGCGCGTTCTGGATGCTCTCGGCGGCTACGACCGCCTCGTGCTCGCGCACATCGGCGGTGAACAGCTGTCCACCGAGGTGCTGGCGCTTCTCTGCGGCGAGGAGATCTACCTCGATACGGCGTACAGCCTGCACGAGATGAAGCGCGAGCGCTTCCTTGAGATCCTCGCAAAGCACGGCGATGAGAGGATCCTCTTTGCGACCGACAGCCCCTGGCGCGATGCCGCCGAGGAGCTGGCTATCCTCAGGAGCCACGGGATCCCCGAGCCCTCGCTGACGCGGATCCTTGGTGCCAATGCCGAAAAACTTTTAGGACTGGTGACGATATGATCAACGAATCCATGCTCGCGCTCGGCAGTAAGCGCTCAATCATCCGCGAGATCTTTGAGTACTGCAAGACTCGCGCTGCCGAGATCGGCCCCGACAAGGTCTTTGACTTCTCGATCGGCAACCCGAGTGTGCCGCCGCCCCACGAGGTGCAGGAAACGCTAACATCGCTCCTTGCGAACGAAAATCCCCTGGCTCTGCACGGCTACACCTCGGCGCAGGGGGATGCCGGCACGCGCGCCGCCATCGCCGATCACATCAACCGGCACTTCTCTGTCGGGCTCACGGCCGACCACATCTACATGACCTGTGGTGCCGCCGCCTCGCTCACGGTCTCCTTGAAGGCGGTGCTGAACCCGGGCGAGGAGTGCATTCTCTTTGCGCCCTTCTTCACCGAGTACCGCGTGTTCGTTCAGAACGCTGGGGGTGTGCCCGTCATTTCGATGCCCGAGCCCGGCTCCTTCCAGATCGACGTTACCGATCTCGAGAAGCGCCTGACGCCTGCGACCCGTGCCATCATCCTCAATTCGCCGAACAACCCGAGCGGCGTGGTGTACAGCGAGGAGACGGTCCGCGCGGTCTGCGACCTTCTCCGCCGCAAGGAGGAGGAATTCGGCACCGTTATCTATCTTATTGCCGACGAGCCCTACCGCGAGCTGGTCTTTGGCGACGTCACGGTGCCCTATCTCATGAAATACTACGACGATACCCTCGTCTGCTACTCCTACTCGAAGGCGCTGTCCCTGCCCGGCGAGCGTATCGGCTATATTGCCGTCAGCCCCCGGATGCGGGACGGGCGCAGCGTTTACCTCGCTGTATGCGGTGCCGGGCGCTCGCTCGGCTTCGTGTGTGCACCGAGCCTTTTCCAGCAGGTCATCAAGCACGCGGTAAACGCCAAGGTCGATATCGGCATCTACAAGAAAAACCGCGACCTCCTATACGGGAGCCTGACCGACTACGGCTACGAGTGCGTAAGGCCGGACGGCGCCTTCTACCTCTTTGTTAAGGCGCTCGAGCCCGATGCCTACGCCTTCTATGAGCGTGCCAAGGCCAAAGAGCTGCTTGTCGTGCCCTGCGACGACTTCGGCGTTCCCGGCTATGTGCGCATCGCCTACTGCGTTGATCACGACCGCATCGTGCGTGCGCTCCCCGCCTTCCGCGCACTGGCCGAGGAATATAAATCCGGAAAGTAAGGTTTACAGATATCAAAAAGGCGAGCAAGCGGTGCGGCATCCTTTGCCATGCGAGCCGCGACCGAGCCGCAAGAAGAGCCTTCCCCTATGGGGAGGCTCTTCTCTTTTTCGACAGAAAACTATTTTTCAAAAACCCCTTGACAAGACGCGTGCCGTGTGCTATACTTTGAGAGTATTTCCGATGAAGCTCCCGGAATCCCGCAAGGAGACCGGTTGTTGAGGACGCTCCCGAGAAGCTCTGCCGAGCGCAGAGTGCCGAAGGTGAAAGGCCGCCATGGCCGAATCTCTCAGGCAAAAGGAAGGAGTAGCAAAAGCACCCCGTAGGGTGCCGCCTTGTGAGCTGTCGGTGACGGCTCTTTTTTGTTTTTCATTATTACTCATTATATGGAGGAAGCATCGTGGAAACCCTTTTGAAGATCGTACAAACGATTTTGAAAATCGTACAAACGGTCAATCTCTATCTCTCGGACTACATTCTCCTGATCCTGCTCATCGGCGTCGGCGTTTACTTCACCGTCCGCACGCGCTTCGTGCAGGTGCGTTGCTTTGCGGAAGGATGGCGCCGTATGTTTGCCCGCAACCAAAAGAGCGGGAGCGGCAGCCTTTCGTCCTTCCAGGCGCTGACGACCGCGATCGCCGCGCAGGTCGGTACCGGCAACATCGTCGGTGCGTGCGGTGCGATCCTCGTCGGTGGCCCGGGTGCTATCTTCTGGATGTGGATCATCGCCTTCTTCGGTATGGCGACCATCTACGCCGAGGCGGTCTTGGCGCAGAAGACGCGCCTTGTGGATGAGAAAGGCAACGTCAGCGGCGGCCCTGTCTACTACATCCGCACGGCCTTTAAGGGGAACTTCGGTCACTTCCTCGCCGGCTTCTTCTCGGTAGCGGCTATCCTCGCCCTTGGCTTTATGGGTGCTATGGTGCAGTCGAACTCGATCGGCTCGACCTCGGAGACCGCGTTTGGCATCCCCTCGTGGGTGATGGGTCTTGTCGTTGCCGCAATCGTCGCCCTCATTCTCCTTGGCGGCGTCAAGCGCATCGGTACCGTCAGTGAGTACCTGGTTCCCGTCATGGCGATCCTTTACCTGCTTGGCGGCCTTGTGCTTCTCTGCTTCCGCGTCGTCTACATCCCCGAGGCCTTCGGCATGATCTTCAAGTACGCCTTCGTACCGAACGCGTTGCTCGGCGGCGGCATCGGCTACGCGCTGAAGACGGCGATCTCGCAGGGTGCGAAGCGAGGCCTCTTCTCAAATGAGGCCGGCATGGGCTCGACCCCCCACGCGCACGCGCTGGCCGAGGTCGAGGATCCCCACGACCAGGGCGTCACGGCGATGATCGGCGTCTTCATCGACACCTTCATCGTTCTGACGATGACCGCCCTGACCGTCATCGCCACCCTCTACGCCGGTGACGGCCCCCTGGCTGCGGCGACCGGTGCCGCTGAGGGCATCAGCAAGGCCAACATGTCGCAACTTGCCTTCGGCTCGGTCTTCGGCGAGACCTTCGGTAACATCTTCGTGGCCGTTTGCCTCTTCTTCTTCGCCTTCTCGACCATCCTCGGTTGGA
>JAZNAD010000025.1:0-12939 GCA_045586345.1 Eubacteriales bacterium
GACTTCATCGTACACGCCCTCCTCATTGTAACCATAGCGGCTCAGGTCAAGCACCTCGTGTATGCCTCCGGCCATGAACGGAGTCTCTTCGCTACCGGTAATGAGGTGGTAGCTGCCGTCCGTCACGGTGCCGTCCTCAAGCGGCTGGCGCAGGGTCTCAAGGAGCGCGGGCGAGAATTCGGGCAGCTCGTCGAGAAAAAGAATGCCGTGATCGGCCAGCGAGATCTCCCCGGGGCGCGGATTTGAGCCGCCCCCGATCATCCCGGCCGACGATACCGTATGGTGCGGCGAGCGGAAGGGGCGCCGCGTGACGAGGCCCTTGACCGGCATTCCGGCCACCGAATGCACACGCGTCACCTCGACAGACTCGGAGAAGCTCATCGGTGGCAGGATCGAGGGGATGCGCTTGGCCAGCATCGACTTTCCCGAGCCGGGCGGGCCGATCAGAAGCAGATTGTGGCCGCCCGCCGCCGCGATCTCGATGGCACGTCGCGCCTTGGCCTGCCCCGCAACCTCGGAGAAGTCGGGCTCGTCGTACTCCTCCGCCGCAACGGCAGCGGGGTCAAAGCGGGTGGGAGAGAGAAGATTTTGTCCCGTCAGATGCTCGAAAAGCGCCGTGAAGGTAGGCACGCCAATCACCTCGATCCCCTCGGCGATCGACGCCTCGGTTGCATTCTCGAGGGGCACGAAGACACGGCGGCAGCCGGCATCGCGCGCGGCCAGCGTCATCGAAAGCACACCGGTCAGCGGCCGTACCTCGCCAGAAAGCGACAGCTCACCGAGGAAGCAGTCGCCCGCTGTGGCCTCATGGGGGATCGCCCCCGCGGCATCGAGAAGGCCGACAAGCAGGGCAAGGTCGAAGGTCGAGCCCTCCTTGCGCCGATTGGCGGGCGCGAGATTGATCAGGATGTGGCGGTCGGGGAAGCGGAAGCCGCTCGAGATGCAGGCCGCCCGTACACGCTCGCGCGCCTCGCGCACGGCGTTGTCGGGGAGCCCCACGACCTCAAACCTGTCCAGCCCTCCGCCAACGTTGCATTCGACCGTAACGAGAAAGCCGTCGATGCCGATAAGCCCCGCACTGTATGTTTTTGAAACCATAAGATGTCCCTTTCGTGCTGCCCGTCCGATTTTTGAAATATGAAAATAAAACTATACAAGCAAGGATGCGGCGATCGGTCGGGAAGCTATTACGATTATAGCAGAGCCAGACCGAAAAAGCAAGAGGGGCGAGGCGGCTTATCAAATGAAAAGTTTTTGTGAAACCCCTTGATTATTGTTCCTTATACTACTATAATAGTATGTTGTGAAAATACAGTAAAATAAGGAAAGGAGAGATACCAAAGGATGAAGAAGCTCCTTGCGTGTGTCCGTGAGTACAAAAAGCCAACCTACATCACGCTGTTTTTCATCGTTTTTGAGGCGATCGTGGAAACCGCGATTCCCTTTATCACCGCCGAGCTCGTTGACAAGATCCAGGAGGGCGCGCGCGTTCTCGATATTCTCTCGATCGGCGCCGTTCTCATTGTCCTGGCTGCCCTTTCGCTCAGCTCGGGCGGCATTGCGGGTGTCGCCTGCGCCCGTGCGTCGGCAGGCTTTGCCAAGAACCTCCGCTCGGATCTTTTTGCCAAGATCGGCACCTACGGCTTTGAGAACATCGACAAATTTTCCTCCTCATCCCTTGTCACACGTATGACGACCGACGTCGGGAATGTCCAGATGTCCTATATGATGATCATCCGCACGGCGATCCGCGCACCCCTGATGCTCATCTTCTCGATCATTATGGCCTACGTGATGGGTGGCACCCTTGCCCTCACCTTCGTCGTGATCGTGCCCATCCTCGTCGCGGGTCTTCTGCTCATCGCGCGCTTTGCGATGCCCGCCTTCCGCCGTGTCTTCCGTAAGTACGACCGTCTTAATGAGTCGATCGAGGAGAATGTCCGCGGAATGCGCGTCGTCAAGGGCTTTTCGCGCGAGGAGCATGAAAAGGGGAAGTTCGCCGCCGCCGCCGAGACCATCCGTGTGGACTTCACCAAGGCCGAGCGCATCGTGGCGCTCAACAGCCCCCTGATGCAGATCTGCCTCTACTTCAATATGATCTTCGTCATGATCGTCGGCTCGCGCCTCGCCATCGGAAGCGGCGGCGAAGCCGTCAATGTTGGTCAGCTCTCGGCCATGCTCACCTACGGAATGCAGGTCCTGATGTCGCTGATGATGCTCTCGATGATCTACGTTATCCTTACGATGTCGGGCGAATCCATGAAGCGTATCGTCGAGATCCTTGATGAGACCCCCTCGCTCACCTCGCCCGAGAACGCCCTTACCGAGGTTGCCGACGGCTCGATCGATTTCTCGGGCGTCAGCTTCAAGTATGCAAAAAGCGCACGGCGCTCGGCCCTTGAGGACATCGACCTCCGCATTCCCTCGGGGATGACGGTCGGTATCCTCGGCGGTACGGGCGCGGGGAAGAGCACGCTCGTCCAGCTTATCCCCCGTCTTTACGACGCGACCTTAGGGTGTGTCCGTGTCGGCGGCGAGGACGTCCGCCGCTACGATCTTGACACCCTGCGCGGTGCTGTCGCCATGGTCCTCCAGAAGAACCAGCTCTTCTCGGGCACGATCCGCGAGAACCTTCAGTGGGGCAAGGCCGACGCCACCGACGACGAGCTTCGCGAGGCCTGCCGCCTCGCCGCCGCTGACGAATTCATCTCCACTCTCCCCGACGGATACGATACCCGCATCGAGCAGGGCGGCACCAACGTCTCCGGTGGGCAGAAGCAGCGCCTCTGCATTGCGCGTGCCCTTCTGAAGCACCCGAAGATCCTGATCCTTGACGATTCGACGAGCGCCGTCGATACGCGCACCGACGCCGCCATCCGCGCAGGGCTCGCCGCGACGCTCCCCGACACCACCAAGATCATCATAGCCCAGCGCGTTGCGTCGGTCAAGGAGGCCGACATGATCCTTGTGCTTGAAAACGGCAGGATCGCCGCCCGCGGCACGCACGACGAGCTTCTCGCCGCCTCGGAGCACTACCGCGAGCTTTGTGAGCAGCAGATGGGAGGTACCGACGATGGCGAATAAAAAACCGATGGAGAAGCCGCCGAAGGGCCTGCTCCGCCGTATCCTCGGCTTCCTTTTCCGTTCCTACCCCGTTCTCGTTCCCCTGACCGCCGTCTGCATCCTCTTTACCGCCGTCGTTTCCTCGATCCCCGCCATTTTCATGCGCCGTGTCTTTGAGCTGATCGGCGAGTGGCTGGAGTCGGGGGATGTCGAGGGCGCCATGAAGGAGATCCTGCCCGTCGTCCTGAAGCTTGGTGGCTTCTATGCCGTCGGCACCGTCACCGTCACCCTTTACAATCAGCTGATGGCGTATATCACGCAGGGCTTCCTGACAAAGCTCCGCCGCTCGATGTTTGACGGAATGCAGAATCTTCCGATCCGCTACTTCGATACTCACAAGCACGGCGAGATCATGAGCTACTACACGAACGATATCGACGCGCTCCGCGAGCTCGTCTCGCGTTCGCTCCCCGCGCTCCTGCAATCCTGCACCATCATCTTCACGGTGCTTGGCGTCATGCTTTACTTCAGCGTGTGGATGACCCTCGTCGTTCTTGTCGGCGTCATCGCGATGCTCTTTGTTTCTAAGAAGGTCGGTGGCGGCTCGGCGCGCTTCTTCGTCCGTCAGCAGAAGTCGATGGCCACGGCCGAGGGCTTCTTTCAGGAGATGATGACGGGGCAGAAGGTCATCAAGGTGTTCTGCCACGAGGAGGAGAGCCGTGATGACTTTGAGAAGGTCAACGAGGAGCTCTGCCGCGACAGCGCCGCGGCGCACGGCTACGCGAATATCCTCGGTCCGATCATCGCCAACATTGGTAACGTGCTGTACGTCATCATCGCTACGGTCGGCGGCATCTTTCTCGCAACGGGTGCTGAGAACCTTTCGCTGGCCGAGGCGGTCTTTGGGATAGCTACCCCCTTCAGCATTGCGCTTATCGTTCCCTTCCTGAACATGACCAAGCAGTTTGCCGGCAACGTCAACCAGTTCTCTCAGCAGATCAGCTCGATCGTGATGGGTCTTGCGGGCGCTCGCCGCGTCTTCTCGCTGATGGATGAGGCGCCCGAGGCCGACGAAGGCTATGTTACCCTCGTCCATGCCACGGTTGCCGAGGACGGCACCGTCACCGAGAGTCCGACCCGTACCGGCACATGGGCGTGGCGTCATCCGCACGGCGACGGCACCGTCACCTACACTCCCCTGCGCGGCGACGTGCGCCTTGAGGGCGTCAATTTCGGCTACGTGCCGGAAAAGACGGTCCTTCACGACGTTTCGGTCTATGCCAAGCCGGGGCAGAAGGTCGCCTTCGTCGGTGCCACGGGAGCAGGGAAGACCACCATTACCAACCTCATCAACCGCTTTTACGACATTGCCGACGGCAAGATCCGCTACGACGGCATCAATATCAATAAGATCAGAAAGTCCGACCTCCGCACCTCCCTTGGCATCGTCCTTCAGGACACCAACCTTTTCACGGGGAGCGTGATGGACAACATCCGCTACGGCAAGCTTGACGCGACCGACGAGGAGTGCATCGCGGCCGCCCGTCTTGTCGGCGCCGATGACTTCATCTCGCGCCTGCCCGAGGGCTACGCGACTCCGCTGTCGAACAACGGCGCCAACCTCTCGCAGGGGCAGCGCCAGCTGATCGCGATCGCCCGCGCGGCGGTGGCCGATCCTCCCGTGATGATCATGGACGAGGCCACCTCGTCGATCGATACGCACACGGAGGCGATCGTCCAGTGCGGCATGGATAAGCTGATGGAGGGGCGCACCGTCTTTGTTATCGCCCACCGTCTTTCGACCGTCAAGAATTCCGACGTTATCATGGTCCTCTCGGGCGGCCGCATCATTGAGCGCGGTAACCACGCCTCGCTCCTTGCTGAGAAGGGTGTGTATTATCAGCTGTATACCGGCGCCTTCGAGCTGGAATAAGAGGGCGCAGGCATACATTGCGCCCCAAAATAAAAAGAACAGAGAACCGTCGGTTCACTGTTCTTTTTGCATACTATTCAGTTCGGGCCGTTGTAATCGAACGGGCCAAGGCCGACGAGCAGCAGGAAGATCTCGGGGAGGAAGAGGAATCCCAACCCAAGCCCGAAAGAGCTGCCAAGGCCATCGCCAAAGACCGCCCCGAGACGGAAGGGAATGATCAGAACAACGATAATATTCACAAGCGGTATGAGCAAAAGAAGGAAGAGCCATCCCTTGCCGAACAGAAGGCGAAACAGGCAATAGATGTTATAAAACGGCACAAAGATGGCCCAGCCGGGGCAGTTACCCTTCGAGAACAGGCGCCATCCCGCCACGAGGAAGAGCACGGATAGCGCGATGGAGACAACGAAAAACGCAATGAAAAAAACGACTATAAAAGTGGCGGCAGCTTCGGCGCCGCCGATATAGACGGGCTCCTGTTGTGCGAGGGTGTGTTCGATCATAGGAGACCTCCTTGCATTGGCTTTTGTACCACAATCATAGCACGCGCGCGAGAGATTGTCAAGAAAATTCTCTGGAAATGCCCGAGATAAAGAAAAGGAGCAGTTGGACTGCTCCTTTTGCGATTATGCCGGGATCTGAAGTCCTTAGATCGGGCCGAGGTAGATCGACTTCCCAAACGCCAAGATTGCGCGCCAGATGACGGGGAAGAAGGTCAGACCCAGGAAGAAGCCGAAGCCGTGACCGAAGGACTCGGAAAGACGCCAGTTAAGTACCAGGGTAAAGAGGGCGCCGACACCGGGGACGAGGAGGAGCAGGAAGAGCCAGCCCTTGCCGAAGGTCATCTTCGAGAGGCAGTAGAGGTTGTAGAAGGGAACGAAGGCGGCCCAGGTGGGCATGTATGCCTTATAAAAGAGACGGTAGTTGATGAAGATGCCGATGACGGCGTTAAAGGCGCAGACCGCAATCAAGATCGAGAGGAGGACGGCGCCGATTGCCAGAGTGCTGCCCTCGATCGGGAGGCCGACGATCGTTTCAAAGGAGCCCGAGGTCTCAACGCCCTCAAGGGCGCCCCGGTACTGCTCAACGGTGAGCTTGGCATCACCCTTGAGGAAAAGGTTCATAAAAGCAACGATAAGATTATCCATGTGACATCTCCTTCGCAAAGATGAAAATAATATTTTCTACTTTATATTATAGCGTTCGGCGGCACCTCTGTCAAGTGGTGTGGCTCACTTTTTTGAAAAAATACGGAAAAACGGAAGAAAAAACACAAAACCCTCTTGACAAACTACATTTTATCCTATATAATAGGTGCATATAAATGCAGCGAGCAAGAATTTTTATGCATTGGAGGCTTATAAAAATGAATAAGGAAAACATTAAGAAGGTAGTCCTCGCCTATTCGGGCGGCCTTGATACCTCGATCATCATTCCGTGGCTCAAGGAGAACTACAATAACTGTGAGGTCGTCGCCGTGTCGGGCAACGTCGGTCAGGCGGACGAGCTGGAGGGCCTTGAGGAGAAGGCACTCAAGTCCGGCGCCTCGAGGCTCTACGTCCTTGACCTCACCGAGGAGTATGTGGACGACTACATCATCCCCACCATGAAGGCGGGAGCCATCTACGAGGAATACCTCCTCGGCACGAGCCATGCGCGCCCCTGCATCGCCAAGGGCCTTGTTGAGATCGCCCTGAAGGAGGGCGCCGACGCCATCTGCCACGGTTGCACGGGCAAGGGCAACGACCAGGTGCGCTTTGAGCTCGCCATCAAGCATTTTGCCCCCACCATGCCCATCATCGCCCCCTGGCGTGAGTGGGACATCAAGTCGCGTGAGGAGGAGATCGAGTACGCCGAGGCGCACAACGTCCCTCTGAAGATCAACCGCGAGACCAACTATTCCAAGGACAAGAACCTCTGGCACCTCTCGCACGAGGGTCTTGACCTTGAGGATACCGGCAACGAGCCGCAGTACGAGAAGCCCGGCTTCCTCGAGATGGGCGTGTCGCCTCTCCAGGCGCCCGACACCTCCACCTATATCGAGCTTGACTTTGAGGCCGGCGTTCCCGTCGCTCTCGACGGTAAGAAGATGACCGCCAAGCAGATCATCCTTGCCCTCAACGAGCTCGGCGGCAAGAACGGCATCGGCCTTCTTGACATCGTCGAGAACCGCCTCGTCGGCATGAAGTGCCGCGGTGTGTACGAGACCCCCGGCGGAGCCATCCTCTACAAGGCGCACAGTGTGCTTGAGAGCATCTGTCTTGACAAGATGACCCTCCACGAGAAGCAGAAGCTCTCGATCACCTTTGCCGAGCTTGTCTACAACGGCCAGTGGTTCACCCCCCTCCGCGAGGCCCTCTCGGCCTTCGTGGACAAGACCCAGGAGAAGGTCACGGGTAAGGTGCGCCTGAAGCTTTACAAGGGCAACATGATCAACGCCGGCGTGTGGAGCGATTATTCGCTGTACAGCGAGGAGATCGCCACCTTCGGTGAGAGCGACTACGACCAGAAGGACTCCGCGGGCTTCATCAATCTCTACGGTCTGCCGATCAAGGTGCAGGCGATGGTGGATGCCAAGAACGCCAACAAGTAAGACAAAAGCAGGATGCCGCCCCACGCCTTCCGTGGGACGGCAACCTTTCGTGTAAGGAACCCTAAAAAAGGAGACAGACATGGCAAAACTATGGGCGGGAAGAACCGCCGCCGAGACCGATACGCTGGCCGACGAATTCAATTCCTCGATCGCGGTTGACGGTCGGATGTACCGTGAGGATATCACGGGGAGCATGGCACACGCCGCGATGCTTGCCAAGTGCGGCATCATTGAAAAGACCGAGGCCGACGCCCTCGTCGAGGGGCTGGCGGGCATCCTTGCCGACCTCGAGTCGGGCGCGCTCACGATCGACCCCACGGCCGAGGACATCCATATGTTCGTCGAGGCGGTCCTCACCGAGCGCCTTGGCGACGTCGGCAAAAAGCTGCATACTGCTAGGAGTCGGAACGATCAGGTCGCGCTCGACTTCCGGATGCACCTGCGCGCCTCGTGCGACACCCTGACCGAGCAGGTGCTCTCGCTCGTCGCCGCGCTTACCGACCGTGCCGAGGCCGAGGCCGAGACCGTCATGCCGGGCTACACCCACCTCCAGCGCGCCCAGCCCATCACCTTCGGCCACCATCTGATGGCCTACGCCTATATGCTCCTCCGCGACGCCGACCGCCTTGCCGACTGCCGCCGCCGCATGAACCTCTCGCCCATCGGCTCGTGTGCCCTCGCCGGCACCACCTACCCGACCGACCGCCACTTTGAGGCCGAGCGCCTCGGCTTTGCGGGGGTCGTCGAGAACAGCCTTGACGGGGTCTCGGACCGCGACTTTGCCGTTGAGCTTCTCTCGGCGCTTTCTCTCGTAATGGTGCATCTGTCGCGCTTTGCCGAGGAGCTGATCCTCTGGTCGAGCTGGGAATTTAAGTTCATTGAGCTGTCGGACGCCTACACCACAGGCTCCTCGATCATGCCGCAGAAGAAGAATCCCGACATGGCCGAGCTCGTCCGCGGCAAGAGCGGTCGCGTCTTTGGCGACCTTATCTCGCTTCTTACCACCCTCAAGGGCCTGCCCCTCGCCTACAACAAGGATATGCAAGAGGATAAAGAGGGAGTCTTTGACGCCATTGATACCGTCTCTCTTTGCCTCTCGATCATGACACCCATGATAACCACCATGAAGACCCGTGCCGACCGGATGAAGAAGGCTGCCGAGGGCGGCTTTATCGGGGCGACCGACCTTGCCGACTACCTCGTCGGCCGCGGCCTCCCCTTCCGCTCGGCCTATAAGATCGCCGGCCAGCTCGTCGCGCGCTGCATTGCCGAGGATCTCACCCTTGAGACCCTGCCCCTTGACGTTTACAAGGAATACTGTGACCTCATCGAAGAGGATATTTACGGCACCGTGGATCTTTTGACCTGCGTCCGCCGCCGCACCTCGTTTGGCGGTACCTCGCCCGAATCGGTGCGTGCCCAGGTAGCCTCGGTAAAGGAGAAGCTCAAGAAATGAAAAAAGTATTTATCGACGGCTCGGTTGGCACGACCGGCCTCCGCATCTACGAGCGCCTTGCCGCGCGCCGCGACCTTTTCCTGCTCTCGCTCCCCGAGGAGAAGCGCAAGGATCCCGATGCCCGCCGCGAGATGCTCCATACGGCTGACGTTGCCTTCCTCTGCCTGCCCGACGACGCCGCGCGCGAGTCGGTCGCCCTCGCCGAGGGGAGCGCCGCCGTCATCATCGACACCTCTACCGCACACCGCACGTCGTCCGCCTTTGATTACGGCTTCCCGGAGCTTCCGGGGAAGCGCGCGGCCATCGCCGCATCGCACCGTATCGCCAATCCCGGCTGCCACGCCTCGGGTGTGATCGCCCTTGTGGCACCCCTCGTTGCCGCCCGCCTTCTCGCCCCCGACACCCCCCTTTCGGCCTTCTCGCTGACGGGGTATTCGGGCGGCGGCAAGAAGATGATCGCCGACTACGAGGCCGAGGGGAGAGACCCTCTTCTTGATGCCCCCCGCGCCTACGGGCTCACCCAGGCACACAAGCATTTGCCCGAGATCGCGGCCGTCTGCGGCCTTGCGACTCTCCCCGTCTTCTGCCCGATCGTCGCCCCCTACTATGCGGGGATGGAGGTCACGGTGCCCCTGCACGCAAGTCAGCTCCGCGGCAGCCTTTCCGATGTCCGTGACTGCCTCGCCGCCGCCTATCCCGGCGGAATGGTGGCCTACACCGACGAAAGCGAGGGAGGCTTCCTCTCGGCCGCCGCTATGACGGGGCGTGACGATATGACCGTCTCGGTCTTTGGCAACGACGAGCGGATGACCCTCGTCTCTCGCTTTGATAACCTTGGCAAGGGTGCCTCGGGCGCCGCCATCCAGAATATGAACATTACACTGGGAGTTCCCGAGGATACGGGGCTCGTCACCGGAGGAAACTGATATGATCAAGATCATCGAGGGCGGCGTCACCGCCGCTAAGGGCTTTACCGCCTCGGGTGTCCATTGCGGCATCCGTCACAACCGTAAGAAGAAGGACATCTCGCTCATCGTCTGCGACCGCCCCGCCGCGGCCGCCGCCGTCTATACGCAGAACCTCGTTAAGGGCGCGCCCCTTATCGTCACGCGCCGCCACCTCGAGAACGGGTACGCCCGTGCCATCGTCTGCAACAGCGGCAACGCCAACACCTGCAATGCGAACGGCATTGAGATCGCTGAGGAAATGTCCCGCCTTGTGGCCGAGCCTCTCGGCCTTTCGCCCGACGACATTGTGGTCGCCTCGACCGGTGTCATCGGTCAGCCCCTGCCCATCGCGCCGATCGCCGCAGGCATCCCTGCGCTCGTCGGGGCTCTCTCGGAGGACGGCAGCTCGTCGGCCGCCGAGGGCATCATGACGACCGACGTTGCTAAAAAGGAGGTCGCTGTCGAGTTCACCGTGGGCGGCAAGATCTGCCACCTCGGCGGTATCGCCAAGGGGAGCGGCATGATCCACCCGAACATGGCTACGATGCTCGTTTTTCTGACAAGTGACGTCGCGATCTCCCCCGCCATGCTCCGGAGGGCTCTCTCGACCGACGTCACCTCGACCTTCAATATGATCTCGATCGACGGCGACACCTCGACGAACGATATGGTCGTCGTCCTTGCGAACGGCGCGGCCGGCAACGCCGAGATCACCGCCGAGGGCGAGGACTTCTCGGCCTTCATGTGCGCCCTCAATACCGTTACCACCGACCTCTGCCGCCGCATCGCCGGGGACGGCGAGGGTGCCACCAAGCTCCTTGAGTGCCGCGTTACTGGCGCGCCCGATGAGGCGACCGCCAAGACCTGCGCCAAGAGCGTCATCTGCTCGAGCCTCGTCAAGGCCGCCATGTTCGGCTCGGACGCCAACTGGGGTCGCGTCCTCTGCGCCCTCGGCTATTCGGGTGCCGCGATCGACGTCGAAAAGGTCGGCGTTTCCTTTCGCTCGTCCGCAGGGGAGGTCGAGGTCTGCCGTAACGGCGCCGGCGTTGACTTCTCGGAGGAGACCGCGAAGCAGGTCCTCCTTCGGAAGGAGATCGAGATCCTCGTCACCCTCGGGATGGGCGAGGCCTCGGCCACCGCGTGGGGCTGTGACCTCACCTACGACTATGTCAAGATCAACGGCGACTACCGCACCTAAGGAGACAGCATCCCATGTATGAAGAAGTATCGAACGCGGAGCGGGCAGAGATCCTCTGCCAGGCGCTCCCCTATATCCGCCGCTATAACGGCAAGATCGTTGTCGTCAAGTACGGCGGCAACGCCATGATCAATGAGACCCTGAAGCAGCAGGTCATGGAGGACATCGTCCTCCTCTGGCTCGTCGGCGTCAAGATCGTGCTCGTGCACGGTGGCGGCCCCGAGATCTCCGAGCTGATGGCGAAGCTCGGCAAGGAGCCGGTCTTCGTGGACGGCCTGCGCGTCACCGATAAGGAAACCGTCGATATCGTCCAGATGGTGCTCGCCGGCAAGGTCAACAAGACCCTCGTCAACCTCATCGAGAGCCGCGGCGGCAAGGCCATGGGCATCTCGGGCATTGACGGCCGCCTGATCGAAGCTAAGATGAAGAACGAAAAGCTCGGCTACGTCGGTAAGATCACGGGCATCAACATAAAGCCGGTCACCGACCTCCTTGAGAAGGGGTATATCCCGGTCGTCTCGACCGTCGGCTGTGACAAAGAGGGCAACACCTACAACATCAACGGCGATACCGCCGCCGCCTATATCGCGGGCGCGCTTGGTGCCGAGCGCCTTATTATGATGACCGACATTGCCGGGATCCTGCGCGATAAGGACGATCCCTCGACCCTCATTCCCGAGATCACCGTCAAGGGGGCGAAGGCTCTTTACGAGGAGGGCGTTATCTCGGGCGGTATGATTCCGAAGGTCGATTGCTGCATCGAGGCCATCGAGCGCGGCGTTGAGAACGTCATCATTATGGACGGGCGCATCTCGCACTCGATCTTAATGGAGCTTCTGACCGACGAGGGCGCCGGTACGATGGTCAAGGGAGATAAGTGATGAGCTTCAAAACCATTGACGATACCTATGTCGCCGCGACCTACAAGCGCTTTCCCGTCGAGATCGTCGCTGGCGAGGGCTCGCTCCTCACCGCCGCCGACGGCCGCCGCTATATTGATATGGGCTCGGGCATCGGTGTTACCGCCTTCGGCCACGCCGACCCCGTCTGGTGTCGGGCCGTCACCGACCAGCTTGCGAAGGTCTCGCATACCTCGAACCTCTACTACACCGAGCCCTGCGCCCGCCTTGCTGAGGCACTCTGCGCCCGTACCGGGATGGCCCGTGTCTTCTTCGGTAACTCGGGGGCCGAGGCCAACGAGTGCGCCATCAAGGTGGCGCGTAAGTACGCCGCCGATCACCGCGGCCTTGAGAACCCCGTCATCGTGACCCTCAAGCAGAGCTTCCACGGCCGCACGCTGACAACGCTGGCCGCTACGGGGCAGGAGCATTTCCATAAGCTCTTTGCTCCCCTCACCCCCGGATTTATTCACGCAGAGGCGGGGAACGTCGAGGAAATGACAAGAATACTTGACGAATACCCGGTCGCCGCCGTGCTCCTTGAGTGCGTGCAGGGCGAGGGCGGCGTCATCGCTCTTGACGGTGACTATCTTCGCGCCGTCGAGGCCGCCGTGCGCGAGCGCGACGTCCTTCTCATAATCGACGAGGTGCAAACCGGCAACGGCCGCACCGGTGAGCTGTACGCCTATATGCACTACGGTCTTACCCCCGACGTCGTCACGACCGCCAAGGGCCTTGGCGGCGGCCTCCCGATCGGGGCGTGCCTGATGAACGAGAAGACGGCGGGCGTCCTCGGCTATGGCGACCACGGCTCGACCTTCGGTGGGAACCCGATCGCCTCGGCCGGTGC
>JAZNAD010000026.1:0-7195 GCA_045586345.1 Eubacteriales bacterium
TCATCGGCACGGAAAGCGGAATGATAATCGAGAAGAAGGTGCGCATCGTGTTAGCACCGTCAACGTACGCCGATTCCTCAAGCTCATCCGGAACGCCGCGGAAGAACTGGCGCATCATGAAGATGTAAAGGCCGTTCTTAAAGGCAAGGCCGGTCGCGGAGATGATAAACAGAGGCCAGAAGGTGTCAAGAAGGATGGGAAGCTGCTGACCTGACGCCTTCGAGTTCACGTCGATCCCCAAAAGCTCAAGAAGGCCGGGGACGATACGGCCGTTGCCGTCGGTGAGGATACCGCCAAGGTCAAAGTAACGGAACCTCTGTGTCATGGCAAGACGGATGGTCTCGTGAGGGATGATCATCGTCAGAACCACAAGGAGCATTATCAGCCCATTGCCGCGGAACTTAAATTTCGCGAGGCCGTAGCCGATCAGCATACAGACGAAGGTCTGCAGAAGTGCCGCACCGACCGAGAGGATCGTGGTATTCAAAAACGCGTCAAGGTAATTGTTCTCCAGGAAGATCGCTTTGTATGTGGTGAAGGTAAAGTGCTTCGGAATCACGCGAACCGTCACGTCAACAAAATCCTCGTATCCCATGAAGGAGCCCGCGATCTTTGAGAAGAAGGGGAACAGGATAACATAGGAGATACCGATCATCAGGAGAAGGCGGAAGATGTACCAGACGACCTGCGTCAGGAAGTAGGTGGAAAATATCTTCTGCTTGAGGCGCTGCCAAAAGGACATTTTGCCCTCGTAATCCACGCGAATGCGATTCTTGGTTTCTTTCATTACGCGTGTTTTCTGTACTTCGGGTTGTACGTTCATCTTTCCACCTCCTTAATCTTTTCTTTGATAGAATATGAATGCCGACGCGATACCGACGAACACAGCAATGATCAGCATAATGATCAGGAAGTAGATCCAGGCCATCGCCGTCGCGATATTACCCTGTTCATTCTTCGATGCAATATAGGTCATAACGACATTCGATTTACTCGTAAACGAGTCGATGATCGTGTAGATCGCATTTACGAGGATCATCGGGCTGATCATCGGGAAGGTGATCTTCCAGAAGGTTTCCCACGCGGTAGCCCCCTCGATCTTACACGCCTCATAGATGGCGGGCGAGATCGACTGCAGGCCGGCAAGGAAGATCAGCATCTGAACACCCGAGCGGTTAATGATATCGTAAATGTTGTTAACAAGCGTCGTAACATAGGTAACGAGCTCGGTACCGACCTTCATGCTCGCGAAGAGCGCCTGAATATCAAGCGCCGAAACGATCTGGGTCGTCGTATCGGTTCCGCCACCGGTATCAATACCGCCCTCAGCGCCCATGTTATCGCCAAGGAGGTCAGCTGCGTTGATCGAGTCCATAAGACCCGTCGAAAGGATAACGGGAACGAAGAAGATGGCACGGAACGCTGCGCGCCCCAGCATTTTCTGGTTCAGGACAACGGCAACAAAGAGCGAGAAGATGACGATCGCAGGAACGTCAAAGAGAAGCTGCTTGATACCGGCAACGAGCTTCTCGGTAAAGGTGACGTCCGTCATCAGGGCATCCTTGTAATGCTGGAAGCCAACGAAAGAAAGCGCCATACCGCCGCCTTTGTTCTTGATGAACACCGAGAACGAGAAGGCCAGTGAGTCAATGATCATCGGCAGATACAGAAGAAGAATGCCGAGAACAAAGGGCATAACGAAGATCCAACCTGCACGCGCCTTGCGCTTATCCAGCGAGGAGGGAACGATGAACTTTGTAATACCGGTCTTATCGCCGAAGCGGCGGACGGCAGAGCCCGCCGTCCTTAAGCCCTTGCCGATCGGCCCCGTGACGGGGGCGGTCTTCTCCTTGAGAAAACCGCCGGCGGCTACCGTCTTGTCTTTTACGGTCTTGAAGAAATCTGTAAGCTTAGACATACGTTAGCCTCCCTTCACGAATTGGTTGCCGGATCCAGACGCTTGAAGCTGTACGAGGGGAGCTCGTGCACTTCGCCGTCGATACGGACAGTGACATCAAACAGGTTGTAGTTGAGGATGAAGCGAACAAGCTTGCCATCCGGCTTGCGGTAGGTGACCATCACAAGACGTTCATCCTTCAGCGTGTAGTCGGTATCGACGTAATTCGTACCGTCGGTCGCCTCGGAATCGGTCCTGTTGAAGTCAAAGTCAACAGTGACATCGTTAACAAGCGCCAGAATGTAGCCACGCGTATCGCGGCAAAGCTTGACAAGGGCAGCCAGGGCATCGGTATCCGCTACCGTCTTCGAGAAGCCCGACGCCATAGCGACGATCTTATCGTCATCAAAGCCGGCGTAGACGAGCTTGTTGAAGAGAGCTACATCGTCATCGGAGGGAACGGCACCGAGAATTACCTTGAGCTCATCGAAGATGGTCTCGCCGGCACCGGTATCGGTGTTGGCCATAACGAGAGCGCGGACGTCGGCCCACAGCTCTGCCTTTTCGGCATCCGAAAGGACGGTGCCGATGAAGGCGTCGGCCTGCGCGATGATCGCATCCACATCGGCGTTGACCTTAACGGTGAGGCCAAGGCGAACGCCAAGATCGGCAAGGCCGTCGCCGTTATAATAGGCCTCAAAGACCTGCTCGGCAGCGGCGCCGGCACCGGTGACTCCGTCGGCGAGCAACGCCCCGGTGAAGTCAGCAAGAACCGCCTTCTTGGCTTCCTCGGCAACGATCTCGGCCTTTATAGCCTCGATCGCCGCGGTGTCGGCGGGATCAATGCCATCAAAGCGGGCGGTCCACTTAGGATCGGCAGGATCCACGGTGATGTTGTAGCCGCCGATCACGTATGCCTCAATAAAGCTCGCGAAATCCTCGTCATTCTTCTTGGCGCTGAGATACACGTCTCTTTCGATCTTCATCAGATTGAAGAGGTCGGTCTCGCGCGCGGTGATCTCGGCCATAACACCGGAGAGGACCGCATTGCGAAGGGTTTCCTTATTCACCTCTCTCTCGTAATCCTTCAGGTTGCGCTCGCCGCGGATGAAGCGGTGATCCACCATCTCGGCGGTCTGGAGGTCGGCAAGAGCCGCGTTGAGAGTTCTGTACTGCTCGATGACCGTACCGTCACCGGTCCCGGCATCGGGATCCTTCCAGCGCCAGATATCGTAACGGATCGAGTAATACTTGCTGAGATTCTTATCCTTCTTAAGAAGCATAGTGTTCTCGGTATTGTAGGAAAGGAGGAAGTAGGGATAAGCGCCGTTTTCGATCGACTTCAGAAGGTTGTACTCCGAGTCACCCGACATATTGAGAGCGTCACCCGCGTAGTTCACATAGCCATGGAGAACCATTGCCATAAAGGGAACCGAGGCGCTGGCGTAGCGATACTTACTGCTGTCGAGAGGCATCTCAATGATGTGGTCGGCATAGTTGATCGCATAGCGGTTACCGCCCGAAAGCATCACCGAGTAGGATTCGGTAACATTGGAAAGAAGCTGCTCGATATCCTGCTTCGCCTGCTCACGGTTGATGGGATTATCCTCATCAAAGTTCGAGTTAAGGTCGGAGCCGAGCGTCGAGAGCGAGAGACCGAACGTGCCCTCGTCATACTTTGAAAGCTTCTTGTCAAGCTTCTCGTAGTAGCCGCCGATCAGGTTGGTGGCGACACACATATCGAAGAAGCTGGTGAACTGCTGATAGACGGCGTCATAGATCTGCTTGGAACAGTAACGGTTATCAACCGTACGGGCACCGAGCTTCTTGAGTGAGACCCCGTCACCCGAGCTCTCGTGGCTGAGGTAGAGGAAGTCAAACTCGGGATAGACACCAAAGCCCTCATCCTCGGCCTTCTCGATCAGATCGCGGAAGCCGCTCTTACCGCCGACGGCTCTCTCCCACTTGATCTTGGCGGGATAGTTGGCGTTCATACCGCCGTTGGCAAAGCCGGTCAGCTTAATGTTGATATTCGTGATCCCCGAATTTTTGAGGTCGTCATAGATCGCTCCGATGTCATCAAAGGTGGTCAGAGGTACTTTGACGGTCACAGGGAAGGAAAGAATCTGCTTGGTGGTCTCAATGGCACCGAAGGCCTCGAGGTACAGCGGGATCTGAGAGGCCGTGTTTGCAAGAGGAGTTAGCGTGCCATTCGACTTCAGATACTCACGGTACTTGGTCGCCATACCCACCCAGCCGGCCTCGTCCGACGCGAGAAGCTCAATGCGGGTACGGTAGCTGCCCGTGTACTTACGGTCAGCCACGACCGTCCACTCAGTGTTACCGCTGACCGAGACCGAATCGGCAAGGTCGTAGGTATCCTTAGGACGCGGGTAATAGGTAGGATAGACCGACGCATAATTGTGACGCGCGGCACCGAAGGAGACCGAAAGACTGGTCAGTGCATCGCCCTCCTCGAGGACGGCGATAAAGCCCGAGCGAACGGGAACCAGGTCATAGAGCTTTCTGCCACGCTCATCAACGAGCTGGTTACCCTCGGCATCAAGCATCGGGACCTCGGCGATCTCGTCGGTATTGATAACACCGTAGACGGGGAGACGGACGGCCTCCTGATGCTGGCCCGAAACCGTATAGTAGGCATAGTCCTGACCGTAGACCTTACCGCTCCAGGCGATCGAGGTCTTCTTGGTATCGGTGTAAAGATCACTGTACTCAAAGAGCGCACCGCTACCGTCGGGATAGAAGACGTAGCCATCATAAAGCATTTCCTCGTGGGCATCGCCGCCGTACACACCACCCGAGCTGATGTAATAGTCACCGTAGGTAGAGGTGTCCATCTTACCGGCACCGAGGTAGTTCAGTGTGCTGATGTACTCGAGCTCAAAGAGAGTCTCGTCATAGAGGATACCGTTCGAGGGAAGACGGATATCAAGCGCACCGGTCGTCGGATCAATGGTGTACTCAAGGGCAAGCTTGAAGAAGGGGGGTGTTTCGGTCTTCGAAACATAGCCGGTGATCGCGTTATCCTCCTCAACATCCTCGTACGTGTAGTTCGAGCAGTAGGTCTTGATGAGCGCCTCGATTCTGCTCTTCTGAGCAGGCTGCAGCGTCTCCGACACAACATAGATAGCGTAGTTCGTGCCGGTCGACTCGTCGATCTTTGCCGTGATGGGGTAGTTCTTAAACATCGTTTCCTTGACGACGCCGGGCCTATTCGGATCCTGGAGAGTATAGGCTGCCACGATCTTCAGATAGACCTCATCCTCAAAGATACGGTATTCGCGGTCGGTCGGCTTGTAAAGCTTGAGAAGCTCTTCCTTATACGCCTCAAGGGGCGCGATGATCTTCTCTTCCCAAGCCGCCTTGGTGATCCAGCCGGGCATCAGATAGTTGGCATTCTCGCGGCCAATCGAATACTGAACGCGGATACCGTTCTTGATCGTCTTGACCTGGATCTGACCGCGCTGGGCCGCCTCGGTAAAGCTGTACATGTACTTCAGGTTGCCATCCTTCCCCTTATAGGAGACAACGACCTGGGAGAGGAGCTGAGCCTTTACGATATCCGAGATCTCGCCATCCTCCTCGTTGCCGAAGTCGTAGGGGTTGGTGGAGATACCGGTCTCCTCATTCGCATTGTAGTAGATGACCTCACCCGTGTACGGGTTGCAGTACAGCTGATAGGTGTCACCGCCGTTCGGCAGGTTGACGGTCAAAACATTCTGGAGATAAGGGTCCTTTTCCGTGCCAAAGAGCTTATCCTTAAGCGAGGAATGGTTCTGCTTCATCGCCTCGGACGTAACCTGCTCATAGCTTGCGCCGCCGGTTTGGATCTCAGCAGCCTGCACATTCACCGCCGTGCCAGGGATCAGCCCCGCGACAGCGCCGAAGAGCATCACCGCAACGAGCAAGGTAGACAGTATTCTTTTCATAATATCTTATTCCTCCTTTGCTCGTTATACGCGGTACGCGATCTCGGTGATCAACGACGAAATAAAGGAAATGATCTTACCGATCAGACCCGAGAACAGAAGTGCCATGAAGATGATGATCGCCATACCGAGAATCGTACAGATGACGATCAGAAGGTTCTTGCCCATCGAATAGTCGTGCGTGACCATCAGGCCAAAGAAGAGGAGCGCACCGCACCATACAAAGCCAATGGCGATCAGGAGGGTGACGATCATCGCCTCATCAAGGGTGACGATATTCGACAGAAGCGTTGAGATCACAAGAATGAAGGGCAGGGGAGCGACGGCATAACCAACAGCAATGGTAATATCCTTGAAGGAGCCCTCGCCGTCAAAGAGGGTGGTCAGACACCAGTTGGCAACGATCCACAGAACGATCGGCACGAAAACCGAGATGATCTGCACAACGATCGTCGAATATTCATTCTTAGGATTCATAATGTAGCCTGTACCTACCGATTGGTAGTAGAAGGCCAGGACCAAAAGGCCGATAAAGGTGAGCGAGGCGCGGATCGATCCGCGTTTTTCGTGCTTCAGATCCCAGAAGCCGTCAAACGGGTGGAAGGCCACGTGGAAGCTATACATAAGCTCCTCCCAATACGAGGTCCTCGTGCGGTTCTGACGCACAGCCACCGCCGCATTGAGACGCGAGGCATATCCCATCACCTTAAGGAGAGCGTAGCAGAAGACACCGACCACGATCGGGATGAGGATCAGGTACTTGGAGATCCACTCCTTTCTCACCTCACGGTAAGCGTTAGAATAGTTGGTCTCATCGTAGGCTGCACGGAAGTATTCCATCGACTCGGTATATTTACCCTCGCGGAAGAGCGCCTTACCGACGCCGATGTAGGCGGTATCGAAGTTACTGTTGTACTTCAGAACATTACGCCAAGCCTCAACGGCACCGCTGTAGTTGCGGTCATTCTCCTGCTTGATGGCATCCACAAGGAGGCTGCCGTACGGCGTACGGCGGTAAACCGTCAGAGTATCAGCCGTGTTATCGAGCACGACCATACGGTCGTCCTGGTAGGTAATGCCCGCAATGCTGTTCAGCTGACCGCGCATTTCGCCCGTGTCACCAAAAGCAAAGAGCAGGTTGCCGTTTTGATCGTAGGTGAAGATCTTGTTACGTGAGGAGTCAATGATCGACCAGGTGTACTGCGGGCCGATCGCAACGTCCTTGATCTTCGAGGGGCCGGTGGTGCCCGTCGCATCGACGGCGGCGTTGATGTCCACTTCTCCACCGGGATCGAAGAAGCCGTTACGCTTCATGATCTCGGTGCCGGCAGAGTTCAGCTTTTTAACA